>DATATR010000416.1:0-2065 GCA_036268695.1 Polyangiaceae bacterium | reverse complement strand
GCCGCAACCGATCGAGCTCGACGAAGACGCATTGCCGCTGCCGGAGATGCCGGACGAAGAGGTCACGCGCGTCGGCGCGCCGCGCGATGGCCGCGACGAAGAAGAAGTCACCCGCGTCGGCACGGCGCGCGAGCTCGCGCCTGAGGGCCCCGCGCCGCGACCGTATCAACCTGCAGCCGCCGCTGGCTCGCGCAATCCGTTCGCGGGCACGACGATGCTCGGCGGCCTCGGCGCGCCACCAGCTCGAGCGCCTGCGCCGACTGCCGCGCCCTACGCGCCTCCACCTCCGCCGCCTCCAATTCCAGCGCCGCTCGCCGCGACGCAGGTGATGCAAGCCGCGCCGGCGATACCCGCCGCGTTCACGCCGCAAGCGCCCACTCCGCAGCCGATCGCGCCGATGCGCGCGCCGCAACCGTCGTTTGGATCGCTGGAAACGCCGGGCTTGCCTGGCGCGCCGCAGTTCGGTGGTTTCGAGCCCGTGCCCGCGCCGCGCACGGCACCCCCACCCCCACTGCTGATCGACGTGACGCCGCTGACGCTCGCCGTCGAGACCGTGAACGGCTTCTGTGATTCGATCATCGAGCGCAACACGCAAGTCCCTTGCGAACGCACGCGCGTATTCGTGACCGCGGTCGACAATCAAACCTTGGTGCGCGTGCGCATCGCCCAAGGCGAATCGAGTCGCTTCGGCGAGAACACGCTGCTCGGCGAGGTCGAGCTCGCGGGCTTGACTCCGGCGCGCCGCAGCGAGGTGCAAATCGCGGTCAGCTTTTCGCTCGACACGAACGGCATGCTCAACGTGAGCGCGCAAGAAGTCGCCACGGGTCGCGCCACGAGCGCGACCGTGCGCTTGGTCGCGCTGCCCGACGCGAGCGACATCGCCTGGATGACTCAGCGCAACGCCGCGCGGCAGATCTAAGCAATGCTCGCCGACGAAGCCGACATCGAGCGCGTCTACGAGTGGGCCAGCGTGCTCGACGACTCGAGCTACTACGAGCTACTCGGCGTGCTCGAGATCGCGGACGACGCGAGTATCAAAGCCGCGTTCCACGAGTTCGCGCTCGCGTTTCACCCCGACGCGCACCTCGACTACGACGCGGACACGCTCACCGTGTCCCGGCGCGTGTTTCAACGTGGAGCCGAAGCATACCGCGTGCTGTCGCATCCCGAGCTCCGGCCGCGTTACGATTTGGCGCTGGCCAAGGGGCAACTGCGACTCGGGGGCAGCGACGTGCCGCGTGTCGCCAATGTCGGTGTGGGGGCTAAATCTTTGGACGAGCTGTGCAAGACCGCAGCGGCTCGGCTGTACGCGAGCCGCGCCGATGCGCTGATTTCCGAGGGCGATCTCGCCGGAGCCAAGCGCGAATTGATGCTCGCGCTGCGTGAGGACGGCGAAAATCCCGAGCTGGCCGAGCGGCTCGACGCGCTGGATCTTGCGCTTTTTGCGATGGGTGCATGAACCCACACGGGCCTGTAATTTTCCGACACCAAAGGCACGAGGTTCCGTTGGGTCGAAGCATCAGAACCCTGCGTGGGGTCTAGCGATCTTCCGCAGGAATGATAAAAGAGTGGCCCTGCTCGGAGCTCCCGCCGAGACCGAAAATTGAACATCTGCGTAGCCATCATTTAGGCTATTGCTTCTGGGAACCGACAGACGCGAAAGCGTATCCCGCACCGAAAAGGCGCATCTCGCGAGGCTGATTGTGAAGATTTCCTGTCCTGCGTGCCAAGCTAAATACTCGATTGCAGACGAGAAAGTCACCGATCGTCTGGCGAAAATCCGTTGCCGAAAGTGCGGCGCAACGATTGTGATCGACGGCAAGACCAACCCGGCGAACGTTTACACCGCAGCGGGCGACGCACCGGACGCAGGAACAGCGGCAGCAGTGGAGCAAGACAGCGGCATGCAGTACTCAGTTGACTTTGGCGAAGGCGATCAGCGGAGCTTGACGATTGCCGAGCTCATCACGGCTTACAACTCGGGCCAAGTCACGGCCGAGACGTACCTCTGGGCGGACGGCTTCGCGGATTGGAAAGCGCTCGGCGAAGTGGAAGAGATCGTCGA
>DATATR010000415.1:0-3324 GCA_036268695.1 Polyangiaceae bacterium | reverse complement strand
ATGGGCATCTTGACGCAGCACATGTACAAAGCGCCGGTGCCGATCCGCGCGCTCGTGCCCGCGCCGCAAGAAGTGCCGCCCGGCCTCGAAGCGGTCGTGCTCAAGTGCCTGTCGAAGCGGCCCGAGCACCGCTACCAATCGATGAGTGAGCTGATCGACGAGTTCGACAAGCTCAACGCCGGCGCCGTGCCGGATGCCGTGCCCGAAATGATGGCGCGCTCCGGCGGCTTCAACGTCCCGGTCGACTACTTCAAAAAAGGGCAAATGCCCGCGCCCGTGCCCGCGACTCCGTCATCGCGGTCCGGCGCGGAGAAGAGCCGCTGGCCGCTCTACGCGGGCATCGCGGGCGTGCTCGCCGCGATCGCAATCGTGGTCGGCATCTTCGGCAGCAGCCACTCGAGTTCTGCGACGCCGAGCGCGACCGGTTCCGCACTCGCCGCGCCCGAACCCGCGCCAAAACCCGCGGACAGCCCAGCAGCTGCAGCGCCGAGCATCTCGCCCAGCGCGGCTGCACTCGCCGCCGCGAACGACGTCGTCTTGAGCAAAGAAGTCGTGCTCGCGACCGAACCGATCGACGCGCACATTTTCCGGGACGGCGCCGATCTCGGCCAAAGCCCAGTCGCAATCAGCGTAGACGAAGGCAAAACCGTCGAGCTCGAAATCCGGCGCGACGGCTACAAGCCCGACTCGATCACCCTCGACGGTTCGAAGACACGCGAAGTCGTCAAGCTCGACAAACTCGCACGCGGCGCCGTCGCCCCGCCGCGCCCTGTGAAAACCAAAACCGACACGCCGCCCGCGAGGAAACCGAAACCCGGCATCGGCGGCAGCGAAATCGTAAATCCCTGGGGAAATTAGGGATTTTTTGAGGCGGCCACGCGGCAACGGGCGCGCTCGCCGTTCGTGCGCGCCGCTGTGGTCTCCGCGCACTCGCGAACCTCGTCACAGCAGCCGCGCCTGCCTCGCATTGTAACGCGCGTGCGCTCAGTCGCGACCTTGGCTCACGCGGAACACGTGTCCGTCCGGATGCCGCACGTGCATCTCGCGCACGCCCCAAGGCTCATCCGCCGGAGGCGCAGTCACGTCGAGTCCTTCCACAACGCACCGCGCGTGCACCGCATCCACATCCTCCACCCAAATCGACATCCACACGCCGTGCTCGGCCGCATCGCTGCCGGCCGCGCCTCGCGTCGCGCTGAGCTCGCTCTTGCCGCGCCCGCCTTGCGCGCCTTGGCACAAGAATATTTCGCATTCGCCGGAGCACACGCCGCCGAACGTGACCGGGTCGCCCCAATCCCAGGCTTTGTTCCAACCGAGCTTCGCGAACCAAGCGAAGCTCTCGACGATGTTCGAAACGTTGAGAATCGGCGTCAGTCGTTGCGCGATCATGGCCCTAGGCTACGCCCGGTTTTGCTCGCTGGAAATTGGGCGAAGATCGCCTCGACGCGAGAACCTTGCTAAACCGACGCCGTGTCCGACACCGCCCGCCTCAGCCACGCCGTGCCGAGCGAAGTCCGCGAGCTCTGTGCGCGGCTTCGTGAGGGAGGCTTCCGCTCGTGGATCGTCGGCGGCTGTGTGCGCGACGAAATGCTCGCCGAGCTCGAACAGAAACCAAGCAGCGAGCTGCGCGGCGATTGGGACATCGCGACTTCCGCGCGTCCCGAACAAGTTCAAAAGCTGTTTCGCCGCGTGATTCCGACTGGAATTCAGCACGGCACCGTCACGGTGTTGCTGAAGCAATCGAGCTACGAGGTCACGACCCTGCGCGGTGAAACCACGTACAGCGACGGTCGTCACCCCGATTCGGTTTATTTCGTCGATGACATCAAAGACGATCTTGCGCGGCGCGACTTCACGATCAACGCCATCGCTTACGATCCCCTAGAAAACGTGCTGATCGACCCATTCGACGGCGCGCGCGATTTGCACGCGCGCAGGCTGCGCGCGGTCGGCGATCCGGCCGTGCGCTTCGCGGAAGACGGCCTGCGCGTGCTTCGGGCCGCGCGCTTCGTCGCGACGCTGAACGTCGAGCTCGATCCAGAAACCGAGCGCGCGATCGTGCCGTCGCTCGATAGCTACCGCAAAGTGAGCGCCGAACGCATTCGCGACGAGTGGCTCAAAGCCAGCAAGGCGAAGGCGCCGAGCCGCGCGTTCGAAGTGATGAAGAACCACGGCATGCTCGCCATCACCGCGCCCGAGCTGATGGAGTCGGTCGGCTGCGAACAGAACCACTATCACGCGTTCGATGTCTGGGGCCACGCGATGCACTGCCTCGACAATTGTCCGCCGAACCCGGTGCTGCGCATGGCCGGCTTGCTCCATGACGTCGGGAAGCCCCGCTCGCGCGAATTCAGCGACAAAACCAACGACTACACCTTTTACGACCACGAGCGCATCGGCGCCGAGATGGCAAATCCCTTGCTCGAACGCTTGCGCTTTTCCAACGACGAGCGCGAGCGCATCGTCGCGCTCGTGCGGCACCACCTGATCTGTTACGACGACAGCTGGAGCGACGCCGCGGTGCGCCGCTGGATTCGCCGCGTCTCGCCCGAGCTCGTCGATGATCTCTATTCGCTGTCTGAAGCCGACGTCAGCGCGAAGGGCAAAGACCCGAGCCTCGATCTCGAAAACATCGCGCGCCTCAAGGCGCACGTCGCCAAAGTGATCGCCGCCGGCGCCGCTTTCAACGTCAGAGATCTCGCGATCAACGGCGGCACGCTGATCAAGGAGCTCGGTATCCAACCCGGTCCCGAGATCGGCCGCGTGCTCAAGGCGCTGCTCGAGGAAGTGCTCGAAGAACCGGAGAAGAACCAAGCCTCCGTTTTGCTCGAGCATGCCAGAGAGCTGCTCTCGGCTTCGAGCACATGACCGCCGCGAGCGGCGCGCCAGATCGACGCGCCGCTCTGATGTCCGAGCCGCTCAGTGAGCGCTGCCGTACACGCGATCGTGGCGTGCGCGCATTGCGTCGAGCACCGAGAAGCGCGCGTCGTATACCGCGAGCACGCGCTTCTGCAGACCGCTCAGGTTCGCGACGCTCGCCGACGCGCCTTCCGCGCCGTTCAAGAATGACCAGGAAAAAATGAACGACGCGGGCTTCGCGCCCTCGTAACCCGTGAGGCTTTCGAAGGCCCAGTCCGTCGCGGCGAGCCACGTGTCCAAGTGAAAGGCGTCCGGATGGTCCACGATCAAACCCGCGGCGGATCTGAAATAGGCCTGAGCCTCGACGTTGTAGATCGTTGCCGTCGCGGTGCCCATGCCGCTGAAGGACCAGAAACCAGCGCCCAAGGTGGAGCTCTGGGTGATCGCAGTGCTGTCCACGGTCGG
>DATATR010000414.1:0-11968 GCA_036268695.1 Polyangiaceae bacterium | reverse complement strand
TTCCAGCTGATCAACATCAGCACCTCGGAAATGCTCGGCCGCACTTTGCTCACGAGCAGCACGGTGGTGATTAGCTTGCTTGCGTTCTTCATCTGGGGCACCGGCGAGCTCAAGGATTTCGCGCTCGCGCTGATCATCGGTGTGGTGCTCGGCACGTATTCGTCGATTTACGTCGCGTTGCCGCTCACCGAGTGGCTCGACCACACTTTGTTTTCGAAAGTGGGCTCGGGCGTAAAAAAAAAGCCGACCGTAAGCGGGCGTAACGCGGTGGCTTCGGGCTGAGCTTTTCGAGAGTTTGGCAGCGCGATTCGAGCGCGAGGTTCGCTGCCGCGAGGTTCGCTGTGCAATCGCTTGTTCTGCAATCGCTTGTTCTGCAATCGCTTGCTCTGCAATCGCTTGCTCTGCAATCGACTGATGCGCTTGGCCGCTGGCGCGAGCTTGGAAATAGCGGGTGCCTGTTCGGTCAGACTCTTGTTGGCGTGTGGCTACTCACGAGAACCGTGATCAGCCGCGCGAGTCCGTGAGTTTGTATTATTTCCGGGCGTGCGCGCTTTTGGGTTTGGGTCGGTGCGCGCTTTTGGGTTGGAGTCGGGTGCGCGCTTTTGGGTTGGGGTCGGGTGCGCGCTTTTGGGTTTCGGTCGAGCGAGATTCGGTGCTTTGGTTTGTCGAGCTTTGGCCGTTCTTTCTCTTGGAAGCCGCGGCGCGACGCCGAAGGCTTTGACGTAACGCGTTGTGGCGCGTGACCATCAAAATAAAAGGAAATTGGCCTGAAACGTGCATCGGCCTGCCGTTGACACGCGAGGCGTGGTGCTTAAGTTCCATGACATGTTTGGTGTATTCAAGCCCCAGTTCGCTCAGGTGCCCGAGGTGACCGGCTTGCCGCTGACCATTCCCGAGGAGCTTTGGTCGAGTATCTCGCCGGAACAACAAGAGCGCTGCATTGCCGCTCAGCGTGTGCTCGCGGCGTTTGCCGGCGACCGCGATTTGGATCTGGAAGATCTCGCGGAACGCCTCGAAGCCGAGCCGGAAGACGTGCTCGGTGGCTTGCACGTGCTCGACGCGATGTCACTCGTGACCGCGGAAGATTCCGAAGCAGGCCCGCGCTTTCACTTGCGCGCGCTGCCGGACGAGCACGTCCGCTTCGTGGGCCCGAATGGTCGTGCGCAATGGCTATTCGTCGCGCGGCCGCTCGATCCGCCGGAGGTCGAGGCGAGCAATTTGAACTGAGCGCCTCGATCGCCACTCGAAACGCTTCCCGCAGGTCGGGGGGCGTTTTTCGTTTTTGTGCGCCGCGACTCGTTGTACACAGCTTTTCCCGCGGCTTTCCCACAGCTTTTCCGCGCGTGGTGACGCATGGATAACCAGGCTGAGCTGACATTGTTGGGAACTCGGCTTTGCTACGTTCCGATGGATTGACAGTGCCATTCACTCTGTCCGAACATCGGGTCCTTGAGCTCAGTACGCGCAGAAGCCCTCGCCCCGAACGATCAGTGGCCGCGCTTCGCGCCGAGTCCGAGCGTGCGTGAGCTCAGTTTTGGTTTGGGGGTCAGTGCGACGCTGGCGGGGTTGCTCGAACGCCGCGGTCATCGCGATTTGGAGGCCACGCGGCGCTTCTTGAATCCGCGCTTGGCCGAGCTCACTTCGCCGGATGCAATGGCCGACCGTGGCGCGGCCGCAGAACGCATGGCGCGCGCGATCCGCTCGGGCGAACGCATCGCCGTGTTCGGCGACTACGACTGCGACGGCATGACTTCGGCTGCGATCATGACCGAGGTCATCGGCGCGCTCGGCGGCGAAGCGGTGACCTTCATCGCCAGCCGTTTCGAAGGCGGCTACGGCGTATCTTCCGCCGCGGTCGACAAGATTTTGGCGAGTGGTGCCGGCTTGCTCGTCACCTGTGATTGCGGCTCGTCCGATCACGTTTCGCTCGCGCGCGTGAAAAACGCGGGCGTCGACACCGTCGTGATCGATCATCACTTGGTGCCGGACGAACCGCTGCCGGCGCTCGCATTCTTGAATCCGCATCGGCCGGAGTGCGGTTTTCCGTACAAGGGGCTCGCTTCGTGCGGGCTCGCGCTGTCGATCGCCGCGGCGCTGCGCAGCGCGCTCGGTAAAGCGCTCGATCTGCGGCGCTGGCTCGACCTCGTCGCGATCGGCACGATCGCCGATGTCGCGCCGCTCGATGGCGACAATCGCGCGCTCGTTCGGGCGGGCTTGCGCGCGCTCGGCGAAGCGCGTCGCCCGGGCATTCGCGCGCTGCTCGAGCTCGCCAAGCTCGGCGCGGAAGCGCCGATCACCGCCGAAGACATCGCGTTTCGCATCGCGCCGCGTTTGAACGCGCCGGGGCGGCTCGGCGCGCCGGACATCGCCGTCAAATTGCTGCTCGCCAAAACCCTCGACGAGGCGCAAGGCTTCGCGGCCGAAATCGAGCAGTGTTCGAGCGAGCGCCGCTTGCTGCAAGAACAAATGATTGAGCAAGCGCTCGCTGAAATCGAACGCGAGGGCTACGCCGATCGGCCGGCGATCGTCGTCGGGCGCGAGGGCTGGAATCACGGCATCGTCGGCATCGTCGCGGGCCGGCTCGCGGACAAATTCGAGAAGCCGGTGATCGCCGTCGGCTTCACGGATGGGCACGGTCGCGCTTCGGTGCGCGGACCCGCGGGCTCGCGTTTGTTCGACGCGCTCGCCGAATCCAAAGACGTGCTCGTGCGCTTCGGCGGACACCAAGCCGCGGCGGGTTGTGAATTGATGCTGCCGCAATTGGACGCGCTGCGCGCTCGCTTCGAAGCAGCTTGCGCGGCTCGGCCCCCCCAACCAAAAAAATCGGCCAACGAAGCAGCAGAGCTCACCTGGCTCGCGCCCGGCGATCAGCCCGCGCGCGTGCTCGAAGATTTGTATTTGCTCGAGCCGTGCGGACCCGGCAATGAGTCGCCCGCACTCGCGTTCGAGGCCTGCGTGCTCTCCGCGCGGCAGGTTCAAGGCGGGCATTTGAAGCTCGAGCTCGAGCTCGATGGCGGCGTTCGCCTCGGCGCGTTCGGTGTCGGCATGGGCGAGCAGGCGCAAGGGCTCACGGGCAGGGTCGCGGTTTGTGGCAAACTTCGGCCGGATCGTTACCGCGGTGGCAACGCGATCGAATTGAAGCTCGAAAAGATCTTAGAGTAGTCGGCCATGACCGAAGCGGTCGCCGATCCGATCATCGAGTTTCGCGGCATCAGAAAAGCCTTCGGGCCGAAGCTGATTTATTCGGGGCTCAACCTGAAGGTGCTGCGCGGCGAAGTGCTGACGATTTGCGGCGGATCGGGCGTCGGCAAAAGCGTGATGCTGAAGATGCTGATCGGTCTGCTTCAAGCCGACGCCGGCACGATCGTGTTCGACGGCGAAGACGTGACGAAGATGGACGAAGAACAGCTCTCGCAAGTCCGCCGGCGCATCGCGATGCTGTTTCAAGGCGCCGCGCTGTTCGATTCGCTGAACGTCGGTGAAAACGTGGCCTACGGTCTCGAAGAGCACTTTCGCGACAAGATGACCAAGAAAGAGCGCGACGATCGCGTGCAGTGGGCCTTGAGCTTGGTGGATTTGCCGGGCATCGAGCTCCTGCAGCCTGCCGACTTGTCCGGCGGTATGCGGAAGCGCGTCGGGCTAGCGCGCGCGATCGCGGTGCAGCCCGAAGTGCTGCTCTACGACGAACCCACGACGGGTCTCGATCCGATCAACACTGCGCGCGTCAATCACTTGATCATGGGTTTGCAGCAAAAGCTCAAGATCACGAGCATCGTCGTGACGCACGACATGAAGAGCGCGTTCGAAATCAGCGATCACATCGCGATGGTGCGAAGTGGCCGGATCATCGCGTATGGCACGGTCGAGGAATTCCAAGCTTCGAAGGATCAGCGCGTGACCGACTTCATCGAAGGCAAAGCACCGGTCAAGGAAGACGTCGAGACGTTGCTCAACAGCTGAGCTTCGCCGAACCGCGCAAGTCGCGGCCGGCGCGCGTCGCTTCTCGCCGGGCTGAAATTGCCGGGCTTCGAAAAAGCGCGAGCGACAAACCTCACCCGCGAGGTAAGCTAAACGCGCGATGGTGTCCTCGAGGGACGTAAAAGTCGGTGCGTTCGTGCTCGCGGGCCTGACTGCGATCGGCGCGGTGATCTTTTTGATCGGCGACGAGCGCCAGATGTTCGACAAGAAGGTGCCGTTCGCGACCGAGTTCGAGGACGTGCAGGGGCTTCGTCGTGGTTCACCGGTGCGCATGGGTGGCGTCGACGTGGGTTCGATCACCGGCGTCGATTACGGCAAAGATCCAAAAGACAAAGAGATCCACGTGCGCATGTCGGTTTCGCTCGACGACGCGCGCCGCATTCGTACGGACAGCGAAGCGAGCATCGAGGGCAAGGGCTTGCTCGGCGACAAGATGATCGTCATCACCGTCGGATCGCAAGACAAGCCCGCGCTGCCGGAAGGCGCCAATATTCCGTCCAAGCAAAGCGACGATCTCACGCAGATGATGTCGAAGCTGAGCCAGATTTCCGGACACGTCGAGAACGTCGTGAACAATTTGGAACGCACGACGAGCGCCCTCGCGGACGACAAATTCCAAGGCGACATTCACCAGTCGATGGCCGCACTGGCCGGCATTTTGGGCTCGGTCGATCACGGCGACGGCTACGTTTCGAAGCTTTTACACGACCCGGGCGAAGCACAACGGCTCTCGCACTTGATGGCGAACCTCGAGCAAACATCGGGCGAGCTCGAGCACACCGCGGCGAACGTGAACCAAATCCTCGGTCGAGTGCAGACCGGTCCCGGCTTCGCGCACGAAGTCGTGTACGGCGAAGACGGCGCCAAAACGATCGCCAAATTCGGCAACGTCGCGGATGAGCTCACGACGACGCTCAAAGGCGTCCGCGAAGGCAACGGCATCGCACGCAGCGTGATCTACGGCGATGATTCGTCGCAACAGGTGATGGGCAATTTGAATCAAGTCAGCTTGGACTTGAAACAAATGGTCGCGGACGTGCACGCGGGCAAAGGCACGCTCGGCGCGCTCTTGGTCGATCCTTCGGTGTACGAAGATTTGAAATTGATGCTCGGCAATGTCGAGCGCAACCGCACGCTCCGCGCGCTCGTGCGCTACTCGATTAAGGCAGACGAAAAGTCGCCCTCGGTCGAAGTGCGCGATCCGGGACCGACGAAACCTCCGGCCGAGGCGGCAACAACGGGAAATTCCGCCGGCAAAGGCGTCGCCGCCGGCGAGTGAACGCCAAAGAATCGCGCCGATTGTGGGAATAAAAGCCCGAGCGTGAGAACGACCGAGCGCGCGTCCCGCGCGTCGAATTCGGGCAAATTCTCGCTATACTCGGCGGATGCGAATTGTTCCGCGCCTCGTGCGGGCGCTGGTCGTGCTCTCGGTTTTTGGGCTCGCCTCTTATTTCGCGCTGCAGTTCGGCACCGGCGGTTTGTGGCGCGGGCTCGAAGTGGCGCACGCGGTGACGAGTCCGGGTCAGCCCAAGGCGCCCTACGATCTGACCCAGCTCGTTGCCGTCAACGAGACGCTGAACACGATTCGCACGAAGTACGTCGACCCGAGCCGGGTCAAGCCGCGGCAAATGTTTCTGAGCGCGGTCAACCAAATCCAAAAAGAGGTCGCGCAGGTCATCGTCCTGCACGAGGAGAAGTCGAACACCGTGAAGGTGCAGGTCGATTCCGAATCGGCCTCCTTCCGCATCGACAACGTGCAAGGTCCTTGGGACGTCGCGGCGCGCTTGCGCGAAGTATTCGCGTTCTTGCAGGCGAATTTGAAGGACACCGAAGTCGACTTGCGCGATGTCGAGTACGCGGCGTGCAACGGCATGCTGCGCACGCTCGATCCGCACAGCGTATTTTTGAGTCCTGAGGCGTATCGCGAAATGAACCTGACCACGTCGGGTCATTTCGGTGGGCTCGGCATCGTGATTTCGGTGCGCGATCAGCAGCTCACGGTGATGCGGCCGATGCCGGGCACGCCGGCGGGGCGCGCCAATTTGAAGCGCCTCGATCGCATCACCAAAATCAACAACGAGTCCACGTTGAACATGCCGCTCGACGACGCGGTCAATCGCTTGCGCGGCAATCCGGGCTCGAAAGTCACGATTTGGGTCCATCGCGACGGCACCGACGGCTGGACCGGCGCGCGCCCGTTCGAGCTCGTACGCGAGGAAATTCAGGTCAAGTCGGTCGACTATCGCGGACTCGGCAACGGCGTCGGCTACGTGCGACTGAAGCAATTTCAAGCCAGCACCTCGGACGAGCTCGACGAAGCACTCGCGGATCTGCACAAGAAAGAAAAGCTCAAGGCTTTGGTTTTGGATTTGCGCGGGAACCCGGGTGGCCTTTTAGATCAAGCCGCGCGCGTCGCGGATCGCTTCCTCGAAGACGGCGTGATCGTCGCGACCGTCGGCGCTTCCGAAGGCCGCGAAGAAAAGCGCGCCGTGCGCAAAGGCACCGAGCCGAATTACCCGATCGTCGTGCTCGTGAACGGCTCTTCCGCGAGCGCGAGCGAGATCGTCGCGGGCGCGCTCAAGAATTTGGACCGCGCCGTGATCGTCGGGCAAACCACGTTCGGCAAGGGCAGCGTGCAGCTCGTGTTCCCGCACGTGACGCCGGAAAATGCCGCGCTCAAGCTCACGATCGCGCAATACCTCACGCCGGGCGATGTCTCGATTCAAGGCGTGGGCGTCGCGCCGGACATCGAGCTCGACCCGATGACGGCGGACACGGTGGAGATGGATCTCTACCGGAACGATCACGGTCTCCGCGAACGCGATCTGACGAAGAGCTTGTCGAACACCGCGCACCGCGCGACCGACCAACCCGAAGATCGGCTGCGCTACAACTTGCCCGAGAAGGAACGCGCCGAAATTCGCGACCGCGGCGGCGATCTCGAAGACGAATTCGAGCTCGATTTCCCGATCAAAATCGCGCGCGACTTGGCTGGTCGTTTGAACCCCGGCAAGCGCTTGGATCAGGTGCGGAGCGCCAAGGATTTTTTGGACAAGCTGCAACAAACCGAGCTGGATTCGGTCAGCGCGGACCTGGGCAAGATCGGCATCGATTGGGCCGCGCCGCCGAAGGACTACCCGAATCCGCCGAAAGCGAGCGACTACGAAGTCAAAGTCTCGACCGATCACCCGAACGACACCTTCGCCGCGGGCGAACAGGTGATGATGAAGATCTCGGTCAAGAACAAGAGCACGAGCCCGGCATACCAAGTGCGCGCCAGCACCAAGAGCGATGGCGGTTACTACGACGAGAAGGAATTCGTGTTCGGCAAGATCATGCCGGGCGAGACCAAGACCGAGACGGCGCCGCTCGGCTTCTGCGACGTGGAAGGGCACAAGCCGGGTTCGAGCGCGCCCACGCCGGACAACGCGAAGCGCGTGTGCAAGATCCCGCTCGAGGCCGACGCGCGCGCGGACGTGGTCAAAGTGCGCTTCTTCGCAGAGGGCGCCGAGCCGCCGCCGGACGCGGAGCTTCGCCCGACGCTGAACGCGCTGCCGCAGCCGATTTTCGCCTACAACTACCAGATCGTCGACAATCGTCCGGGCAACGGCGACGGCCAGCTCTCGAAGGGCGAAGGCGCGACCGTGTATCTCGCGGTGAAGAACGTCGGCAAGGGGAAATCGTACGAGACGCAGGCGAACATCCGCAACCTGACGGGTGACGGCCTATTGATTCACAACGGCCGCTTCGACATCTCGAACATGAAACCGGGCGAGGTGCGCAACGTCGCCTTCACCTTCGACGTGCTCGATGAACTGAACGACAGCAACGTCAACTTCGAGCTCAGCGTGGCCGATCGCGAGCTGCGCGTCGTGTCGACCGAGAAGGTGACGCTGCCAATCGCGAAGAGCCCGCTCGCGCTGAACAAGGCGCAAGGCAAAGTGTCATTCTCGGCGGCAGCGCCGGTGCGCGGTCAGCCGCTCGCCGCGGCGGCGATCGTCGGCGAAGTCGACAAGGGCAGCGTGCTCGACAAACTCGGCACCTCCGGCACCTTCACCAAGGTCAACTTGGGCGACGATCGCTTCGGCTTCGTGGAGACGAAGTCGCTCCACGACAATGCGACGGCGGCCGGGAAAATCGGCTACAAACCGCGCTTGTCGCACTCGCCGCCGCTACTCGAAGTCACTCCCGCCAAGCTTGCGACGCGCGAAGACAAAGTGCACATCGAAGGCATCGCCACGGACGGCGATCGCGTGCTCGATGGCTTCATCTTCGTCGGCCCGCGCAAGGTCTTCTACCAATCGAATCGTAAAGCGCCGGATCCGACCAAGCTCAAATTCTCGATCGACACCGAGCTTCAACCCGGCATCAACGTCATCACCGTGGTCGCGCGCGAAAGCGACGACAGCGCCACGCGCACCACGATGATCGTGCGCCGCGACGGCCCGAACGGCGAACCCTTGCCGAGCCCGAAGGGCGAATCGGCAGGTGAGGATTGGAGCATCTCGGGAGACGGCGACTGATTCGATGCAAACGTACGCCGGTGCGTGTCACTGTGAACGCGTGCGCTTTCGTGTCACCGGCGATCTCGCGACGGTGACACTCTGCAATTGCTCGATCTGCACGAAAAAGGGCATTCTGCATTGGATCGTGGACGCGGCTCAGTTCGAGTTGATTTCCGGCGCCGAAGAGCTCACCGAGTATCGCTTCAACACCGGCGTCGCGGTGCACAAATTCTGCCGGCATTGCGGCATTCATCCGTTTTACACGCCGCGCAGTGACCCGCACAAAGTGGACGTGAACGCTCGCTGCTTGGACGGAGTCGAGCTCGCGTCACTCGAGCCGCGGCGCTTCGACGGTCAGCACTGGGAGCAAGCGTTTGCCGCGCGCGAGAAGGGCGAAAGCGCGAAGATGAACGACGACTAGTGCACCGCCGCGGAATTTCGGCGTTGAAGCTTGCGCGCATCTCACATGCGGTGCACTAGCTCCGCAGAAGGCCGCGCATCGAAGCTAGCTTGTTCGGCGACGAGACACGACGCGAGCCGCCATCCTTGGTGAGTGCGAGCATAGCCGTTAGAATGAACCCCGTCATGATCGGAAGGGCGTGATCGGGTTGGCGCAAGGCATCATCATCGAATCGCTGTCGGCGCTGGAAATCGCGGAAAACGTCGCGCTCGCTGCGAGTGTCGGCTGGCCCGACGATGAAACGGATTGGCGCTCCTTGCACGCGGGCGCGCTCGTCCTCGGTGTTCGCGAAGCCGAAAATTTGATTGCTCAGGGTGCGCTCACGAAGCTCGAGCCGGGTGCCGGCACGATCGCGAAAATGATCGTCGCGCCGAGCGCGCAGCGGCGCGGCATCGGCGCGAAGATTTTGGATGGGTTACTCTCGGCGGCGGAGCAGCGCAAAGTAACGACGCTCGGCCTCGTGGCGACGCCCCTCGGCGAGCCGCTGTATGCGAGTCGTGGCTTCGAAGTCACTGGCCAAGTTGCAGTGCTCATGGGCGAACCAAAGCTCGATCGCACGATCAAGCTCGTCGCGATCGAAGACATCGAATCGGTGATTGCTTTCGAAAAGCGAGCCATCGGTTGCTCCCGCGCGATGATGCTCCGCGAGCGGTTCCGAGACGCAAGCGCATCGGCGATCTACCTCGACGCAGGCGGCAAGATCAGCGGCTTCGCCTTGGCCAACCCGAAGCCGAAGGCCTCGCACACCGTCGTTGGGCCCGTGATTGCCGAAGACGAGGCCACTGCGCGCGAGCTCATGCGCGCAATCTGCGCCGCAATTTCCGGCGCGATTCGCCTCGACGTGCCCGCGTCGCACTCGAGCTTTCGCGCTTGGCTCGCCGAGCTCGGTTTGGCGGAAAAAGCCCTGCGGCAGGAAATGGCGCTCGGTGGGCCGTTGCCCTGGCAAGTCCCACAGCGCTTTGCGCTCGCGACTCAGGCTTGGGGCTAACCATGAACGCGAAGTTTTACGACGAGCTGGCGCAAGACTATCACCTCCTGTTTGCCGATTGGCACGCGAGCATGGAGCGGCAAGGCGCGTGGCTCGGCGACTTCATCCGCGTCGAGTGGCCGATCACCGTGAGCGTTCTGGATGCGGCGTGCGGGATTGGTACGCAGGCCTTGCCGCTTGCGGCGCTGGGCTATCGCGTCACGGCATCCGACATCTCGCGAGGAGCCGTCGCGCGTGCCGCCGGGGAAGCAAAAATTCGCGATCTTGCGCTCGCGACGAAAGTCGCAGATTTGCGCGCGCTCTCCGAAGTTCACGGCACATTCGATCTCGTGCTCGCGTGCGACAACGCTTTGCCGCACTTGCTCAGCGACGTCGAAATTTCCGGCGCGCTCAGTGAATGTCGTGCCTGCGTTCGTCCCGGCGGCGGTGTGTTGTTCTCGATGCGCGACTACGACGCGCCGGGCTCCGGCACTGAAATACACGGCTACGGCGTGCGCGCGCTGCCCGATGGTCGCGCGATCTTGTTTCAAGTTTGGGACTGGGACGGCCCGCACTACGATCTCGCGTTTTATGTGCTGAAAGAGCGAGCGGGCAGGCCACTCGAAACGCGCGTCCATCGCGCTCGCTACTATGCGCTACCGCCCGCGCGCGTGCTCGAGCTGATGAAAGCCGCCGGCTTCGAAAATGTGCGTCGCGTCGACGGCTTCGTGCAACCGGTGCTCGTCGGAACGAGGCCGGCATGACGAAGCGCGCCGCTCGTCGCGTGTCGCGCGTGCGGCTCGAAGTGCTGTCGCGCGAACGTGAAGCCGAGTTTCTCGTGTGCGTGCGGAAAAGCCGAAAGCTTCATCGGCCATGGCTCAAAGCGCCGGCGACGCGGGAGCAGTTTCGCGATTTTTTGAAGCGCCAGCGCGGCGAAAGGCAGATTTCGTTTTTCATTTGCGCGTCAGAGAGCGCGGAGCTCATCGGTGTCGTGAACCTCAGCGAGATCGTGCGCGGGCTGTTTCAGAGCGCGTATCTGAGTTACTACGCATTCGAACCGTTCGCTGGCCAAGGCTTGATGCGCGAAGGCTTGGCTCTCGTGCTCGATCGGGCGTTCGGCGAGCTCGCGCTGCATCGACTCGAAGCCAACGTGCAGCCTCGCAATCGACGCTCGCGCCGTTTGGTCGAAGGGCTCGGCTTTCGTTTGGAGGGGTTTTCGCCGTGCTATCTCAAAATCGGCGGACGCTGGCGCGATCACGAACGCTGGGCAATTTTGCGGGAAGAATGGCCGAAGCCGCGCGCTCGGCGTGCGGCCCAGCGTTAACCGCCGCGCGCTTTGCTTGGCTTGATTGATTTGGGATTGGTGGAATGATGCGCGGCCATGTCAAAGGCCGAGTTCAACAATGTGACCGCTGTCGCCAAAGCCAACGTCTACTTCGAAGGCAAAGTGGTGAGCCACACCATCCTGCTCGAAGGCGGCGCAAAAAAGACGCTCGGCCTGATCTACCCAGGCGAGTTTCACTTCGGGACGGACGCGCCGGAGCGCATGGACATCGTGGCCGGCAATTGCCGCGTACGCATCGACGGCACGAGCGAGTGGCGCGACTATGCGGCTGGCACATCCTTCAACGTGCCCGGCAAATCCGGCTTCGACATTAGCGTCGCGAACGGCATCGCCGAATACGTGTGCTCGTTCGAGTGAAACGGTTCACGCGCGTTCGAAGCGCGCCACCGTTTCGACGTGCTCCGTGAACGGCAACAACGAATACGCGCTGAGCGCCGTCAGCCGAAGCGTGCCGCGCGCGCACAGCCGCGCCGCGTCACTCAAAAACGATTCGAGGCCGCAACTCACGTAGATGAAGCGCGCGGGCGCGTGCTCGACCAGAAACTCGCTGAGCTCGGAGTCGAGGCCTTTGCGCGGCGGATCGGCGATCACCGCGTCCGCGCCGGCCGCGCTCGAAAGTGCGGCGCCGGCCGCGCCGGCAAAGACGGAAATTTTGGCTCGATCCGCCGGCGAGAGCTGAGCCAAACCCAACTTCAAGCCAAGCAAAGACCCCG
>DATATR010000413.1:0-7143 GCA_036268695.1 Polyangiaceae bacterium | reverse complement strand
ATCAGCTCCTGAACGGCATTCCGAGACTTCCGAGCAGCTCTTTGGCTTCTTCGTCGGTCTCTGCAGTGGTTACGAACGTGATGTTCATGCCCTTGATCTTGTCGACTTTGTCGAACTCGATCTCGGGGAAGATGATTTGTTCTTTGAGGCCGAGCGTGTAGTTGCCCGAGCCATCGAAGCCGCGCGGGTTGGTGCCGCGAAAATCGCGTACGCGCGGCAGGCCGAGCGTGACCAAGCGATCCAAAAACTCCCACATGCGCTCGCGGCGCAGCGTGACTTTCACGCCGATCGGCATGCCTTCACGCAGCTTGAAGGTCGCAATCGCCTTCTTCGCTTTGGTAACGACCGGCTTTTGACCGGTGATCGCCGTCATCTCCGCGACGGCGGAGTCGATCAGCTTCGGGTTTGCGACGGCTTCGCCCATGCCCATGTTGACGACGATCGTTTTCAAGCGGGGCACTTGCATCGGGTTCTTGTAGCCGAACTTTTTCATCAAAGCCGGCACGGCATCTTTGCTGTACTTCTCGCGAAGGCGAGGCGCGGTCGTTTCAGCGGCCATCGTCACTTCTCCTTCGCCACGGGGATGGCGGTGCCGCTCTTGGCGACGCGGACTTTCTTGTCGTTCTCGATTTTCACCGAGACGCGAGTGGGTTTGTTGGTGGAGGGATCGACGAGCATCACGTTGCTCTTCGCGATCGGCGCTTCGACATCCAGGATTCCGCCCGGACGTTGTGGCGTCTGCTTGAGGTGGCGCTTGACCACGTTCACGCCTTCCACGACCACGCGTTCGCCGACCAGGCGCGCGACTTTGCCGCGCTTACCCTTATCGTCGCCGCGAATCACGATCACTTGATCGCCGACGGTGAGCCGTTCCATCACAGCACCTCCGGCGCGAGCGAGATGATCTTCATGAAGCGCTTGCCGCGCAGCTCGCGCGCGACCGGCCCAAAGATGCGGGTGCCGACCGGCTCTTGCTGCGTGTTGATCAAGACCGCGCTGTTGTCGTCGAATTTGATGTAGCTGCCGTCTTGGCGGCGGTATTCGCGGCGCGTGCGCACGACCACGGCGCGCGCGGTGTCGCCCTTTTTCACTTTGCTGCCGGGGAGGGCCTCTTTGATGCTGACGACGATCACGTCCCCGAGCGCGGCGTAGCGACGGCGCGAGCCGCCGAGCACCTTGATGCACTGCACGCGCTTGGCGCCGGAGTTGTCGGCGACGTCCAGAAAGCTTTGCATCTGGATCATGGTTCAGCCGAGCTCCGATGCGGGGCGGTCGATCAAGCGAGCCACTGCCCAGCGCTTCTCGCGTGACAGCGGACGGCTCTCGACGATCTCGACGCGATCGCCGGTCTTGAATTCGTTCTTTTCGTCGTGCGCCTTGTAACGCTTACGCACGCGAACGTACTTCTTGTACACGCCTTCGCGCTTGAAGCGCACGACCTCGACGACGACGGTCTTATCCATCTTGTCGCTGCGGACGCGGCCGATCAGCTTGCGGCGGTAGATCGGGTTTCCGGATTCTGCGGGGGCGTTCACGATTTCGCTCCTTTGCTCGCAGCGGTGGCGCTTTGCGCGCGGCGCTCGTGCAAAATCAATTCGAGGCGCGCGATGTCCCGGCGCGCTTTGCCAAGCAAGCTCGTGTCACCGAGCTGACCGGTCGCATTCTTCATGCGGTGCGAGAAGAAATCCTTCTCGAGCTGCGTTTTGAGCTCGCCGAGATCTTCGGTCGTGCGTTCGCGCAAGTCTTTCGCCTTCATCACAGGTCTCCGCGCGAGAGCACGCGCACTGAAAGCGGGAGCTTCGAGCCGGCGAGGCGGAATGCTTCACGCGCGTCCGCTTCGGGCACGCCCGCGATTTCGAACATCACCTTGCCGGGCTTGACCACCGCAACCCAACCTTCGACGCCACCTTTGCCGGAGCCCATGCGGACTTCGAGCGGCTTCTTGGTGATTGGCTTGTCCGGGAACACGCGGATCCAGAGCTTGCCGGCGCGCTTCACATGGCGCTGAATGGCCATGCGGCAGGCTTCGATCTGGCGCGAAGTGACGAACGAGTGTTCGATCGCTTGCAGACCGAAATCACCGAACGAAACATCCGAACCGCGCCAGGCAACGCCGCGGTT
The DNA here is from genome assembly GCA_036268695.1 of Polyangiaceae bacterium. Taxonomy (GTDB): domain Bacteria; phylum Myxococcota_A; class Polyangia; order Polyangiales; family Polyangiaceae; genus PMG-095. Next base: position 5,022 of record DATATR010000413.1, on the reverse strand, counting down.
CTTGCCCTTCTGCTGCTTACGAAACTTGGTGCGCTTGGGTTGAAGCATCGCTCATCACTCCGGGATGCGACGCGCTTTGCGCTGAAGCACTTCGCCCTTGAAGATCCAAACTTTGACGCCGATCGTGCCGTAGGTCGTGCGCGCTTCGGCCAAGCCGAAGTCGACATCGGCGCGCAGCGTGTGCAGCGGCACGCGGCCTTCGCGGTACGTCTCGACGCGACCCATTTCAGCGCCGGCGAGGCGACCCGCACAGCGGATGCGCACGCCCTTGGCACCGAACTTCATCGCTGTGGTGAGCGCCTTCTTCATCGCGCGGCGGAACGCGATGCGGCGTTCGAGTTGCGTCGCGATATTTTCGGCCACGAGCTGCGCGTTGGTCTCCGCCTTGCGCACCTCTTGCACGTCGATGAAAACTTCGTTTTGCGTGAAGGACTGCACGCCGGCGAACTTCTGCTCGCCCTTGGCGGCGGTGTCGAGATTGCCGATTTTCAGCGTCTCGATGCCCTTACCGCCCTTGCCGATCACCATGCCCGGCCGCGCCGTGTACACGATGACCTTGGCCTTGTTCGCCGCGCGCTCGACTTCGACGCTCGCGACGTTCGCGTTGTACAGGTACTCCTTCACCGCGCGTTTGATGCGGATGTCTTCGTGGAGCCACTGTTGGTAGTGCTTGTCCTCGTACCACTTGCTGGTCCACGTCTTGATGACGCCGAGGCGAAAGCCATACGGATGAGTTTTTTGTCCCATGAGTTCTTACCGCTGTTCGAGTCGCGCGAGGCGCGGCTCAGCGCTGGTCCAGTTCGATGTGGATGTGGCTGACGCCCTTGGCGATGCGAGTCGCGCGGCCTTGTGCGCGCGGTCGCCAGCGGCGCATGTTCTGATTGCCGGCCTTGTCGACCGAGGCCTTGCTGATGAAGAGCGCGTCGGCGTCCACGTCCGGGCGCTTCAAGCGGGCGTTCGCGACGGCGCTGGCGATGAGCTTCTTCACGAACGGCGCACCGGCCTTGAACGTGAAATCGAGAAGCTGCAGCGCGTCGGAGGCGTCTCGCCCGCGGATCAGATTCACGATCATCCGCGCCTTACGCGGACTGATCCTCTGAAAATTGGCTTTGGCGTTGCTTATCATGACGACAGTTTCCTCGTGAGACCCGTCGACCCCGCGGACGTGCGGGGCATCCGCCGTCCTGAACAACCACCTCCGAGTGGCCGCGGTCGACACGTTCGCGGGACCTTAGAGAGGACCCGCACCGCGAGCCGCTTGGGGCGGCTGGCGAAGCACAAACTCGATGGTCGAGCTGGCTCCGCAAAGGGGAGCGCCTGACTAGCAAAGCGCTACCGCCAGCGCAAGCTCAGGAGCGAATAAAATGCGGGTTCGGATGGATTTTTTGGGGGAGCCTTGCGCGATGCTTTACGCGCGTTCAGTTGCACTCCGCGCCAACCGTCCAGTTTGCCCACCAGCCGTCGGCTCCCGGTGCGTAGATGGCGCAGGTGCTGCCGAAGCAGGTCCAGGCGTACTTTTTCCCGACCGTGCACACGGTGGAACCGCCGCCGCCATTGTTGCAAGCGCCGCTCGTCATGTCCCCGCTCTTGTAGTTGAAGCCGCTAATCCACGCGGGGGCATCGCAGCCGGTGCCGCCCGTGGTGCCCGCGCTGCTCGTCCCCGCGCTGCCCGAACCCGCCGTGCCGGAACCGCCCGAGCTCATGCCCGCCGAACCGCCGATCGCGACACCCGAACCGCCGCTCCCGCTCCCGCCGGAGCTCGTGCCTGCATGGCCTGCGCTGCCGCTCGCGCCAGCTGCGCTCGAAGAGCCCGAGGCGCCCGCGAAGGAACTCGTGCCGCCGCTGGTCGAGCCCGCGGTACTGCTCGTGCCGCCGAATGCGCTCGAAGTACCGCTGGCACCAGCGCTCGAAGTACCGCTGGCACCGGCGCTCGAGGTGCCGCCAGCGCTCGTGCCCGCGCTAGAGCTCGTGCCCGCGCTAGAGCTCGTGCCGCTCGTGCCCGAACCAGCCACCGAGCTCGAGCCTGACTCGTCGCCCGAACCACCCGCGCTGATCACGTCGGTGCCGCCTTCACCGCCTGGGGGCACTCCTGCTTCGTTGGGTGTTGCGCAGGCGGCGAGAAACGCGGCCGACGCACTGAAACCGAACACCGTTCGAAGGATGCGAGCACGAGCGAAAGCGGCCATCATCGTTCACTTTACGCCACAGGCCGCTCGACCAATTGGGCACTTTAGCTCGAATTCTTGGACGATTTATCGTGCTCGTGAGTGCGAGTGCGACATGCACCGGCACTCGACGCGCGGCGAAACAAAGGCGTAACGCGCATGGGCGAACGCGCATTCGACGCCGAGTACGCGAAGCAGCGGGACGCGCTGCGTGCGCTCGAGCAGTCGCAACGTGACGCCGAAGGCTTCGACGGCATTCGCCGGAGCGCGTGACCATCAAAAACAAAAAAAAGAAAATGCGGCGTGACTCGAGGCCACGCCGCATTCGTTTGCTTCGGCTTCGCGCGCCGCTCAGCGTTTGCCCGCCGGAGCCGGCGGTGGCTTCGACGCGCCGCCCGGACCAGGCTTGCCCTTCTTGTCGCCGGCGTGGCCGTGAAACGTGCGCGTCGGCGCGAACTCGCCGAGCTTGTGCCCGACCATGTTTTCGCTGACGAACACCGGCACGAATTTGCGGCCATTGTGCACCGCGAACGTGAGCCCGACCGCTTCCGGAATGATCGTGGAGCGGCGCGACCAGGTCTTGATCACTTTCTTCGAGCTCTGAGCTTGAGCGTCGTCGATTTTCTTCTGCAGGTGACCGTCGATGAACGGACCTTTTTTGATACTACGCGCCATTCTCTCAGCCCTTTGCCTTGCGATGCTTGACGATCATCACGTCAGTGCGCTTGTTGTTGCGCGTCTTCAAACCCTTGGACAGTTGGCCCCACGGTGAGCACGGGTGGCGACCACCGCTGGTGCGGCCTTCACCACCGCCCATCGGATGGTCGACCGGGTTCATCGTGACGCCGCGGTTGTGCGGACGACGCCCGAGCCAGCGCGCGCGACCCGCTTTGCCCAAGCTGATGTTTTGGTGTTCGAGGTTCGACACCTGGCCGACCGTCGCGCGGCAGAGCACGTGCACTTTGCGCACTTCGCCGCTCGGCAGTTTGATCTGCGCGTAGGAGCCGTCTTTGGCCATCAATTGCGCGGCCGAGCCGGCGGAGCGCACGAGCTGGCCGCCCTTGCCTTTCCGGAGCTCGATGTTGTGAATCATCGTGCCCGCGGGGATCTCGCCGAGCGGCAGGGAATTGCCGGGGCGAATGTCCGCCTTGCGGCTGGAGATGATGGTGTCGCCCTGCTTCAAGCCGTCCGGCGCGAGGATGTAGGTTTTCTCGCCGTCGACGTAGTGCAAGAGCGCGATGCGCGCGGTGCGGTTGGGATCGTATTCGATCTCTGCGACGCGAGCGGGCACGCCGATCTTGTTGCGCTTGAAATCGACGATGCGATAGCGCTGCTTGTGGCCACCGCCGCGGAAGCGCGAGGTGATGCGACCGTAGTGATTGCGGCCACCGGTCGCCGGCTTGCCCTCGGTGAGCTTCTTCAGCGGCTCGGTCGTGGTCACGTCAGCGAAGTCGCTGACGGTGTAGAAGCGCCGGCCCGCGGAGGTCGGCTTGTAAGCTCGGATACCCATTTTCGTTATCCCTTCGACTCGTCGAAGAATTGAATGTCATCGCCCTCGCGCAGGGTGACGACGGCTTTCTTCCAGTTCGGGCGCTTGCCGAGCTCGCGGCCGACGCGCTTCACCTTTCCGCGCTGAACCAGCGTATTTACGTCGGTGACCTTGACCGAGAACAGCGCTTCGACGGCGCCCTTGATCTCGATCTTGTTCGCCGCCATGGCGACTTCGAACACGACCTGATTGCTCTCGCGCAGGCGCGCAGCCTTTTCGGTGAGGGCGATCGGCCGCTTGATGATGTCAGCGGGCTTCATTTACTTGCGCTCCAGGCAGCGGGCTTCGAGAGCCTTCACGGCGCCCTTCGAAAGCACGAGGTGATCGTGACGAAGCAAGTCGTACACGTTCACGCCTTCGGGGGGCAGGAATTGGTTTTTTTCCATGTTGCGGATCGACAGGCGCAAATTCTCGTTGCCCTTGTCGTCCACGATCAGCGTCTTCTTGGCGTCGGACTTCAGGATCTCGAGCACGCCGGCGAGTTTTTTGGTTTTGACTTCACCGAGATCGATGCTGTCGACGACCGTGAGGCGCCCTTCTTTCAGGATCATGCTGAGCGCGCTCTTCAGCGCGCCGATGCGGACCTGACGCGGCGGGCGGTAGCTGAAATCTTGCGGCTTCGGCGGGTGCGCGCGGCCACCACCAACGAAGATCGGCGCGCGAATCGAGCCGTGGCGCGCTTGGCCCGTGCCCTTCTGCTTGTAGATCTTCTTGGACGAACCGCTGACCGCCGAGCGCTCTTTGGCGGCTTTCGTGCCTTGGCGGCGCGAAGCGAGCTGCGCAACGACGACCTCGTGAAACAAGTGCTCTTTGACCTCGGTCGCGAACACTTCATCGGCGAGCTCGAGGTCGCCGACTTTCTCGCGCTTGAGATTGAAAACGTCGATCTTTGCCATGCTTACCTCGGCCCTCAGCTCTTGATCTCGACGTCGACGCCGGCCGACAAATCGAGCTTCATCAATGCGTCGAGCGTTTGGGGGGTGGGCTCGAGGATGTCGATCAAGCGCTTGTGCGTGCGCACCTCGAATTGCTCGCGTGATTTTTTATCGACGTGCGGACCGCGCAGCACCGTGTACTTGCGGATCGACGTGGGCAGCGGGATCGGGCCCGCGACGCGAGCGCCCGTGCGGCGCGCGGTCTCGACGATGTCCGTCGTCGACTTGTCGAGGAGTTGATGATCGAACGCCTTCAGGCGGATACGAATCTTGGTTGCGTCGGGCATTTACGAACTTTCTGTTAGTTCTCGAGACATGCGTTTTGGGGGTTGGGGCCCCAAAACCTGAGGGTGGGGCCCCGCTGGATTCACTC
>DATATR010000412.1:0-3798 GCA_036268695.1 Polyangiaceae bacterium | reverse complement strand
CATGGGCTTCACCGGCGCGCCGCGCATCCCGACCGTGATCGAACTCCGCGAAGTGTGCGACAAGCGAGCCTTACGCGCGCAGCTCGAGGCCTGGGCGCGCATCCCCGATCTCAATCGCATCATCGTGTCGCACGGCGAGATCGTGACGCGGAACGCGGCGGGTGTGCTCGCAAACCTGGCGCAAGCGCTCGCAGCTTGATTTTTTATTGGGGAAGCACTGCCGGCGCGGCACGCAAGGTGTTTTGCGCGCGGCCGTCTCGGTTATGCTGCACGCGATGTTCGTCATCGAGCTCACTTACCAAGCCGATCTTTCCGAAATCGACGCACACATGAGCGCGCACGTCGCGTTCCTGAAAAAGCACTACGAAGCCGGCACATTTCTGATTTCCGGCCGCAAAATCCCGCGCGACGGCGGCATCATCTTGGCGACCGGGAAAACGCGCGCCGAGGTGGAAGCGCTGCTCGACGAAGATCCGTTCAAGAAACACGGGCTCGCCGAATTTCGCGTGATTGAGTTTCGCGCGAGTCAGCGCGCGAAAGACATGCCGAAGCGCATCGCCTAACCGCGACTTGCTTTCGTGCGATTCAATCAAGCCGCGGCGCGACGCCGAAGGCTGAGCCGGCCTGAACCCGAACGCGTGACCATCAAAAAATCTCTCGCTCTCGATCACACCCTCGAGGTGTACGCGCGGGTCCCACTCGCGCGCGGCTGCTCGTTGTACTCTTTGCAGAGTGCGACGCGACGCACCGCGCCTGACGGAGTTCGACACGTGCTCGTCGCTTCGAGTTCACGCATTCTCGTTGATGCGGAAAGTGCGCGTGCTGATTGCTTGAAATCACTGCGCATCTCCTCGCAGTGACGCGCACATCACCACGCGCATCCCCGCAAATTACCGAGTATTGAAGCACGAACGCGGAAGCGCTGAGCCTGCAGCGAACGCGGCGCAGCAACGGAACCAACAGTGAATGTACGACTCAGGCTTACTGAAAATACGGTATCGGAGCATGAGAGCCGACTCGACTTCTCCTGGCGGCGTTGATAAGGTGCGTGCGTAATGAGAGCGAGCGTTCGCTCGTTCGGGGGCGATGTGATGATTGCCCTTCGAGACGTGGCTGCCCCGATAATAAGGAGTCCGAATCCATGCGCCTTCGCCGTAGAAGCGTCCTCAAATTCATGTCTGTATCTGCTGCCGGTGTGGCAGCTTCGAGCGCCTTCGCACGGCGCGCCGCGGCGGACGAGTGCGACGACGATCATCGGCAGGTGATCACGCGAGACGTGTGCGTGATCGGCGGCGGCTCGTCCGGCACGTACAGCGCCGTGCATCTGAAGGACGCGGGCAAGAGCGTCGTGGTGGTCGAGCGCAAGAATCGCCTCGGCGGCCATACCGAAACCTACGTCGACCCCGCGACCGGCATCCCGACGGACTACGGTGTCGTCGTTTTCAACGATATTCCGGTCGTGAACGACTACTTCGCGCGGCTCGGCATCACGCCCTTTCCCATCACCGCGACTGGCCTCGGCGGCCCGCAAGTGAACTTCGATTTCCGCACCGGCAAGCCGGTGACGAACTTCACGCCGCCATCACCGGCGGACGTCGGCGCGGCGCTCGGCGCGTACTTCGGCATCCTGCAAACCCTGACCGCGACGTATTACGATCTCGACAGCGGCTTCAATTTGCCGGAGCCGGTACCGCCGGATCTGCTCTTGTCGTTCGGCGATTTCGTGATCAAGCACTCGCTCCAAGCGATGGTGTCGACCGCGTTCCAGTTCGGTCAAGGCCTCGGCAACCTGCTGCAGATGCCGACGGTCTACGTGCTGAAGAACTTCAGCACGACGGTCGTGAGCTCGATTTTCAGCAATCGGTTTTTGATTGTGCCGCAAGGCAACAGCGACATTTACGTGCGCGCGACCGCGCTGCTCGGAGCGGACGCGCTGCTCAGCGCCGAGGTCAAGAGCATCGAGCGGAACGCGCAAGGCGTGGTCGTCGTGGTCGACACACCGAGCGGCCGCAAAGAGATTCACGCGAAGAAACTGCTCATCACCTGCCCTCCGACGCTCGACAACCTGCAGCACATGGATCTCGATCGCACCGAGGCCGGCATCTTCGGGCAGTTCCAAAACAATTTCTATTGGACGTCGATCTTGCAGCTCACTGGCGTGCCGGCGGGCCTCACGATCGCCAACATCGGGCAAAACACGCTCTACAATTTGCCGCCTTTGCCGGGCATTTACGGCATTTCGCCGACCCAAGTGCCCGGTTTGTGGAATTGCAAATACGGCAGCGGCGTGCGCCTGAGCGACGGGGAAGTGCAGGCCAACATCGTCAACGACGTGCGGCGCTTGCACGATCCTTCGACGTTCCCGGCGCAGCCGCGGGTGCAGGCCTTCACCGTGTTCAGCGCGCACAATCCGTTCGAGCTGCGCGTGAGCTCGCCCGAGATCGCCGCGGGCTTCTACACGCGGCTGAACGCGCTGCAGGGCAGAAACCACACTTACTACAACGGCGCGGCCTTCCAAACGCACGACTCTTCACTGATCTGGCGCTACTCACACGACACGGTATTGCCGCTGATTTTGGCCTGAGCTCGGCTTTCCGCGAACGACGCGCGCTCGGCAGTTCGCTGAGCGCGTGACGCGCGGACGAAACTCGCGCTCAGCGCGCGCTCGCGCGCAGCTTCGATTCGGCGCCGCGCGAAGGCGTTTCGGAGCCAGAGCGATCTTCGTTTTGGCGCGAGCACCGTCTCGGAGCGAATCTCGCAGTTGCATTTGCAACTGACTTTGGCGCGCCGAACAGGCGTGCGAGCGAGCGAGCGAATTATGGTTCGAATGAGCACGCCGACGGCCGACGGCAAAGCCAACTTCGAACTGCGATTCGAGCTCGCCTCGGACGAACGCGACGTGTCCGCGCCACAAGGTGCACGCAAATATTGAATCCCCACAAAAAAGAGAGGCGCGATTCGATGCAACGGATTCTTTTCTGAGCCGAACCGCGCTAGGCCGGACATCTCGGGGCAATGGCGCTGTTTCGCACTCACGCGGGTTTGCTGCTTTCGGCCATTGCACTCAATTGCACGGCAATGGGTTGTGGTTCTTCGGACTCGAGCTCGGATCAGCGCGCGAACTCCGGCGGCAGCGCCGGCGCAATAAATAGCGCGGGCGCTTCGGGCGCGAACGCACTCGCGGGTTCGTCCGGCATGTCGGGTGGCTCGGGCGGCAGCGCGGGCTCGAGCATCGGCAGCGCCGGCAGCGCAGGGCTGATGATGGGCGGAAGCGGCGGCATGGGCGGCGCGAGCAGCGCCGGTGCCGGCGGCGGCGCGCCGCTCTTGGTTTGGCCGAACGAAACGAGCTTCGCGAACTCGGATCCGTGGCTGTCGCAGCATCACGACGAGATCCAGGAGATGCACCCGCGCTTTCTGGTCGTGAACTTCGCCAACAACCGCAAACTCTCCGACGTTCAAGCCCGCTTCGAGACGCAAAAAGCCTGGATGATGGAGGGCACGCGCTACCACGGCTACAGCGATCCGAACGCAAAACCATTTTTGATCTACGAGCTCGCGAAGCTAGTGGATTTGAGCGACCCGGCTCCGTCCGCGTCGCCCTACCCGAACAGCACGAAGATGCCTCGCCGCGCGAAGAACGGCGGCAACGACATCGACTATTCGCAGCTCTTCAACCAAACCTACGCCGACTATTACGCCATCCCGGATCCGAACAATGCCTCGCACAATCTCACGCTGTGCGAGCTCTTCGCCAAAGGCATCGTCAACGACATTTTCCTAGTCGTGAACAAGACCGCG
>DATATR010000411.1:0-3747 GCA_036268695.1 Polyangiaceae bacterium | reverse complement strand
CCGTAGACTCTTCGCCGCCCGGCGCATGACACGGCAGGCAAGTCCGATTGACGAGATCCGAGATGCCCGAGCCGTAGCTCAGCGTTTGCGTCGAACAATCCGGCTGATCGTTGATCGCTGCGCAAACCTTGGGAGCTGGCTCCGGCGCGTAACACCCGAGCAGGCTGCAAAGCAGCAAAGAAAGCCGCAAATTTCTCGGCATTTTCGCGGATCCGCGCGCAAGCGCGCACGAATCACGATTAGCACGAACCCCGTCGCGAGCAACAGCGCACTCAACCGAGCTCGTAAAATGAAATCGCGTTGTCCGCGAGCACCAAGCTCTGTTCGTGCTCGGATAGCTTCGCAACGAAGTCGCTCGCGACACGTAGCACTCGCTCGTAGCTCGCCGCCACGCGGCACACCGGGTAGTCCGAACCAAAAAGAATACGCTCCGCGCCGAACGCCTCGAAGGCTACGTCCAAATAGGGCTCGAGCTCGCGCGGCTGCTAGCAGTCCCAGCGCGCCTCGCTGACGAGCCCGGATACTTTCAACCAAACGTTGGCGCGCTCGGCCAAGCGCCGCAGCTCTTTCGCCCACGGTTCGAGCTCGCCCGAAGCAATTGGCGGCTTAGCCAAATGATCGAGCACGAAGCGCTGCGTCGGATGGCGATCCACGAAACTCACCGCTTCAGGCAATTGTCGCGCGTAGATCAGAATGTCGTACGGCAGAGCGTCGCCCGGCGCGGCTCTTGGTTTCCCGAAGCGTTCGAGGGACCGATCTCGAATTTGCAACGTTTTGTTGCAGGCGAAGACGCGCAACTGCTGAGCTCGATCGACGATGCATATCGAACGATGGCGCTCGTCGAGGCCTGCTACCAAAGCAGCGAACAGGGCGGCACACCGATTCCCGACTGACGAAGCGTCGTTTTTCGCAGTCAGTGTGGCCGTGAAGCGACGCGTGCGCTCGAGACACATGTCCGGAAATGGCTCGCGCGCGCTGCGGGTGGGCCAGCGGCGCGAAATTTCGCCAAAAAAATCGCGCGATCCGCGGGTCATTCGCACGCAGTATTGCGGCACGCTTTCTGCTTCTAGCTGGCGCACCATGAACCAACATAGTGCGGGCTGGGTTACGCAATACGTCGCAACGGTTCAGGGCTACGCGACGCTGACGCGCGAGCAGGAGCTCGCCGTGTTTCGCCGCTGGCGCGACCAAGGCGACGAACGCGCGCGCGACACACTCGTGCGGAGCGCGCTGCGATTCGTCGTCGCGATCGCGCGCAAGCACCAGCGCTACGGGGTGCCGCTTTCGGAGCTGATCGCGGAGGGCAATTTCGGAATCGTTCGCGCGCTCGCCAAGTTCGATCCCGAGCGCGGCACGCTGTTCATGACCTACGCCAGCCACTGGATTCGCGCCTGCATTCTGCAGCACGTGCTCAAATCGTGGAGCGTCGTCGGTTCTGGGCTGCCTCGTTCCAAATTGTTCTTCAAGCTGCGCCGCGAGCGGATCAAGATCGCCAACCTGATCTGCGAACGGGACGAAGCGGACGCACTCTTGGCCGAGCGGCTCGGCGTTACGCCGAAGCGGCTCGCCGCGCTGGTCGAGCGCGTCGACCACCGGGATTATTCGCTCGAAGCCGAGCTATTTTCGGAGAGCAATGCGACCCTGCTCGGCACGCTGCCCTCACCCGAAATGAATCAAGAAGAACTCGCGCTGGCCGGCGAATTCAGCCTGAATGCCGAAGAAGCCGTGCGAGCTGCACTCGAGTTACTCGACCAGCGCGAACGCTACATCGTCGAACATCGCTTGCTCGCCGATCGCGAAGCGGAAATCTCCCTGGCCGACATCGGACGGATGCTCGGGGTTTCGCGCGAGCGCGCGCGCCAACTCGAGACACGCGCGAAGAAGAAGCTCTACGCCTACATCACGACCCATCAGGGCGCGCGAGATTGGCTCGATCTGCCGAGCGCGGCTTGAGCTCTGACACGATGATCATGCCCGCTCGCAAGCAAACTCGATATTTCGCGCGATAACACGCGAGGTACGCGGTTTGCTTCAGCGAGCGGCATGAGTACGAGTCAGTGGGGCTCGCGCAAGGCGGCGAAGTTTTGCGCGAAAAAACGTGGTTTTCTGCGATTGCTTGCGTGGCTTTCGGTCGGCAGTGGGCTCGTGCTCGCGCCCGCGTGCGGCGTGCGAATGGACTCGCTCGACAAGACTTCGCTCGACACGGCGAGCGACGACGCGAAGCTCAAAGTCGAAGCCGTGATGCGTGAAGTCTTCCCGGATTTGACGGACGACGAGATTCACACCTACAGCACGAACCTCACGCTCGACACCGCGATCGCGCTCGAAGCCGAGATCACGAACATGCGCTCGCTGGCCGGCGAGCTCAGCAAAGATTTGGAAGACGCCGCCAGCGCAGCCGCGATGAAGCGCAAGACCGACCTCGCCTCACACAACGATGGCTTCCCGACCGGGCTCGAGTCGCTCGGTCGTGGAGCGTTTTACGACTCGGCGCACGGCTCCGCGCGCGTCGATCTCTCCGGCGTGTTCAGCGATCACAGCGAGGCCCAGCTCGCGAGCAGCGAGATCAGCGTCAGCGTGGGCGGCACGGCTCAAACGGTGCAGGTCAGTTGCGCCAGCGCCGAGCCCGTCGATATCGTGTTTTTGGTCGACGTGACCGGCAGCATGACACCCGTGATCGGTGCGGTGCAGCGCTCGCTTCAACAATTCGTCAGCGCGATCGTGGAAAAGGGCGTGAGCGGCACGCTCGGCGTGGTCACGTTTCAAGATTCGGTCGGCGTGAACATCGAATTTCAACAGCCGCTCGGCGCGAGCGGCTACGAGCGTTCACCGTTCTATCCGCCCGTCGACATCGCCGACGCGAGCGGCATCGCCAAATTGCAGCGCTTCATCGCGCGGCTCGAGGCCGACTCGGGCGCGGATATCCCGGAAAATCTCGGCGGCGCCATCGACTTTGCGCAAAACAACGTGATCGGCTTGATGAAGAACGGCGCACCGAACGTGATCGGCGACGGCATCGAAGACCCAATGGACGTCGCGCCATGGCCGAAGCCGAGCCACGCGCGGCACATCTTCATCGCGTTCACGGACGCGCCGTTTCACTCGGACAGCCGCGACGCGACGAACTCGTCGCTGCTACCGGCGTTCAAGCCGCGGCCGATCGCCAGCATCTTGCGCACGCTGCAGAGCGGCGGCACCACCGTGCACGTCTCCGATCCGAGCTGGGTCGACGAAACCGTCGAACCGACCGGAGCCGCGGGTGAGGTCGACGTGGACAGCGACTACTGGGCGATTCAAACCGGCGGGCTCGGTGAGGATAAAATCGTAGGCTACTCGCCGATTGACCTCGATCTGCTGGTGCTGGCCGAGGATTCGGGGCTGCTCGACATCTTGCTCGACAGCGTCGTCGCGACGAGCTGCAGCGCGCAGTTTCCGCTGCCGAGTCTGACCGCGGCTGGCAGCTTCGATCTACAAATTTCACACGGCGGTCAAACCTACACGAACTCCCTCTTGCCGATCCGTTACTGAGTCGCGAAGTGACGTCGATCGCCGCTTGACGCACGCCCCGCCTGGCAGCACGTGCTCCTGCCATGAGTGAACTCGAATTTTTTTGGGGCAGCGGCAGTCAACCGTCGTGGGCAGTGATGCTCGCGCTCGAAGTGAAGCGAGTGCCTTACGTCTCACGGCTACTGAGCTTCAGCGCAAGCGAGCACAAAACCCCGGAATTTCTGGGCCTGAACCCGCGCC
>DATATR010000410.1:0-11635 GCA_036268695.1 Polyangiaceae bacterium | reverse complement strand
CTGCGAAAAGAGTCGCGCGCTCACGAGCCGGCATGGCTTTTGGCTCGTACTCGCGAACATTTTGCTCTACCTGCCGCTGCTCGGTAGCTACTCACTGAGCGATCCGTGGGAAGCGCATTACGGCGAAGTCGCCCGCGAAATGCTGGCGCGCGACGATTGGCTTTCGCTGTGGTGGGCGCAAGACGGCTGGTTTTGGTCGAAGCCGGTTTTGGATTTTTGGCTGCAAGGGCTGAGCTTTTCGCTCACCGGCGTGCACTTCATGCCGGACCAAATGCTGGCCGGCGCCGCGAGCGGTCACGCACCCGCGCCAGAATGGGCCGCGCGCATTTCGATCTTTCTGTTCACCGTGCTCGCGACGTACATCCTGTACAAAGCGGTCGCGAAGACGTTCGGCGCGCGCGCCGGATTCCTGTCGGGGCTCGTGCTCACGACCGCACCGTATTGGTATTTGATCGCGCACCAGAGCATGACGGACATGCCGTACGTCGCGCCGCTCACGGCCGCGCTCGCGCTGATCGTGCTCGGCATGCGCACGGACGCGGAAGCGCGCGTCAAAACCTACGAGCTTTCGCTGGGCAAGCGCAGGCTGCGGCTCTCCGCGTTTCACCTGTTATTCGGCGCGATCCTAATCTCGGTCTTGCCGCAGCTCGTTTATCTGCTCACGCGCAACGTCACGCTCCAGCTCTCGGCGCCGAACTTCGGCTTTCGCTGGCACCTCGACGAATTTTTTTCGGGCTCCGGCGGCGGCAATTGCGGATTGCCGGGAAACGAAGAGTGTCGCAGCGCCGTGCCCGTAAACCCGGTGTTCCAGCCGGCGCTCGGCGCGCTGGTGTGGGCGGCCGTGCTCGGCCTCCTCTTGTACGTCAATCGCGGCGAGCGGCGCGCGCAGCGGCTTTATTTTTTGGGTGCCTGGTTCTTCACTGCGCTCTCAGCGCTCGGCAAAGGCGCGCCCGGGCTCGTCTTGCCGATCGTGATTGCGCTCGCGGGCATCGGCGCGGCCAAACGTTATCGGGACTACGCGCGGCTCGAGCTCGTCGGCTTCTTGCTGCTCTTTGGCTGCGTGTGCCTGCCTTGGTACGTGCAGATGTACATGCGGCACGGTCCGCCGTTCACCGATCGGCTCCTGTTCCACGACATGTACAAGCGCGCGTTCGTGCACGTGCACGACACCAACACCGGCGACGACGTGAGCTTTCGCTACTACGTCTGGCAACTCGGTTACGGCTTATTTCCCTGGTCGGGGTTTGGCGCGGCGGGCCTTTTGTGGTGGCTGCGCTTCCGGCGCGAGGTCGACGACGCACAGTCCGAAGTGATGGCGTTCATGGCGCTGTGGTTCACCGTCGCGTTCGCGATGTTCACGATCACGCTGACCAAGTTTCATCACTACGTGCTGCCGGCAGTGCCGCCGATCGCCGTGGTCACGGGCGTGATGCTCGAGCGCGCGCTCGGCGAAGGCGAGCTCGCGCGCGAGCGTCGCGCGCTCGTGCCCTATTTCGCCGGCATGCTCGCGAGCGCGATCCTACTCGTTTACGGCGCGATGCGACTGTTCCCCGGATCGCTGCGCGGTCAAGCGATCGGACAGCTGCTCGGTCCGTCGCGCCCGCAGGCCATCTCGGCGCTGCTCGCCGGCGCTGTCGTGGCTTATTTCGCGATCAAGAAATATGGCCGCGCCGCGCCGCTCAGCGATTCGTTTGCGGCAAACTACGAAAGTAGCGCGCTCGGTTTGCTCGGCGTTTCGGCCGCAATCCCGATCGCCTTGGTCGGCCGTGATCTGTGGACCACGATCTCCGGCGACATCGAAGGCCAAGCCCGCTTAATTCATCTCTGGAGCTACAACTACAAGCGCCCCTGGCCGAGCGATTCACTCAACTTCGACGCGATATTGCTGGCCTTCACGTTGACGAGCTCCGCCGCCGCGCTCTGCTTTGCATTGCCGGCGTGGCGGCGTCACGCCCTCGTCCTGTTTTCTGCGGTTGCTGTGGCGTGGACCGTATGGGGTCTCGATGTTTACTTGATCGAAGCGGCGCCGCACTGGGGTCAGCGCGAGACGATCCTCACCTATTACGAAACGCGCAAAGGGCCGGAAGAGCCGTTCGTCGCTTATCAGATGAACTGGAAGGGCGAGAATTTTTATACCGGCAATCGCGTGCCCGCGTTCGTTTCGTCCGGTTCGAAGTTCAAGTCTTGGATCGCCGAGCAAAAGAAGAAGGGCGTGCGCGTGATGTTCTTCACCACCGAGCACTCGCGCATCGGCTCGCTCAAGAGCGAGCTCGGCGCGGTCAAGGACTTCAAGGTGCTCACGAGCAAAGCGTTGAACAACAAATTCATGCTCGCCCGCGTCGAGCTCTGATTCTGGGGCAGCCGCCGCGCGACGCCGAAGGCTTTGACGGCGCACGCCGCTCCGCGTGACCATCAATAAAAATCCCGAATCAAGCCCGAGTTTCGTAGTCGACCATGCGCACGCCGCGGCGCGTTTTTTCCGCTTCGGTCGCGGCGCGGAGTTTCTCGTACAAGGCGACCACGTCGGTTTTGATTTCGCGCACGGTGAGCTCGGGCGTGGATTTGTCGAACGTGCGAAGGAGCAGATTGCCGGTGCCGAGCAAGCGCTGCCCGAACGGACGATCCACGGTGTAGTCCACGATGCGATACAGATCGATTTGCTCGAGCCGCTTGGAGAGCACGCCGGTTTCGACCACGATGCGCCGCGTGGTCAAGCGATAGAGTTTCGAGCCGCGCGCCCACCAGCGCCGGATCAGCCACAAACCGAGCGTGACGACCGCAAGCAAGAGCACGCCCACGCTCGGCACCAGGGCAGGACGGCCTTCGAACAACAGTTCCTCGCCCGCGTGTTCGCTTTCGGCGGTCGACACGCGCGCCTCGCTGGGCCTACGCCTGGAGCAGGCGCTTCAGCTCTTCCTTGATCATCGTCTCGGCGAGCGTGGGCACGACTTCCCACACCACTTGCTCGACCACTTCGCGCGACAGCGCGAGCACTGCATCGACCTGCGTGCTCGACAAACCGAGACCGCCGAGCTTGCCCGCGAAATCCGCGGGCAACGCCGCGGCAGGTTCCGCGTGCGCGGGCGCCGAAGCGATTGGCGAAATCGGCCGCGCTGCGGCTTCGGGCGAACTGCCCGTCGCGGGACGCGCGGGCACGATGGGCTGCACGACCGGCCGCGGCTGCACTTGCGGCGGCGCGGGCGAAGGCGGCTGATTCGGTGCCGGATTCGAACCGTAAGCGAGCGTTTGCACGCGCGGACGCGTGGCTTCTTGCGGCTTCGCAGCCGCTGCCGCGGACGGCATCACGACCGGAGCTGCCGCGACGGCCATCACCGGCGCGCTGGCGGCACGACGGGCAATGGTCGTGATTTTATCGAGCAGCTGCTGAGTGTCGAACGGCTTGTCGACGAAGTCGTCCGCGCCGACTGCGCTGCCGCGCGCGCGGTCGTACGGTTGCTGTTTGCTCGACAGCATCACGACCGCGACGTTGGGTGCGCGCTGCTTGATCTTCTGGCAGAGCTCGTAACCCGCGGCGTTATCGAGACCCGCGTCCACCAAGGCAACCTGCGGGTTCTCTCCCAATTTGCCGAGTGCCTCGTCCGCGCTTTCGCAGAGGACGGTCCGAAAATCTTCGCCCGCGAAGGTGATCTCAAGCACCCTGCGCATGGTCTTGCTGTCATCGACAGCCAACAACGTGGTGGTCACGGGTCCTCCGGTGTGACGTATGGACGGTGCCGGATCATCGGGGCGCACCCAAAAACTGTCAAGGATTTCGCCGTGCTTTGCCTATATAAGAGCGGGCGCGAGCTCGGCCCTTGGCGCTTGCTTCGGCGGCGCGAGCTGCCTTTCGACCGCTGCAATGACGATCCCGCGGGAAAAAAAGCCTGTTTCGCCGCTGCTGGCGCCGAGCCTCCCGAGCGGACGGCGGGCCGCATAGCCCGCGAACGGCGGTCCTTCAGCGCAACATGAACCAGTCCACGTGCGGCGTGAGCTCGAGGTGGAAGTGGTTCTTGTGGGGCGGGTTGTAGTTCGGCGTCAGCACGCTGTTGAACAGGTGGGAATCGGCAGCCGCACAGGCGATTTCGTGAAGCTCGCGGGCCTCCGCTGAATCCGGGTTCGGCGGCACCGCGCCCGGGCCGCACAGCGTTGCGCCGAGCTTGCCGTTGAATTGCTCGAGGACGTTCAGCGCCGTGCCATCTTCCTTGCGGAACTCGCGCACGTCGACCGCGAGCGCGCCTTCGTGGCGCTTGCCGACCTCGTTCGCCGGGAAGCTCTTCGGCGGCGGACGAAAACACGAAAAGATCCGCACCTCGACGATCGAGTGCGCGCGCAGTGTCGCGCCGAAGTCGTCGAGCGAGAGCACGAGACGGCAATCGAAGATTTCCCACGGCACTTTGCCGCGCTCGCGATCGGGAAAATCGGTGCGATAGAGCACGCCGTTCAGCGGCCCCGGGATGCGCACCGGGATCTCGACGCCGCGCGTCCTCGGCTCGACCAAATATTGGATTTTGCGCGCGCCGAGCTGTGCGAGACATTCGCTCGGCGTGAGCCGCGCATAACGTTCGGCGGGTGAATTCGGCGCGTGCGTCAACGGGATCGGCGCGGCCCTGCGCAGATGCGCCTTCGCGCGGTGCACCTTGTGTTTTTTTTTCTGAGCCGCGTTTTGCGCCGCATTTTGCGGCGAGCCCGCGCCGAGCAGGAGCAAGCCGAGCGCGGCGACGAGAGCAGAGACTCGAGTCACTCCCCGGAGCGTGACTCGAAGTCGCGACCGAGGCCAAAATTCAGCCTTGCACGCGCTTTCGCCTCCACGCTGGCGCGCGGCGAGATTTGACGAAGCCAGGGAAAAGCCCAAGTATTTGCTGAAGCCGTGACCGCCGCGCCGCCCCTCAGCAAACGAGCCCGCGCGGTCCTCTACGCGGTCGTGACCGAATTCATCGCCACCGCCGAGCCCGTGGGCAGCCGCACGCTCACGCGCAAATACGGATTTTCGCTCTCGGCCGCGACCATTCGCAACGAGCTCGCGGACCTGGAAGACGCTGGCTACCTGGCGCAGCCGCACACTTCTGCGGGCCGCGTACCGACCGAAGCCGCGTTTCGCATCTTCGTCGATGCGCTGATGCAAAATCGCGCGCTCTCGGAAAACGACGCCGCGCGTATTCACGAACATTTCGGCGAACTCGATTCCGACTCCGACATCCTGCGCGAGACCGGCAAACTGCTCTCGGATCTGAGCGGCGCGCCGGCGGTGCTGGTGCGCGCGCGCACCGAGAGCCGCACACTGCTCACCTTACGCTTCATCCCGACGCGGCCATTCGAGCTACTCAGCGTGATCGTGTTTTCGGACGGCACGGTCGAAAATCGCTTCATTCACTTGGAGAAAGCCGTCACCGAAAAAGAGCTCGAGCGCGTGCACAACATGCTCGCCGAAACCGTGAAAGGTCGCACGCTCGGCGCAATTCGCGAGTACTTCTCGAGCAGCCTTGGTGCGGGAGAAAACGAACTCGCGAGCTTGCACCAACTCGGGCTCTCGCTCGTGCGCGCCGCCACCGAAAACGCGACGCGCGGCGTGGATGTCGTGATTCAAGGCCAATCGCGCTTGCTCGAGAGCCCCGAGTTCGGCAGCGTCGAGCGCGTGCGCGAGCTCTTGTACGCGCTCGAAGATCGCGAACGCCTGCTCACGCTGCTCGATCGCACGCTCGCTTCGGAGCACGTGAACGTGTTCCTCGGCGAAGAGACCGAGCAGATGGTCGGTTTTCCGGTCAGCTTGGTGGCCGCGCCTTATCGCGAAGAAGGCGGCGAGCCGGGCGGCGCGGTCGGCGTGATCGGCCCGACGCGCATGGACTATCCGTTCGTGGTGCCGCTCGTCGGCGCCACCGCCAATGCCATGAGCGCGACGATCGTGCGGCTGCGCGATCCCAAGCGCAGCACGGGTGACTGAGATTTTCCGCGCTCCGCGCTGATTTCCGCACGCGAGCGGTAGAGGGAGACACGCGCGACGAGCCCTCTTATGATGGGCTGTCATGGCGAGCCCGGCTCCGGAAAGTCCGATCGATCAAGCGCTGACCTTCGCCGAACGCGGCGAGCACGAGACCGCGCTGCGCTACGCTGCGTCGTTACTCGAGGCTGATGCGAAGTCAGCGCTGCGCTTGCTGGTCACAGGCTGGATGCTCGGCGCGCTGGGCGACGCGGAAAATGCGAAACGCGGCCTCGAGGTTGCCGTCGAGCGCGCGGTCGATTCGGGCAGCTTGCCACTGTCGGTCGCGGCGGCGTGCAAGCTTCGCGATTTCGGCGGTGATCAGCAAGCTTCGCTCGCGCTGATCGCGGGCGCCTTCAGCAAAGGCTCGCCGCGCTTGCTCGACAAACGCGGCGCGCCGCCGAACCTGCCCGGCGTCGGCCCGAACTTCACGCCGCTCCACGAGTCGCTCGAAGGCGAGGAGCTACTGAAAAAAGCCGCCGCGATCCTCACGCAAGCGGTTCAAGCATTCAAAGACGATCGCGCTGCGAATCCTGCGCCAAAGGTCCCGCCGCAGAATTTGTTTTCGGCGCTCGACGAGCAGGGTTTGCTGGCCATGATCGAAATCTTCGACGTGCGCGTGGTCTCGCGCGGCACGACCTTGGTCGAAGAAGGCAGCGTCGGCGACGAGGCTTTTTTCGTAGCCCGCGGCGAGCTCGACGTGCAGAAAGCCGGCAAAGGCGGCGCGGCGCCGATCGGGCTCGCGCGGCTCGGCAATGGTGCGCTGTTCGGCGAAATGGCGCTCTTGTCGCGTGCGCCGCGCACCGCGACGGTGATCGCTGCGGTGCCGAGCGTCGTATTGGTCGCCAACAAGACCGATCTCGATCGCGTGGTCGGCAAGGTGCCGAGCGTCGGCCGCGAGTTTGCCGAATACTGCCGCCGGCGCATGCTCGAAAATTTGCTGCGCACGAATTTCATTCTGCGCGCCGCGAGCCCAGCGGAGCGCCCCGCTTTGGTCGAGCGCTTCACGATTCGCACCTTCGAACCCGGAGACAAGATCGTCACGCAAGGCTCGCCTGCCGAGGGCCTGCATCTGATCGCGCTCGGCGAAGTCGAGATCGTGCATCAAGACAAGGGCGACAGGGTCGTCGTGGCAGCGCTCGGTCCGGGCGAAGTAGTCGGCGAAGTAGCGCTCGTGCTGCGCCGCCCTGCGATCACGGACGTCGTCGCACATCATCCGACGGTGACCTTGTTTTTGCCGCGCGAACGGCTGATGGATCTCGTGAAGGCGCACCCAAAAGTGTTCGTCGATTTGTACGAGCTCGCCGTGAAGCGCGACGAAGAGACGAGCAGCATCGCCGCCGAAGAAGCCGCCGAGACCGATGATTTCGTGATCGTCTAGCTCACGCTCCGCACTTCACGCTACCAAACGCCGACCCACTCGACGACCCAGCCGGCGTTAGTCGGCAGTACAGTGAACGCGCCGGGCGCGTCGAACGCGTGTGCGAAGCTTTGCCCCACGCTGTCGCCGATGGCTTCGCCGAACAGCGCTCCCGAGATGATGTCGGAGGCGTAGTGGTGATCGCCGAGCCACATGCCGCCGGCCACGGCGAGCGCGAATGGATAGCCCGCAAAACTCATGACCCCGAGCTCGGGGTTCGAAGCGCGAAACGCCGCCGCGCCAGAAAACATGATCGCCGTGTGACCGCTTGGCCATCCAGCGAGACCGCGGCCGAACGGCGCAAAGTCGTGCGCGCGTTCCGGGTGGTCCAAACGATCGGGCGCGTTCGGATCGCTTTCGCCGTTGGGAAAGCGCCGGCCCACGCCGAACTTCAACAGTGAGACCGAAGCGAGCGTGACCACGCCCGCCTGAAGCACGGGCGCGAGCACGCGTTCTGCGCGGCATGATTGAAGCGCCGCGCTGACCGCGTACCCAACCAACAAACCGCCACCGAGCACATAAGGTGTCCAGACACTGACGGGTTCCAAATTGGGACGTCCGCCGAGGTCGCGTTGAGCCACGACGCGCAGACGCTGATCGAGTCCTGTCGGAGCGAAACCGAATGGCGCCGCGACAGCTGCCACGCTCAACGCGAGCGGCAGCGGGCGCAGGAAATTTTGCCCGCTTTTGCCCAAGCGATCCCAGGGCGCGAGTTCGCGACACGAGGTTTGTGCGCCGGCGTGCGTCGTCCACAGGAACCAGCCGACGGCCAGAGTCGCGCGCACGAGCGCGATTTGCGGAGCTCGCCTGGCGCTAAGTCCCGACAAAGACATGGGCGACGCGGCGAGTATGGCCCGAGCGCGACCAGGCTGCTTGACCCGCATCGAACCGAACGCTAAGCCGGGTGCCCATGAAGAGCTCGTTTCGGTTTCTCAGCGTCGTGATGTCCGTGGCTTCCGTGCTGCTATTCGGCGCGCAGGCGCACGCTCAATCGAAGATCGCGGTGGTCGACACCCAACGCGCGATCATGGAAACCGAAGACGGTTTGCGCGCGCAGGCCACGCTGAAGAAGGTCTTCGACAACAAGCAGCGCGAGCTCGACAAGAAGCAAGAAGATCTCCAGAAAGAGCGCGACGACATCGAGAAGCAGCGCGACGTGCTGAGCAAGTCCGCGCTAGCCAAGCGCGTCGACAAGTGGCAGCGCGAGATGATGCAGCTGCAAGGCGTGTTCGTCGATTACAACAAAGAGCTGCAGAAGAAGCAGGGTGAGCTCACGCAACCGATCGTGCAAAAGATCATGGGCGCGATTCGCCGGATCGCGACCCAAGACGGCTACGATCTCGTGCTCGACAAGCAGGCCGCGCCGTACGTGCGCAGCGACTTGGACGTGACCGATCGCGTGATCACGCTCTACAACCAGGGCGGCGGCGACGAAGGCAAGGCCGCGGAAAAGAAGAGCGGCAGCTCGAACTCGGGCAGCACGCCGACGCCCGGGCCAGTGCCGCAACCGCTGACGCCGCCGTCGATCGCGCCGCCGAAGTAAATCGATGCAAGATCGAAGGGGCGGGGCGCCGGATCGAGCATGAATCCGCGCAAGAACGTCAAACTTCAAGTCGCGAAGATCCTCGAGATCTTGCCGCACCGCTATCCGTTCGTGATGGTTGATCGCGTGACGGACATCGTACCGGGCGAAAACATCCGCGGCCACAAGATGGTGAGCGCGAACGAGCCGTGGTGTCAGGGTCACTTCCCCGACAAGCCAATCATGCCGGGCGTGCTGATCATCGAAGCCTTGGCGCAGATCGGCGGCATCCTCGCGTATGCGTCCGAGCCGTTCGATGCGTCGACCAGCCTGATGTATTTTTTGGGCATCGACAAAGCCAAGTTCCGTCACACCGTGACGCCCGGCGATCGCCTCGACTTGTACGTCGAAGTGATTCAGCACCGCTCGAACGTGTGGAAGCTG
Source organism: Polyangiaceae bacterium (assembly GCA_036268695.1). Lineage (GTDB taxonomy): Bacteria > Myxococcota_A > Polyangia > Polyangiales > Polyangiaceae > PMG-095. The sequence goes on along the minus strand of DATATR010000410.1, from coordinate 2,275 downwards.
CGCGGTGAAGCCACGGTCGAGGGCACGCTCTGCGCGCAAGGCGAGCTACTCGCTTCGATCGTCGATCGCGGCTGAGTTCGTCCTATTTTTTGGGGGCGCCGCGCAATGCTGCGCGAAACGCCAACCGTCAGCGCTTGCCGCCTTCGAACAAGTCGTCGAACACGCTGTCGAATTCGTCGGCATCGCCGACGGCGCGTGCGCTCGACACGGCGGGCGGCGGCGCTTCTTTGCCGGGTTGAAGCCCCGCGATGCGCTCACTCACGTCCCGGTAGCCCGGATCGCGGCGCGCAATTTTTTGAAAGTAGTAGAGGGCATCTTGGTTCTTGCCCTTCATCTCGTACACATTGCCGAGGTCGTAATAGAGGTTCATCTCTTGCTCGACCGTCTTGTCTTCGGAGCTCAGCGCGCGGACGTACGCCTCCGCGGCTCGGTCGAGCTGATTTTGCTCGAGGTAGACCATGCCGATCATCGCGAAGCAGTTGCACTCGCGTTGCGCGTCGCGCGCGGCGAGCTCGAACTCGTGAATTGCGTCGCTGATCAGGCCCATTTCCTTGTACGCGACGCCGAGATCGTAGTGAGTGGCGCTGTCGTTCTCGGAGACGGACGAGCGCACGCCCGCTTTGAACGTCTCGAAGACTTGGTCGACCTCTGCGTCGCCGGACACGTTGTACAAATTCGCGCCGACGCTCTCCGGCGGCAGCTCGAGTGCGTCGAGTGCGCCGAGTGACTGCGCGATGTCGAAGTCGAGCGACTCTTCCTCTGGTTCTTGAGGCTTGCTCAACTGCGAACGTTCGATCGTCTGGCTCTCGCCGGAAGTACCGAGCGAATTTTCGATTTCGCGCAGCCGCTCGACGACGAGCGGATGATTGGGCGTGCGCGTGAGCTGCTCGACCAAGATTGCCTTGGCATCTTCGTACAGGCCGCGCGTGGCGAAGAAATCGGCTTCGTCGAGCACGTCCTCGAGCCCCTCGGAGTTCGGAGCTTGTGCTTGCACCTGCGTTTGGCCGGGCGGCACGAAATCTTCGACGCTCGAGACTTCGTAGGTTTCTTCCTCGTACTCGTCGAGGCCGCGCTGAGCTTCGCCGCGCAAATCCGGCCCTTCGCCGAGCGGAAAGCTCGGCAGCGGCTGATCGCCCTCGAACGGATCGTCCGGCACGTCCAAACTCTGGCGTTGCAAGAACGAGCGCCCAGGCTCCGAGTTCATGGCCTGCTCGGCGCCAATCTCCTCGAGATCGTAAGAGGGCAGCGGCGCGTCCGGATCGTACGCTTCGCTCGACGCCATCGCTTCGCGCGGAGCTTGCACGCGCGTGCGACCGTCGTCCTCTTCGGCGTAGCCGCTCTGACCGGGCACGATGTGCTCGAGCATGGCCAACGCTTCGGCGTGCTCGGGTTCGATTTCAAGCACCTCGTAAACCAGCGCCTCGGTCTGCGCGAGATCGCCGTTTTCGAGTTGCAACGACGCCATGTTCAGCGTCTCTGCGATCGCTCCTTCGCGATCACCCGACTCGACCAAGAGCTCGCGTAGCTTTTGACGAATCTCGAGCGAGCGCGGATCGATCTCGAGCGCGATGTGCAGCGCTTCGATCGCCTTCGGATAGAGCCGCAGCTTGCGGAACGATTCCGCGTCGACGACGGCCTTGCGCGCGTGTGCGCGCGCGTCGAACGAGCTCGGATCCGTGACTTCTTCCGCCGCTTCCAGTTGTTCGTCGACCACGACGACGTCCGGAGCGCTGGCCATCGCGGGGCGCCGAGCGGGCAACGGCATCGGCTCGTTCGACACGACCTGCAGCGCGTCGCGCTCGGTCGTTTCGTCGATGAATTCCACTTCGCCGTCGCTTACGCTGAGCGGCGCTTGAGACTCGATCGGCGGCCGCACCGAAGTCGACGCGACGGGCGGCAAGCTCTGCAGCGCGCGCACCTGCTCGTCGTGCGGCGCCACGTCGCGCAAGTGCGCCAGCAGTTGATCGAAGACGTCGCGGCGATCGCCGTCGCGCGCGATGCGCGCCATCTCCTTGTACACTTCGATCGATTTGGCTTCTTGCCCGATTAACGTGAACGCCTGCGCCAGCAAACCGAGCGTGTCGAGGTTCTTCGGATCGGCTTGGAAGCAAACTTGGAGTTTGCTCAGCGCTTGCAAGCCGTCTTCACGGGTGCCGCGCTGCAGGTAGAGCTCGGCCGCGACGCGCGCGTAACGAGCATCCACCTTGAAATGCAAAATGCGCTCGATCACCTTGAGCGCGTCGTCCCGGCGATCGAGGCTCAATAGCAGCTCGGC
>DATATR010000409.1:0-3255 GCA_036268695.1 Polyangiaceae bacterium | reverse complement strand
GATCATCTGCCCAACAGGCGTCCCCGCGGGCACGATCGTATAGACGTTGTCGGGCGCGGCCGTCGGACTCGTCGGCACATTGTACCAAGCGATGCCCGCCATTGCGCCCGACTGACTGAGCACCAAGGTCGCGCTGAAGTCGCATTGCGGCGCGAACACACCGGGCTCTGCATTGGCTTCGTTGATCGCGTCGATGCCCTCCAGCTGCGAATCGAAGTACTGCTGCAACGTGATCTCGCCGTTCATCAGCGTGACGGGCACGCTGATGCCGTTTGGCTCGATCACCTGTGCTCGAGCGGGCATTGCCCAAAGCGCGACAGCGCAGAGCGGCGCGACCGAGCGCGCGATCCGAACCGTTCGATTGAGCACGCACCGCGGAACGCTCGACGACGTATTGAGGCGGGTCATACGCTCCGGATCAGGGTAAGAGTCTCTTTGACCTGCACGAGCCAGGCAAAAAAACGCACTCCCGTGTGCATTCGTTCGAGACCAGTCACGGTCCGACGACATTTCAGGTATTGCAGTGAATGATGCCATTCCGGCTCTTCGGGCGCTGGCCTTTGGCATGGTCCAGTCGACACGTTAGTGGTACATGGCGAACATGTTCGAAGCAGGCTCGACCTGGAACATCCAACTGGCGCGCGCGCCGGAGATTCATTGGATGGGGCGCGCCGTGCACGGTCTCGAACGACGCGTCGAGCGCTATGTGCTCTGGGCTTGGGCGATCCACTTTTACAAATACGAAGGCGATCTGTTCCTCGACGGCGAGCGCGTTTCGATCCGCCCTGGCTCTGTAGGTATTATCCCGCCGGGCGTGCGGCAGGAGTATCGCTATCGCGGGCGTTCCGAGCATTTGTTTGCCCACTTTTCCGTACCGCAGGATCAACCGGACGCAGAAGTCTTGCCCATCGCCGTGATGCAAGACATGGGCGTCGATTTCGCGCGCATCTCGCAGCGCTTCGAAGACGCGATCAATGCTGCCGGTGAACGGCCCGCGCGTACCTCGGCGCGGATCTGGGATATTTTGTGGGAGCTTTCCGAGCGCACGATGCGCACGTCCGAGCGTCCGCGCGGTCGTCACGCGGCTGTCGAACACACTTGTCAGATCATTCAAAGTCGGCTTTCGGAGCCGCTCAAATTGACTAGCCTCGCGCGCAGCGCGGGCGTATCGCCTGCGCACCTCACACGCCTCTTCCGCAGCGAACTCAGTGAAACCGTGACCGACTATCTCCGCAAATGCCGGCTCGACCGCGCTTGGCACCTGCTCTTGCACTCGGATTTACCGATCAAGCAAGTCGCTTGTGACGTCGGGATTCAAGACTTACAGCTCTTCAACAAGACGATCCGTCGTGCGTTCGGCGTTGCGCCGCGCGCGCTGCGCGAGCGCGGCCCGAACTACCGTGCCTGACGCTCGCATGAGCGCGCGCCCCGGGCCGCGCCTTCGTCACGCGCTCGGCTGGAACCCGCGTGAGGCAGGCGCTGGCGAGCGCGAGCTCCAGCGCGTGCTCGACAAAGGTCCGTTCGCTCCGACTTGGAGCTCGCTCCAAAAATACCAAATGCCCGCTTGGTTTCGCGACGCGAAATTCGGCATCTTCATTCATTGGGGCGTGTACTCGGTGCCTGCATTCGCCAACGAGTGGTACTCGCGCAACATGTATCAGCCGGGTTCGCGCGAGTTTTTGCACCACCGCGCGACGTACGGCGACCAGACGAAGTTCGGCTACAAGGATTTCATCCCGCGCTTCACCGCGTCGCAATTCGAGCCGAAGAAATGGGCGGATTTGTTTCGCCGCGCGGGCGCGCGCTACATCGTGCCGGTCGGCGAGCATCACGAAGGCTTTCAAATGTACGAGAGCGCGCTCTCGAGTTGGAACGCGCTCGAGATGGGTCCACACCGCGACGTACTCGGCGAGCTCAACGCCGCGTTCACCGACGCGGGTCTGATCTTCGGCACCTCGAGCCACCGCGCGGAACACTTTTGGTTCATGGACGGTGGTCGGCTTTTCGACTCGGACGTGCAGGATCCGGACTTCGCCGATTTTTATGGTCCAGCGCAGCCTGGGCCGAAAGAACATTTCGATCGCGACGAGTCTCCGCCCACGGCCGAGTTCGTCGAAGACTGGCAGCGCCGCACGCAGGAGTTGATCGACGCTTATCGCCCGCGCTCGCTCTACTTCGATTGGTGGATTCAGCACCGCAAATTCGAGCAGAAATTGCGTGAAATCGCGGCCTATTATTATAACCGCGCCGCCGAATGGGGCACCGAAGTCGTGATCAACTACAAGCTCGAGGGCTTCGCCAAGGGTGCGGCGGTGTTCGGCGTCGAGCGCGGGCAACTCGCGGGCATCCAAGCCGAGCCGTGGCAAACCGACACTTCGATTTCGAAGAGCTCGTGGTGCTACGTCGAGGATCAGGAATACAAGACGGCGCGCGAGCTCATCTGCGATCTGATCGACATCGTGAGCAAGAACGGCTCGATGTTGCTCAACGTCGGGCCGCGCGCGGACGGCCTGATCGCGCCGCAAGAAGAGCAAGTTTTACTCGACATGGGCGCTTGGCTCGCGCAAAACGGCGCAGCCATTTACGGCTCGCGCCCGTTCCGCACGTTCGGTGAAGGGCCGACGCAGGCAATCGAAGGGCAGTTCAGCGAAGGCAAGCGCTCGGGTTACGTGCCGGGCGACTATCGATTCACTCGTAAGGGTGACGAGATTTACGCGTTTGCGCTTTCGCCGCCGGAAGACGGTCGGCTCAGCATCACGTCGCTCGGTACGCGAGCGAGCCCAGAGGCGATTTCGAGTGTCGAGCTCCTCGGCGCAGGTCCGGTCGCGTTTCAGCGCGACGCGGAGGCGCTCCACGTCGAACTCGGCGCCGTGGCGGTGCGAGCTCTGCCGGCAGTGCTCAAAATCCAATAAAATCCAGGGCCTTCGTTAGCTTGAAACCGCGCGGCGCAAGCGCCGTACTTGGATCATGCGACAGATTTTGATGGCTCTTTCGCTGTTGGTTTTTGCGGCGGCTTGTCACGAAAGTGTGGTCAGCGATCCACCCGCGGGCAGACCGGCGGCCGCGCCCGAGAACACGCTCTCGGCACCCGTCGCTGCGACGAACGCGAAGGTCGGCACGGATCCGGGTCATGTCGGTTATGGCACGCCGCTCAGCGCGCAAGCGGGGCACGAGCTCGCGGCGTTTGCCGCGGGTTGTTTTTGGGGTGTGGAAGACGCGTTCCGGCACGTGCCCGGCGTGACCGCCACGGCCGTC
>DATATR010000408.1:0-2345 GCA_036268695.1 Polyangiaceae bacterium | reverse complement strand
CGTGATCGAGAAGGGCAAGCTGAAGCCAGTCGCCAAGGGCAAGGACCTCAGCGGACCGAACGGCCTGCTCGTCGTCGACAACGGCGTGCTCGTCGTCACATTCCGTAGCAATGAGCTGTACCGCCTCGACGAAAAGGGCGTGAAACAAGACGACACGAAACTCCCGGGCGGAGATTTGGACGGCATCGCGCAAGCCGGCGAATCCCTGTTGGTTTCGAGCTGGCAAACCGCGACCGTGTACCGGGGAACGCTCGGCGGCACGTTCGAGCCTGTCTTGACCGAGCTCAAGGGTCCCGCGGATATCAGCTTCGACAGCAAGCGAAAGCGCGTGCTCGTGCCGCGCTTCCTCGAGAATGCGGTCGAAGCCTACGACCTCAAGTAACGCGTAGCGCCGAAAATAGCCACAGCGAAAGCGCAGGGGTTCCCTCGGTGGCGGCTCCCGCCAGTCGGACAAAAATCCCGATTGCGGGAGCTCTCACCGGAGTGAGAGAGCAGCACACACCGCGGTGAGGGGGGTCGCGATTTTGAATGCACGCCGACGAGCACAAACCGTGACCCGCGGAGGCCGCTCGTTGCGCCAGGGTTAGTGCGCCCGGCACAAGCGCCGCATGTTATGCTGAGAGCATTCGAGTTTTGAGGGCTCATCGGAGCACGCATGCGGGTGACCACAGAGCGTGATTGGGGACAACATGACTGCACGAATCCTTGTTGTGGAAGACGACGACGAGACACGCGAAGCCGTCGCAGGCGCGCTCCGCGATCTCGGTTACGACACCTCGGTTTGCCCGGACGCGCGCACTGCGCGTGCGCACGCGGACGTCGACATCGTCGTGACCGACATTCGCATGCCGGGCGAAAGCGGGCTCGAATTGTGCGCCGATATCGCTGGCAACCGACCTGACCTACCGGTGATTCTGATGACCGCGTTCGGCGACACACGCGCTGTCTCGCTCGGACTGCGCGCTGGAGCCTCTGATTTCTTGGCTAAGCCGTTCTCCCTCTCTGATCTGGGTGCCGCGGTTGGCCGCGCGCTGGAGCGTCGCAAGCGCAGCACTCGCGTCACTCGCCTCGCAGACCCGACGAACGGCGCAGACTGTCCGCTGCCAGGCGTGGTCGGCTCGAGCCCCGCGATGCGCGCCGTCGCCGATCGCGTGCGGCAACTCGCCAATCACCGCGCACCAGTGCTCGTCACGGGCGAAACAGGCACGGGCAAGGAGGTTTTCGCGCGCGCCATCCACGCCTTGAGCGAACGCCGAGACCGCCCCTTCGTAGCGTTGAACTGCGCCGCGCTGCCGGCAGAGATCATCGAGAGTGAATTGTTCGGGCACGCTTCGGGCGCGTTCACCGGCGCAGCGCGCAGTCATCCGGGACTGTTCCGCGACGCCGAGGGCGGCACGCTATTCCTGGACGAAATCGGCGCGATGCCGCTCGGCTTGCAAGCGCGCCTGCTACGCGCCATCGAACAGCGAAGCATTCGCCCGGTCGGCACCGTCGGCGAAATCGCTACCAACGTCCGCATCATCGCCGCCAGCAACGCGCGTCTCCGAGACTTGGCCGATGCCGGCCGCTTCCGAAGCGATCTATTGTTCCGGCTCAGCGCGTTCGAGCTCGATCTGCCCGCACTGCGCGAGCGCGAGGGAGACGTCTTGGAGTTGGCCGAGCATTTCCTGCGCAGCCTTTCGACCACAGACACGCCGATAATCGTTGGCGACAGCGCGAAGCAGGCGTTGCTCGGTTACTCCTGGCCGGGGAACGTACGCGAGCTCGAGAACGGCATGCGCGCGGCCGTTGCCTTGGCACGCGGCAAGACACTCGAGGCGGCAGACCTTCCGGTGCGCGTGCGCGAAGCCCACAAGACTCGCTCCAGCGATGACGTGGGTGTGGATCTGGATGCGCTCGAACGCAGCCACATCGAGCGCGTGCTCCGTGAAACCGGCGGCAACCGCTCGGAAGCGGCACGCCAACTCGGTATCGACCGAGTGACGTTATACCGTAAAATGAAGCGTTACGAGGTTTCCGACTGAGCACCGATGCGGGCGCGCGTCGCAGCGCCCGCTTACTTCGACGGGCTGTCCCCGCCTACGAAGCCTGGTCGGCTGCGAGGCGGGACGTCGATCGCCAGGCGATCCAACTTGCGATGCAACGTTCGCCGATCGATACCCAAGAGCCGCGCGGCGCGCGCTCGATTGCCATCGACCGACCGAAGCACGGCTTCGATGTGCTGCCGCTCGACTGCGGACCAGCGCGGATCGTCCGCGCGCAGCTCGGGACCGACGCGCCGCGACTGAACCGCCTCGGGCAGATCGCTCTCGCTCAGATGATCGAACGCCGCCACGGTCACGGCA
>DATATR010000407.1:0-2445 GCA_036268695.1 Polyangiaceae bacterium | reverse complement strand
CGATGAACGAGTCGATCCTGGACTTCTGGGTGCCGCCGGCGCTCGGAATTCGCATGGCGGAGCGTTTGTTCGGTCGCTTGCCGCCGTTCGTCGCCGCGCGCGCGGTCACGCTGGGCTTGCGCGCGAGCGGCGTGAAAATCGGCCGCGCCACCGTATTTTGGGGCATGCCCGAGCTGGTCGGCCCGGGCGATATTTGTTCACGGCTCAGCGTCGGCACTTATTGCGGCTTCAACGCGCATTGCTATTTCGAACTCATGGACAAAATTACTATTCGAGACCACGTCGCGGTTGGACAAGACGTCATGTTTCTGACTCGCACGCACGACACCTCGAATCCGGAAAAACGCGCCGGAAGCCCGAGCTCACGACCAATCGAGGTTGAACCTGGCGCCTGGATCGGCGCGCGCTGCACTATCCTGCCGGGCGTGAAAATTGGTGCTGGCTCGGTGATCGGCGCGTCGGTGGTAGTTGCCAAAGATGTGCCACCGAATACGCTACTGATGGGCACTCGCAGTATCTCACTCGCCAAGTGGCGCTGATTCGGGAGTTTTGCAGATGATTGATCGTTCCTCCGCGCTCGAAATCGTGAAAGCCAGCCTGAGTGAAGTGTTCGTGCAGTCCGGTTTGCCGGCGCCAGACGCAGTCAGCGAAGAAACGGTACTCGTCGGCAAAGACGCAGTGCTCGATTCGCTCGGCGTGGTCTCGCTGATCGTCGAAGTGGAGCAGCGCGTCGAGAGTCAGCACGACGTGTCCGTGACGCTCGCAAACGACAAAGCGATGTCCGCACGCAACAGCCCTTTTCGCACCGTGGGCGTGCTCGCGGATCACGTCGTCGCCATGGTGACCGAGGAGAGCGCGGCGTGAGCGGTGAAGCCGCAAAACCGGTGATGATCGTCACCGGCAGCCGCAAGGGCATCGGTCGCTACCTCGCCGAGTACTACTTGGGCAAGGGCTACTTCGTCGAAGGCTGCAGTCGCGGCAGCGTCGATCTCAAGGATCCGAACTACACGCACCACGAAGTCGACGTCGCGGAAGAACGGGCAGTCCGGCGCATGATCGCGGACGTCAGCAAGCGCCACGGTCGCATCGACGTCGTTTTGAACAACGCTGCGATTGCGAGCATGAATCACATCTTGCTCACGCCCGCGGCTTCGGCCAACCGCATGCTGCAGGTCAACGTGACCGGGACGATGCTGGTTTGCCGCGACGCGGCGAAAGTGATGATCCGGCGGCGCTACGGCCGAATCGTGAACTTTACGACCATCGTCGCGCCGATCGCCCTGGCCGGCGAGGCGCTCTACGCCGCGTCGAAGAGCGCGGTCGTGACCTTCACGCGCATCTTGGCGTTCGAGCTCGGGCAATGGGGCATCACCTGCAACTCGTTCGGCGCGACTCCGATCATGACCGATATGATCCGCGGCGTGCCGCAAGACAAGATCGACGCCGTCGTGAATGGCCTCGCGATCAAGCGTCTCGGCACGCCCGAAGACTGCGCGAACGTCTGTGATTTTTTCATCAGCCCGAGCAGCGACAACATCACGGGCCAAGTCATCTACTTGGGTGGCATCACCTAGTCGGCTCGAGCGGCGATGATTGCGCCATGGCTTTTGGATCGCCTAGCCGCGTGGGGTAACGACACCGCGCTGGTCTGGAAAGGCAGCGCGACGAGCTACGCGGATTTGTTCGCGCGCTGTCTCGAGTGGCAGGCCAAGTTCGAAACGCGGGGCGTGAAGCAAGGCCAAGTCGTGGCGCTCGAGGGCTCATTTTCGCCGAACGCATGCGCGGCACTGCTTGCGCTGGTGCGCGCGGGAGCCGTCGCGGTGCCGCTCACGCCGATCATGCGTGCGCAACGCGACAAATCGCTCGCCATCGCCGAAGCGCGTCTGCTCGTCGAATTCGACGACGCGGACGAGCCCACGTTCTTCGATTTCGAGCGAACCGTTTCCAATCCACTGACGCAAAAGCTGATTTTGCGCGAGCACTCCGGGCTCGTGATTTTTTCGTCCGGCTCGACCGGCACACCCAAGGCGATCTTGCACGATTTGGCGGCAATTCTCGCCAAATTCGAAAAGATTCGCCAAAAAAAGACCACGCTCACGTTCTTGCTCTTCGATCACATCGGCGGCATCGACACACTGTTCAACACATTCGCGAGCGGCGGCACGGTCGTCACCGTGCCGAATCGCGATCCGGAGACGGTGTGCGCGGCGATCGAGAAGCACCAAGTGCACACGCTACCGACTTCGCCCACGGTCCTCAATTTGATGCTCATGTCCGGCGCGGCCGAAGAGCACGATCTGTCGTCGCTGCGCGTGATTGCCTACGGCACCGAACCGATGCCGGAGAGCACACTAAAAGCGCTGCACGAGCTCTTGCCCGACGTCGCGTTGGTGCAGACTTACGGCATGTCCGAACTCGGCGTGCTGCGCTCGCGCTCGCGCGACT
>DATATR010000406.1:0-4086 GCA_036268695.1 Polyangiaceae bacterium | reverse complement strand
GGCCGTCACCGCCGTTGCCGATGTGCAGCGCGGGTTGCTGCTGCATGTACGCGTTGCCGCCGCAGCGCACGACGACGTTGCCGCTCACGGTGCCGCTCGTCAAATCCGAGCCGTTCACGCCGAATTTGCCGACGCCGAGCCCGATGTAGCGCGCGGTGTCGCTCATGTAATTGTTTTGCACGATGTGCCCGCTGCCACCGTAAATCGCGACCCCTTTGCCGCCCCACATCGCGATCGAAGTGTTGTTCTCGATCGTGATGTTCGACATCGGCGTGTACATCTGATTGCCGTTGTAGTTCACCGAGTTGATCGCGATGCCGTCGTCACCGGTGCCGCGTACGAAGTTGTTCTTCGCCGTGATTCCCGTGCCGACGGTCGCGCCGCGGCTCACGTTGTTCAAGTTGCAACCGTCGGCCCAAATCGCGATCAAGCGGCAGTTCATCACGGTGCCACCGGTGCCCGAAGCCCAAAAGCCGGACTCGGTGTGCTGCGTCCAAATCGCGTCCGCGGTCCAATTCGTGCCCGTCGTGTCCATGCCACCGCCCGCGCCATCGACCGATTGACGACTCTGCGCGTTCGAATCGAGCGCGAAGGCATGCACGTGACACGAGTCGAGGTTGAAGATCGCGCCGAGCGGCGTGTTGTTCGGCAAATTCAAATTGCGATACACGGTGCTGTACCACATGCCCGCGCCTTCGATCGTGATGCCGGTCGCGGTGAGCCCGCTCGTGGATTTGAAGTAGAACGTGCCCTGTGGAATCCAGAGTGTCTTCTTTTGCGATTGCGCGTCGTTGATCGCGTTTTGGATCGACGTCGTGTTGTCGGTGTTCGGATCATTCGATTTCGCGCCGTAGTCCGCGATTGAAAGCGAGCCCGGGGGCTGGCTCGCGGGCGGCGGCGGCGCTTCCAAGTCGATCACGTCGATGTCGTAAAAGTTCGCGCTGTTCGCGGCGCTCTTTTGCAAGCGAATGGTGTCGTTCGGCGCGAGCGGCGCGCCCATCAAGAAGCCGTGATACTCGTCCCAAAACGTGCGCGGATTGCCATCCGAAGGAGTTTGGCTCTCGTTGTTGTAGTGATTGTTGCCTTCGTAGCCGTAGGTTTGCTTCGAATTGAGCGTCAGTGTTTGGCGCATCGAACCGTTCACGTAGAGGTCGAGCGTCGCGGTCATGCCGTAGCCGTTCGGCGCGTCCGGAATCGACGCGCGCACGTTCACGAACGTGATGCTCTTGCCGGTCTGATTTTTCCATTCCACGTAATCGCCGGTGGTTTTCAGCGCGACGTAGGCATGGCCCGAAGACTCGAGCTCGGGGCTCGAGAACTGCGACGTCGGAGGCGAAGTGAGCGCGACGATCGCCGCGCCACCGCCGAGCGTGCCCGCTTCTGCTTCGTAACTGATGAACGGCGTGTTCGCGCCGACCGCGGGCGGCAGGTTGCCGCCACCGGCTGCGCCGCTCGCTCCGGCGCTGCCCGCCGTGCCCGCCGCGCCGCTCGCGCCGCCGACGCTGCTCACTCCGCCGCTGCCGCTCGCTCCGGCAACAGCACTCGAACCGCCGTTGCTCGTCGAACCCGCGCTGCTCGTCGCGCCCGCGGACGAACTGCCGGCGTTGCCCGAGCTGCTCGCGCTCGTCCCGGCCGAGTTGCCCGATCCGCCCGCGTTCGCATCCGAGCCGCTGCTCGAACACGCGAGCACACCGAGACTGAGGCTCAGCACGAGCCAGGCGCAGCGCGTCACGACTTTCAGGCCAGAATCCGCGACCGAGTGAACCGTGTTAGCCATCGTGGCCTGCGTGGCTGCTCGGCGCGTCTGCGATCACATTTTTTCTCGATAAAACTCCAAAATTTACCGCTGATTCGGCTCGCCCGGCTTCAAAGTTTCGTCGTACGCATAGAGCTCGCGCGTGCGCGCGCGAGCAACAGCTCGCGTTCGCGCTCGTTCTTGGTCAACGAAGCCGCGCGCTCGAGCTCGACGCGCGCTTCGTCGAAGCGGCCGAGCTTGAGCAAGAGATCGCCGCGCACGCTCGGCAACAAATGATAATTCTCGAGCGACGCTTCGCCGCTCAGCGCGTCGATGAGCGAGAGACCCGCGGCTGGGCCGGACGCCATCGACACCGCGACCGCGCGATTCAGCTCCACGATCGGCGATGGTGCGATTCGGCTGAGCGCGAGGTAGAGCGCGGCGATGCGCGTCCAATCCGTATCTTCGGCGCGACGCGCGCGCGCGTGGCAGGCGGCGATCGCTGCTTGCAGCGCGTACGGGCCAGCGGCCCCGCCGAGCTCTTCCGCGCGCACGAGCGCGGCGAGCCCGCGACGAATCAGCAGCTGATCCCAGCGTGCGCGATTTTGCTCGAGCAACAGGATCGGTTCGCCGCTCGGACCCGTGCGCGCGGCCGAGCGCGAAGCTTGAATTTCCATCAACGCCACGAGGCCGTGCACTTCGGCTTCGTTCGCTGCAAGTGTCGCTAAAATTCGGCCCAAACGCAGCGCGTCTTCGCACAGCGCCGGTCGCATCCAGTCTTCGCCGGCGGTCGCCGAATAGCCTTCGTTGAAAATCAGGTACACGACTTCGAGCACCGAAGCCAAGCGCTCGGCGAGCTCCGGTCCGCGTGGCACTTCGAAAGGCACGCCCGATTCGGCGAGCGTGCGCTTCGCGCGCACGATGCGCTGTGCGATCGTCGGCTCGGGCAGCAAAAACGCGCGCGCGATTTCGACCGTCGTCAGACCGCCGAGCAAGCGCAACGTGAGCGCGACGCGCGCTTCGGTCGCCAGCACCGGGTGACACGACGTGAACACGAGCCGCAGCAGATCGTCGCCCACGTCGTCGTCGAGTGCTGCGTCCAGATCCGGCGCGGCGAACTCGGCTCGCGTCGCGATTTCGTAGCCGAGCGCGTCTTGCTTCGCGTGCCAGCGCTTGTTACGGCGAAGCTCGTCGATCGCGCGACGCTTCGCCGTCGCCATCAACCACGCGCCCGGATTTTCCGGCACACCGCTCTCCGGCCAATGCTCGAGCGCGGTCACGAGCGCGTCTTGCGCGAGCTCTTCGGCCAGCCCGACGTCTTTGACCAGGCGCGTGAGGCCCGCGATCAAGCGCGGCGATTCGATGCGAAAAACCGCGTGAACCGCGCGGTGCGTGACTTCGAGCGTGGTCACCGCCGAACTATAGCTCACTCGGGCGTGAGGCACGCTCCGCCGTTCCGGGCCACTTGCTGCGCGCACTCGGGAGCGCACATCACGATATCGTAATCGGTGCCGTCCGCCTGCACGTACCACCAATCACCTCCACTCCTCCACGGATCGGACGTCGAGCAGCCGGGTATTGCGCCTGCTCCGCACTGGCCGACATCGGAGACGTTGATCAGCCCGACCTGCACGGACGCATTGCATGGCCCCGCGATGATCCTCGCGTGCAGGAGGCAAGCCGCAGACAGCCCTTGCACGCGAAAGACGCACGCGCCGGCCGGCAGCGGCGAGCGATCCCAAGTCGACGGGTCGGTGTTTTGATTGGGCTCGAGAGTACCGCCATCCGGCTGCGGTTCGTAGCTCGGGTATTGCAGCGGCGTCGAGGTCACGACGGTGGCCGGCACGGGCAATTCGCCGCCGCTCGCGGGAAAGCCCGGGCTCTCCTGCGCGGAATCGGTGAGCGTCAGGCTCGTGAGCGGACACGCCTCTTCGCTCGGGAACATCGTGCTTTGCGGGCACGGCAGTGGGCCGCTCGTCTGTCGTGGTGAGATCCTGAGGTTCGTATCGGCTCCGCCTGCGTGGCTACCCGCTGTGCTCGCGCCGGCGCCGGAAATGCCCGCGCTCGAGGGACTAGCCCCCGCGGAACCGCTCCCCGATTGCTCGCTCGTGCGACCGCCGCACGCGGACGCATGGGCGACGAGCGCGATCCCGCCGAGTCTCGCGAATTGCCGCACGCCCCTGAGTGTACGTCCGCCCATGACCCGATTGTGCGCCGGCCCGCGCGTGCCGGCAAATCGCCGAAATTACGCCTGATCTTCGCGCGACTGAGCCGCCGAGGAGCACCCCCAACCCAAAAATTAAAAACTGACATACAGCTGTCATTTGGTTCGGCGATGTTCGACTTTGCGA
>DATATR010000405.1:0-5643 GCA_036268695.1 Polyangiaceae bacterium | reverse complement strand
TTTCTTCTTCGTCCGCGACTTCGTTGGTCTCGAGCTCACTGATCGTCTGCTGACGCTCGTAGGCTTGGTTGATCGCGTCGATCACCGTGTCTCCGGGCGCGACCGAAATCGAAACCGGTTTTTGGAACGTGGCGCGGATGTCGTCGATGCCGTCGGTGTCGAGCGGATCCGCGCACACGATTTCGACGCGATCCTCGTAAATTCCCTGGACCAAGAGCTTGTGCGCCTTGGCGTAGCTGATCGGTAATTTATTGGTTACCTCTGCCGGAACGCTCGCGACATCGATGAATTCGAGAAACGGCAAGCGACATTCGGCGGCGAGTGCGCGCGCCAAGTCGCTTTGCGTCGCGACCTTCGACGTGAGCAAGAGCTCGAACAGCGGTGTCGGTTTTTCGCGCTGCTGCGCGTAAAACGGCTCGAGCGCGCCCTCCGCCACGATGCCGTGGCGAACCAAGATATTGCCGAGTGCGCGCTGCTCTTGCATCGCTTTACTCCACGCGATCCACGTTCACGCTGCGCGCGAGCGGATTGATGCGAAACGGCGGCTCGTTGTCGCCTTGGGGTTTGGGCGGAGGCGGAGGCGCCGCCGGCGCGGCCGCTGGCGCTACCGCCGACGGACGCATGCGACGGCCTGGCTCGGGCGCGGCCGACGGTGTCGCTCCGGTGCCAGACACGTGCACGTCGCTCGGCAACTCGATCGGCTCGCTCGGTTCGCGTGGCGGAGCCTCGCGCGGCTTGCTCTCGGCTTCGAGCCGCTCTTGTTCGGCAATATCCGCGAACGCTTTGCGGATATCTTCGACCAGGCCGTTGGTGCGCGACCAATCGTGCGGCGGCTTCCAATCCTCGCCCGAAAACACGAAGTAGCGATCGAGGAACTCCTGGCGCTCTTGGATCTTGCGTTCGAAAATCTTGCGCAGATCTTCTTGGTCGCGAATCACGTGCGGCGTCAGCACGAGCAGGAGATTCTTCTTTTGCTTCTGCACGTCCGAGCTGCGAAAAAGCGCACCGAGCAGCGGCAAGTCGCCGAGCACCGGCACCTTCGTGCGCGAAGTCACGTACGAGTCGCTCATCAGACCGCCGATCACGACCGTCTGCTGATCCTGCACCACGACCGTGGTGTTGGCAGTGCGCTTGGTGATGCTGACCGCGCCGAGCGTGCCGGAGGTTGCACCTGGCGCGCTGCTTTCCTGATCGATCTCGAGCCGTACTTGATTCGACTCGTTGATATGTGGCGTGACTTTGATCTTATTACCGACGTCCTGGCGCGGCGCGGCGAAGCCGCCCAAGCCGCCCAAGCCGCCGAGCAAACCGAGCGCAGGGTTCGCGGTCGCGCCGGCCGCGCCGAGGGCCGTGGATGGCAAACCACCGCCGACGTTGGTTTGCAGCGGGATGTTTTCGCCGATGTTGATCTCGGCGGCGACATTGTCGGTCGCGATGATGTGCGGCGTCGCGAGCACGTTCGAGCGACCGCTCGTCGCGACCGCGTTGAGCACCACGCCAAACTCCGGCACGCTGAGCCCCGTACCGAGGATGTTCGTGGTGTTCGGCAAAGCCGGCCCGCGAACGCCCGCGGCAAACCCCTGAAGCAGACTCGGATCGGCGGGAAAGCCGATCGATTTGCCGGCATTGAACCCGCCGAGCAAGAGCGTGTCCTGCTGCGCGCCGAGCACGTCGCCGCCGTGGAACGAGACGCCGAGCTGGGTGTCGTCGGAAACCGACAAATCCATGATCACGGCTTCGATGAAGACTTGGCGCCGCGCGTGATCGAGCTTGTCGACCACCAAACGCAGCGTCGCATAGTCGCGATTCGAGGCGGTGATGATCAGCGAGTTGGTGCTCTTGTCCGCGGTGACGCGGAGCTCGCCTTCGAAAGTGCCCGCCGTGGCGCCGGCCGGAGCGCCGTTGCCAGGAGGCGGAGCACCACGGCCACCCGCGGCGCCAGAACCGCCGAGCATTTGATTCAGCGTTTGCGCCATTTCTTCGGCGATCGCGTGCTGCAGCGACAAGACGTGAATTTTTCCGGTTTCTTGCGATTGCGAGTCGAGCCGCTTCAGCACCTCCAGCAAGCGCAAATACGAATCTTCCGTACCGACCACGATCAGCGAGTTGGTCTGCTCGTCGGGGACGACCTTGCTCAGGCCGCTAGTTTTGGTATTCGCGCCAGCTGCGCCAGGCGCGCCGTTTGCGCCCGGAGCGCCGCCGCTGGAGCCGAGATCGAACACCTCGTTCACGCGTTTGGCCAGCTCTTGCGCGGTGCCGTTGTGCACTGGCTCGATCCACATGTGCTGACCCGAGCCGCCCACGTCGATTTCCTCGACGATGCGCACGAGTCGCCGCACTTGCGTCGCCGTGTCCGTGATGATCAAGAGACGACCGGGCGCGTACACCGAGATGTCGCCGTCCTTGCTCTTGAACTTGCCGAGCAAGGCCATGGCTTCGTCACTGCCCACGTGCTCGAGCCGGTAAAGTCGCGTGATGAAGCGATCCGAGTCTGGAATCGGCTCGCCGCGCGCGAGCACCGGCGTCGGTTGCGTGACCACGCCGCCGCTGTCGATGATCTTCAAAAAGCGACCGTGCGGCACGACGGTCATGCCGTTCGCGTCCAGAATCGACAGGAACGCTTGATACGCCTCTTCGAGCGTGACCGGCTCCGGCGAGACGACCGTGGCTTTGATTTGCCGCACTTTGGCGCCGTAAATGAAGCGTTTTCCGGTGAGCCCGCTGATGTGATTGACGAGCTCGGCGAGGTCCGCGTCCTGCAAATTGAACTTGACCAAGTGACCGCCGGGCTCCGGCTTGTAAGGTACGTCCGCAGCCGCCGCGATCTTGTCCATCGTCGTCGGCGGTGGCGGCGCAGCGCCGGGCGGATCGCGATCGGTGGGCGAAAGCGGCGTGGGCGTCGCGGTCAGTGGCGCAGCGGGTGTAGCTGCTGCGCCAGGCGGCGTGGCCTGCGCCGGTGGAGCGATTTTGCGCGCGCCGGGTCTCAACATCGGGACCGCCGGCCTGCGCACGGGCGGTGCCACGGCAGGCGGAGGCGGCGCGTCTGGCGCGGGCTGCGCCGACGCCGCTGCGGAGATCAACAGCGCGAACGATGCCGTGCGGAGCTGAATGCTCCGAGCGAGACGACGCGAAAACCTGAACTTCGAAGGCACGGAACTCGTCACGCGAAACTCACTTGATATTGAAGGCAATGGCTACGGGGCTGCCGCGCCGGTTGACACTGACGTCGAGCTTTGGCGCCGTGCGGAGCCGCGCGTACGCTTCGAGCGCTTTCTCCGGGCTGCCCATGTTGAACCCGTTGATTGATTCGAGCCGATCGCCGTTCTGCAAGCCGAGGGTGCCAAGCAGCGTGTCCGGCCTGATACCGAATAAGCGAATGCCGAGCACTTTGCCGTCTTTCGTCTCCGGCACGATGCGCGCGGACTTCATCAGTTCGGCTTGGTTTTCCAGGATCTTGTCGACCACCGAGCGATCGACGTTGAACTCGGTGTCGCTGATCTTCTGAATCTTGGAAGCGATATCCGCGGGCACCGCCGTGGGTCCGTTCGAGGGTGGTGGCGGCGCGGCTGCGCTCGCAGCGGGCGTCGCGCCACCAGGCAACGCCGGTTGCGTGCGGAAGAGCATGGTTTGGCACAGCGCGCCGTTGCTCGAGAACCAGACCGACGGCGTGTTCTCGCGCGGGTTATAACCGATGAACTCGATGTGCTTGCCCGCGACGTCATCGCCGACGCGGTGCATGCGCGGGCGCGGATCGCCGGGAGCTTGCAACGCGGCCACCGACCACAACGGATCGGTCGACTCAGTGACGATGAACACCTGCGGGCTGTCGCAAGGCGGAGCCGCAAGTGGGTCGGAGTTGTCGACCGGGCTCTTGGTCGGGCTCGGGCCTTCCGGTACTTTCTCAGCGTTGAGCGGACCCGTGACCGAGTCGAATGGATTGCGCTCGATGATCGGCTGCGCGCTCGGCCGATCGCGCCCAGGCATCAGCGGAGCGAGCGGTGCTCTCGGCGGAGCCGCGCTCGAACTCGACACGGCGAGCGCTGCACCGAACAGTTGCGTCGCCCCTTCGGCTTGGAAGTACGCCGCGAGCGCGACGAACGCCAGCACCACGCCGGCGAAGTACTTCTTGATCAGGATGTCGAAAGCCACGGGTCCGAAACACCTTTAGCGAGAGCTGTGCCAGCGCTCCTTAGCGGAAAAACCCGCGGATTCCCATGGCTTTTCCCGCCCGAGTTCGCACGGCAGCGCGCCAAGCTGGCAAGCTTTTTCGGCTCGAGCAGCAGGGAGCGACAAACTGTCAAAACTCGGGGCATCGCGGGGGCCAAAGCCCGCAGCTGCGTCGCGCTCACGGAGCCGTCACTCGCTCTCGCCGAGCTTGCGGTAGATGGTGCGCGTCGAAATTCCGAGTAGCTGCGCAGCGAGCGATTTGTCCCCGCCGGTGTGCGAGAGCGTGTCTCGGATCATGCGCTGCTCGACTTCCGAGAGCGGCGTACCGATCGCGAACATGAGCTCCGACGGCGGACGCGGTGTCGCGCTCGCGACCGCGTCCGGCAAATCGCCGAGCGAGAGCACGTCAACGCGGCAGAGCACCGCCGCGCGTTCCACCACGTTCTCGAGCTCGCGCACGTTGCCTGGCCAGGAATAATCCATCAGCTTGCGCAGCACTTCGCTCGGTACCGTCAACCGCGGCCGCCCATTCTTCGTGCAGTACACCCCCAAAAAATGATCGACCAAGAGCGGGATGTCTTCGCGCCGCGCGCGCAGCGCAGGTGCCGTCACCGCGATCACGTTCAGGCGATAATAGAGGTCCTCGCGAAAGCGCCCCGCGTCGACCTCCGAAACCAAATCGCGGTTGGTGGCGGCGACGATGCGCGCGTCCGCCTGCACCGTGTGACCACCGACGGGCTCGTATTCCCCTTCTTGGAGCACGCGCAAAATCTTCACCTGCACCGCCGGGCTGAGCTCGCCGATTTCGTCGAGAAATAGCGTGCCTCCGCGCGCCCGCGCGAAGCGACCCTCGCGCTTGGCGACTGCGCCGGTGAACGCGCCGCGCTCGTGACCGAACAGCTCGGCTTCCAAAATACTCTCCGGAATCGCGGCGCAATTCACGGCTACGAACGGGCCCGACGCGCGGCCGCTTTTCGAATGAATGTAACGAGCAATCAGCTCCTTGCCGGTGCCGCTTTCGCCGAGGATCAACACCGTCGCGCTCGACGGAGCAGCCTGCGTCGCGACGTCCAGCACGCGGCGGAGCGCCGGACTTTGGCCGACGATTTCGCGCGTGGTGAGCAGCTTCAACTCTTGTTTCAAGGAGCGATTCTCGGCCACGAGCGACTGGCGTTCGGCGGCTTTGCGCACGCTCTTCACGATCGTCATGCGCTTGAGCGGCTTCTCGACGAAGTCGTACGCGCCGTCGCGCATGGCTTGCACCGCGGTTTCGACCGTGCCGTACGCGGTCATCAGCACGACTTCGGTGTCGGGCGACACTTCTTTGAGCGCGCGCAAGAGCTCGACGCCACTCGTGCCTGGCATCATCAAATCCGTGAGCACGACTTGCACGCGATGACGGCGCACGACTTCGAGCGCGCTCTTCGCGCCATCGGCCGTGAACACGCGCATGCCCTCGCGTTGAAAAATTTTCTC
>DATATR010000404.1:0-54928 GCA_036268695.1 Polyangiaceae bacterium | reverse complement strand
CTGATCGCGGTACGTCGCCGCGAGCTCGTACTCGAAGTTCGACGCCGCGTCGGCCATGCGCCCCTCGAGCTCACGCCGGAGCTCGTCGTGGCGGCCGTCGAGGAAGAGCGACACGGCGTGCACTTGCGCGGCGTACTCGTTCGGATCGACGTCGTACACGCAAGGCGCCGGGCAGCGCTTGATTTGGTACTTCAAGCACGGCCGCTTCCTGCTCTCGATCTCGCGGTCCGAACAGGTGCGAAGCTGAAAATGTTTTTCCACCAAGTGCAGCGTGCGCCGCGCCGCCGTGGCCGAGTGATAAGGGCCGAAATAGCGCGCTTCGTCGGGTTTCGGCCGGCGCACGAGCTCGAGCCGCGGCCAGGCGTGCTCGGTCGATAGGCGTAGGCTGAGGTACTCTTTGTCGTCCCGCAGTTTGACGTTGAAGCGCGGCTTGTACTCCTTGATTAAGTTATTTTCGAGGATCGCCGCTTCTTTCTCGCTCTGCGTGACGATCGTGTCGAGGTCTTGCGCGAGCTTGCGCAAGAACGGGATGAACGCGCGCTCGTCCGAGCTCGCGTCTTGGAAATAGCTGCGCACGCGCGAGCGCAAGCTCTTCGCCTTGCCCACGTAGAGCACCGCGTTCTGCTTGTCGCGAAAGATGTAGCAACCGGGGCTGACCGGGAGGTTCTCGAGTTTTTGCAGCAGAACTTGGCTGGACATGGGGACGCGTGGAAGCCGCCGACCTGGAGGTTGGTGCGAACCGCGCTTCGAGACAAGCTCGACGCTCCGCGCCTTTTCTCCGGTCGCGCCCTGAGCGCGCGAAGGCTCGCAGCCGCGTGCTCCCTCTTTTCTCTTTCGCGCCCCAGCGCGCGCATGCCCGGAGGACGCGCTTCGCGATCCCCGACGGGGGAAGACCTGACCGAACAGGCGCCCGTCGCGTTGCCTGTCGCGCGAGCGGCCAAACGCCCCACAATGCGCAGAGCACAAAAAATCACTCACCCCGCGATAACCCGAAAGCCCTCGCGCGAACCTGACAGCTAGGTGCTATAGCCCGAAAATGTTCGGCTGGATCCCCGGCGGCAAAGGCGGTCGCGTGATCGCGATCGCGGTCCTTGCGGGACTCTGCTCGGGATTTTTGTTGGTGCCGCGCACGGAGAGCCCGGACGACCCGAAACAGCCGCTGCCCGAAATCGTGCTGCTTCGGCAAAAGCTGCCGTCGGGCGACAGCGCGCAGAAGATGGCGCTCGAACGTGTGCGCAAATACGCCGCGAGCAAGCTCGCGCTCGAGCTTCCGGACGGCAAGCGGCGCGACGTGTTCATCGGCGAGCTCGGCGGCGAAATCGACAAAGTGCGGCTGGCCGCGCTGGTACACGACAGCGAAGATCGCACCAGTGTCTTGCTGAGAAACTATCGCGCTGCCGAGCGTGCGGACGCGATCACGCTGCCCGTCCCAGTGACGCTCGATCGCGAGCGCGCCGAGAAAGCGTTGCTCACGCTCAAAGACGAGCTCGATCGCTTGCCCGTCGACGCGCGTTTGGATTTGGATGCGCGCAAATTGGTGCCCGAGCAAAACGGGCGCTTGCTCGACGTCGACGCGACGCTCTCCGCGATCGAAGATGCGCTCGAGCGCGGCGAAAGCAAAGCCAAGGTCGTGTTCGAAGAGCGAAGGCCGCGACGCATCGCGAGCGAACTCGGCGCGGTCGAGTTCGACGAAATCCTCGGCTACTTCGAGACGCACTACGATCGCTCGTCGAGGTTCTTGGCGCGCAGTTACAACTTGCGCCTGGCCGCCTCGAAGCTCGATGGGCACGTGCTTTTGCCCGGCGAAATCTTCGATTTCAACGACACCGTCGGCCCGCGCGACGAAGCCAATGGCTACAAGGTCGCCAAAGTGATCGCCGAAGGCGAGCTGGTCGACGGCATCGGCGGCGGCACTTGCCAGATCTCCGGTACCTTGCACGGCGCGGCGTTCTTCGCCGGGCTCGACATCGTCGAGCGCTATCCTCACACGCGCCCGAGCGGTTACATCAAGATGGGCATGGACGCGACCGTCGTTTATCCGACGATCAACTTCAGGATTCGAAATTCATTTTCGTTTCCCGTCGTGCTGCACGAGACGGTGAAGAACGGCACCGTGCGCGCGGAGATTCTGGGACCGAAGCGAACGCGCACCGTGACACTGATCCGCCGCATCGAAGCCGCGATTCCGTACGAAGAGCTGGAGCGACCGGACAAAGACTTACCGAACGGCGTGCGCGTGCTCGGGCAGCGCGGCGTGCCGGGCTTCAAGCTGCGGCGCTATCGCATCATCCGTGAGGGTGATTACGCCGTGCGCGAACGCTGGGACGACACCTACCCGCCCACGACGCAAATCGTGCGCGTCGGCGCGGGCGACATGGCGAAGGACTCCGTGAAGGTGCAGGACGACCAGCACCCCGAGTACACCGCCGACGAGCTGCTCGTAGACACGCAGGGCCCAAAACTCGACTCGGCGGACGCGGACGAGGATGGAAAGAAGGATGACGACACCTCGGATCGCGGCGGAGTTACGCGAGAATCCCGCGAACCTGGCAAATACGGAACGGCGGGCTGGACGGAGGAGGCCGGAATGCCCTATTGGCGAAGTGGGCAAACGAAGCCCAGTTCGGACGAAACCGGCCCGGACCGGGAATCCAAGCCGCGGAAGCATAAAGGGAAAAAGGCCAAAGGATGATGCCGCGGGAACCCGCGCTTGACTCGAAACGAGACCTGCGCGAAGAACCGCGACTCACAGAGGGCGGTGGACGGCTTCAGCCCCGTCATACCCGACCGATACCGGCTGGCCGGTGCATTGGAAAAACATGAACACCACAGAACCTGTCGTTAGCAGTCCCCGCAAACCCCCTGAAGAAAACGGCGCATCGCAGCGTGCTGCGGATTGGGAGAATCCACGCGTCGCGTCAATCTTGTCCGCTGCAGCGAAATGCTTCGCGCGCAAGGGCTTCACTGCGACCACGCTGGCCGAGATCGGCAAAGAGCTCGGTTTGCGGAAAAGCATCGTGCACTACTACTTCGCGAGCAAAGCCGCGCTGATTCACGAAGTGCAGAGCTTCACTTATCACCGCTATCTCGACCGCCTGAAGGAAGCCACGCAGAACGGCGACGGCACCACGTCGCAAGCGATGGAAGCCCTGAAGGCACTCTGGGAAGCGATTCAAAACAACAAGACCGGCACCGGCCTCAATATCGAGGTCTGGAGCGCGGCTCGGCGCGATCCCGAGCTGAAGCGCCGCGCCGCGGGTCTGCAGCGCGACGCGCGTCAAGTCATTCGCGAAGCGATGGGCCCGGCGGCGGCCAAAGGCGGCGTGAATCGCTCCGAAGCCTTGGCCACGCTGTCTTTGGCCGTGCTGAACGGCCTGTCGGTCACCGAGTACCTCGAGGGCGACGAGACGCGCGCTCGTGAGGCATACGAGACGTTTTTGCAGCTGCTCCGCCTCGGCCTCGAAAGCTCGCAAGCGAGCTCGTGAAGCGTGAAGTTCCGTTGCCGGCGTTGAAACCTCGTCGCGGAGGGCGCATCCTTCCGCGACGTTGCGTCGGCTGAAACTCATCGCGTGGTCCGCGCTCGCCGCGCTCGCTGTCAGCCTGATGGCAGCGTCGCCCGCTCGCGCACGCATTCGCTCGAAGCGGCCCCCGCTCGAGCTCAACGTGTTCGGCCCCACGCGAGCGCTCACCGAGACCGCCTGGCTCGTCGATCGCGTCGGCAAGAATCGCCGCTTCGAGCTCGGCAGCGAGCCGCTCCTCACATTGCTCGAGCGCTACGTCGAGCCGGGCCGCGATCACACGCCCGAGTGGCAGAGCTTTTGGCACGGCCGTTACGGGCGCAATCACTTCGAGCTCTACCCGAAGCTCAATTGGTTTGGGGGTGCCGAGCCCGTCGAGGCCGGCGCGGTGGATTCGTGGGTCGCGCTCAGCGCCGGCGAGCCGGAGCTCGAGCTGCGCGAACCCGTTCCGGCGCAGCCATTCGATCTGTCGCGCGCCGAGGTCGTCCCAGATTGGGCGCTCGAGCTCGAAGCGCCCGAGCCCGAGTTCGCGAGCGTGAGTCAGCGCAAGTATTGTCCACGTTGGAAGGCGCCACGCCCAGTTTCCGTCGTGCGCTATGACGGCGCGGAGTGGGTGCGCCAGCCGCTGATCGATTGCGCGGGCGCGATCGCCCCCGACGCGCTCGATCGACTGAGCGTGCTGGCGCGACCGCCCGCGACGCCAGAGCCAGAATTGCCGCTTCCGCTCGAACCAGACGAAGACGCGCCGCGCGGCGAATGGCTGCCGAAGGTGAAGCTTTTGCATCCGCGGGTGATTTGGGCGGTCGAAAAGATCGCCGAGGCGTTCCCCAATCGCTCGATTTTCATCATGAGCGGTTACCGCCGCGACGCGCACGGCAGCTACCACCAAAAAGGCCGCGCGCTGGATCTCTACGTCGCGGGCGTCGACAACGCGGATCTCTTTCGCTTCTGCCGCACGCTCAACGACGTCGGTTGCGGCTTTTATCCGAACAACAAATTCGTGCACGTGGACGTGCGCCCGTTCGGCACGCACCGCGTCGCTTGGGTCGACATTTCCGAGCCCGGTCAAGCCTCGCAATACGTGACGAGCTGGCCCGGCGTATTCGGCGGCGAGCTCAGCGCGACGTCGGCGGAGTAGCGCTGAGCTCGAGCAACGCGAGCGCGGCCGACTCGACCGTGATCACGCCAGAAGTCGCGATGCGCGCAGCCACCAGCTCGACTTCGTCGCCCAATGCGCCGGCAGCGATCGCGACCGAGCGCGCGTGCAGCGACATGTGCCCACGCTGAATGCCCTCCGTCGCGAGCGCGCGCAGCGCCGACAAATTCGAAGCCAACCCGACGCTCGCCGCGACCATCGCGAGCTCGTCCGCGGATTCGAGCCCGAGCAATTTGAGCGCCAAGCGCGCGGTCGGGTGCACGCGCAAGGTGCCGCCGACGGTGCCGAGCGCGAGCGGCAATTCGAGCTCGCCCAGTAAATCCTCGCCGTCCCGCCGCCAAACCGCGAGCGGCGCGTAGCGGCCCGATCGCGCCGCGTAAGCGTGCGCGCCGGCTTCGACCGCGCGAAAATCGTTGCCCGTCGCGAGCACGACGGCGTCGATGCCGTTCATGATGCCCTTGTTGTGCGTGGCTGCGCGATACGGGTCGAGCTCCGCGAAGCGCGACGCGGCGACGATCGCGTCCACCACTTCTTGGCCGTCGAGCGACTCGCCCCTTTCGCTGCCCGGTGGATATTCGGGCAAGCTTTCCGGCCGCGGCGCGCGCACGAGCTCGCGCGCATGGACGCGACACGTCGCGTGCACGCGCCTGCGATCGCACAAATTGGAGAGAATGCGCAGTCCGAGTTTTCCGCCGGCCAGCTCGGCGGTGAGCGGCCCAATCGCTTCGGCGATGGTGTTGACCAGATTCGCGCCCATCGCGTCGCGACAATCCACGAGCACGTGGAGCACGATGCAGCGCTGACCGAGATCGCGCACGTCGATCGCGCGTGGCCCACCGCCGCGTGAGACCAAATTCGGCACCGCCTTGGTCGCGAGTTCGAGCAAGCGCCCGCCCGCGGCTTCGAGTTTCGCGACCGCTTCACTCGGATGCTCGACATCCGTGATTTGCACTTGGCCGATCATCAACGCTTCGGCGACTTCCGCGCGGAAGCCGCCGCTGTGTCGCACCATGCGTGCGGCGTTCGACGCCGCGGCGATCACGCTCGGCTCTTCGACGACCATCGGCACCAAGCGATCGGTGCCGTTGACTCGCACATTGAGCGCGACGCCGAAGGGCAAACCATAAATCCCGAGCACGTTCTCGACGACCTTGTCCGCCGTCGCCGAATCGAGCCCGCCTTGTTCGAGTGCGTGCTCGAGCTCGAGTAAATTCAAACTCGCGCGCTCGGACACGACCTGTCGCCGAGCGCTCAAGCTCAGCTTGTAAAACCCGGGGATGCGCGAACCTTCGGACATCGGCTCGTTTATAACCCGTGAACGCCGCGCGCGCCGAGCCGAAGCTCGAGCTTCGTGAGCCCGAGCGCCCGCGCGCGGACCCCGAATGCCGGCTCCGGCGCGCTCGTCCCAACGAAGTAAGCCACGTCGCCGCCACCTGCCCCGGCTGGCAAAAATGCCGCCTTTTGTTGGGCCGCGAGCGTCGCGAGCTCGGCGTGAGCTCGGGTCACGATGGCGATCCCCGCCGCTTCGCCGAGCGCGCTGAGCGCTGCGATTTG
Organism: Polyangiaceae bacterium; assembly: GCA_036268695.1. Taxonomy (GTDB): domain Bacteria; phylum Myxococcota_A; class Polyangia; order Polyangiales; family Polyangiaceae; genus PMG-095. The sequence continues at coordinate 48,700 of DATATR010000404.1, read as the reverse complement.
AAGTTGAATCGCGGCCACGAAATCCGCGGCGTGATCGCGCGTCGCCGCGTCGAGCGCGGCTTCGGCGGCGGCGGCTTGAGCCGTGATGCGTTGATCGTGAAGGCGCGCATCTCGGATCGCAAGCTCGCGAATGCGCGCGAGGAATTCCGGCGTCGCTGCGGCCGTCTGATCCGCCCACACTTCGAAGCTTATTTTTTGGGGGAGCCTTGCGCGATTGAGCTCGAGCTGTCCAGCGCGCGTGCGGCGCGCCGCGAGCACGCCGCCATGTGCGCTCGATGCCACATCGACGCCGCTGCCGCCGCCCTGTGCTGCGCGGTGCGCCGAGCGCGCGCGCTCGTACACGCGAGCGCACAATGTTTCGTCGTCCAGGCCCGGAGTTCGATCGAGCTCGAGCGCGGCCAAGGACGCGACGACGATCGCCGCGCTCGAACCCAAACCGAGCTTTTTGCCGTCCGCGCGCAGCGCGCTCGCATCGAACCAGGGCGCGGCTTTTTCGCCGATTGCGGCGCGCACCTCGGGTGCATCGAATTCACTCGGCCGGCCGCTATCAGCGACCACATAGCGATCGACTGCCGCGATCAGCGCTGGCGCGCCGGACAAGACGGCGTAGGCGCCCGACAAAACCAATTTCCCAGGGGCGCACGCTCGGCTCACGGCTCGACCCAATACGCATCCGGTCCCGCTGCCGAGCGCAACACCGAAGTCACGCCCTCGAGTTTTTCGAGCTCGCGTTCGAGCTCTGCGGCAGCAGTTGGTTCGACCAAGACTTTCACGTGCGGGCCGGCATCCATCGTGAAGTACGCGCGACCGCCGCTCTTGCGAAATGCGCGCACGCGTTCCATCACGCCGAGCGTCGCGGGTGCGAAATAGATCAGCGCCGGGTCGGCCGCGAGCATCGAGGCGTGCATCATGAGCGCGCTGTGTTCGACCGCGGGCCCGAGCGCGTCGAAGTCCGACGCCTCGACCGCGCGCCGCACCTGAGCGTAGACGCCGGGCGCGGCGCTCAGCCACGCGGGATAGTACGGGCTCGTGTCTTGGGTGTGAGCCATGCCGTCGGTCGAAGCCGTGGATTTGGGTCCAGAAACGGTCACGGCGACCAGCATTTCGAGCGGAAATTCGGCTGCGTCGCGCACGCGCTCGGCACACTCGCCACGCGCTTCGAGCGCGACGTAACCGCCGTACACCGAGCGGGCCGCCGATGCCGAAGCAGCGCGCGCGAGCGCACTCACTTGCTCGAGCGAAAGCGCGAGCCCCGCAGCGCGACTCGCGGCCAGCGCGAGCGCAGCAAACCCGGACGCGCTCGATGCCAATCCCGCCGCGGTCGGAAAATCGTTCACGGATTCGACGCGCGCGCGCGCTTCGATCCGCGCGGCACTGCGCACGCTATCCAGCAATTTGATCACGCGGTCGAACGGACGCCCGATAGTGCGCGCTCCGGCGAGCTCGAACTCGTCCGCTTCGAGCGCCGAGTCGAAGCGCACCGAAGTCGTGGTGCGGAGCGCAGCGAGTGTGAGCGACAAGCTCGGCACCGCGGTCAGGTTTCTGAATGCGTCCGCCTTGCCCCAATATTTGGCAAGCGCGATGTTCGAGTGCGCCACGGCTTGGGCGAAACCGCTCATCTCGAACCTCGCCGGGCTCGCACATGGGTACCAAAGCCCTCGATGCCTTCAGCGCGCCAAGCCGCTAAAATTGGCTCGAAATCGCGTTCACACAAGGCGATCACCGCGCCGCCGCCGCCCGCGCCGGTGAGCTTCGCACCGAGCGCGCCCGCGTCGCGCGCGAGCGCGCAGCATTGCTCGATGCCTTCGGTCGAAACGAACAAACCGCTGAGCAGCATTTGGTTGTAGTTCATCAACGAGCCCAACCCGACCACGTCCGACGCTTCCAAGCAAAGCTTAGCGTTCTTGACCAACGCGCGGATGCCCTCGAGCGCCTTTTCCACGACGCTGGGCCGCCGCTCGCGCAAACGCGCGACGCTTTCGACCATCGATTTCGTGCTTGCGGGTGGTCCAGCCAAGCCGACGGCGAGCGTCAAATCCGAGTCGAGCGCGATCGGCGTGGGGCGCTGCCCTTTTTCGAACCAGATACAGCCATCGCTTGCCGCGGCAGCCGCATCCACACCCGACGGATTGCCGTGATACACACCTTCCCAAGCCGCGGTCGCGGCGAGCACGCGCGCGTCGTCTTCCGCTTCGCCGAGCGCCGAAAGCGCGGCGCGCGCGATCGCGACGCCGAGCGCCGCCGAAGCGCCGAGGCCCGATCCAGCCGGAATTTCCAGGGTTGCGCTGACCGAGACGGGCGGCGCGGCAAGCGAAACCAAGAGCGCCTCGAACGCGAGCGCGAGCTCACTGCCGTCACCGGGTTGGGCGTGACGGTCGCCGATCGAAAGACTCGATGTCGCGGCGCGCGCGGCCTCGGCTACGACGCCGCGCTCGATGCCAGCCGCGATCGCCGGTACGCCATAAACGACCGCGTGTTCACCCAAAAGGATTATTTTTCCGTTGGCGCGCGCCATCACTTCAGCTGCGGCGTGTGGTCAACGCTTCGGCCGCACCGGCGAGCAAGAGCGCGCCCTGGCGCGTGACGCCGGTCTTCAATGCGCGTAATCCCGCCGCGGACAGCTCGTCCACCCGCGCTTCGATCGCTGCGCGAGCGCCGGTGCTTTCGAGCACACCGAGAGCAGTTCGCACTTCGCGCTCGCTCGCCGAGCGATTGCCGACGGCGTGGCGCAGCGCGCGCAGCTCCTTGCCGCGCGCGAGCTTCAGGCCCGCGACGAGCAGCGCCGTGCGCTTGCCGGCGCGCAAATCATTGCCGAGCGGTTTGCCGGTTTGCTTCGGCTCGCCGAACGCGCTCAGCAAATCGTCCCGCAATTGAAACGCTACGCCGACGGGCAACGCGAAGCGATCCAGCGTGCGCAGCGTGCTTGGCGACGCGGCAGCCAAAATCGCGCCGAGCCGCAGCGGCCCGCGCACGGTGTAGCTGCCGGTTTTGAGCTGATAGGCGAGCTCGACGTCGTACTCGCCGCCGATCACGTCGAGCTGCTGGCCCGCGATCGCGTCGAGTTGCATCTCGGCGAAACAGGCCATCGCGGCTGGAGCCGCCGCGCGTCTCATCTCGACTTGGCTGAGCGCTTCGAGCGCGACCGCGGAAGCATAGTCCCCGGCGAGCACTCCAGAGGCCTCTCCTTTGTGTTGCGAGCGAAAGCGCTTGGCGAGCTGCGCATGCACTGCGGGGCCGCCGCGCCGCACCAAATCCCCGTCCATCCAGTCATCGTGGATCAACAGGTAGGCTTGCAAGAGTTCGAGCGCGACGCCCGCATCGAGCGCAGGTTCGAGCGCCGCCTTTTCGTCCGTCGCGCGATAGCCCGCGGCGAGCAGCGCCGGACGAAAACGCTTGCCGCCGCGCAGACACAAATCACGTACCGCCGAGACCATCTCCAGCACTTCGGGGCCGTGTCGGCGCGCGATGTCGAGCCGCGTCTCCAAGAAGCCGCGCAGGCGGATTTCGACCTCCGTCTGCACGGTGGGCAAGAGTGCTGCGAACGCATTTTGCGGCAATGCCTTGGCCTGCGCCTTGGGCATGACCTTGGTTCTTCGGCTCTTGCTGCTGGAAATCGGCTTGCGCGCGGCCATCTTCGGGCTGTCGAGAGGATGCGAGCCTACACCGGCTCCTTCCCGAACGGATCGCGAATCTTGGCGGTTGAACCGCGTGGCATCGCAAAGAGACAATGGCCACAAACCATGGCGGACATCTCGGAACGAAAAGTCGACCACTTGGATCTGGCCACGTCTGGCGATGTCGGATTCAAGCAAACGACCACGCTGTTCGAATGCGTGCGCCTGGTTCACGACGCGCTGCCCGAGCTCGACGTCGACGCGATCGACATGAGCTCGGAAATTTTGGGCAAGAAGCTGCGCGCGCCAATCCTGATCGCCGGCATGACCGGTGGCGCAGAGCGTGCGCAGCGAATCAATCTGGAGCTCGCGGCCATCGCCGAGGAACGCGGCTACGCATTCGGTCTCGGTAGTCAGCGCGCGATGTACAAGCGCAGCGAAGCCAAGAGCACGTATCAAGTGCGCGGCGTGGCGCCGACCGCGCTCGTGCTCGGCAACCTCGGCGTGGTGCAGGCCGCCAAAATGAGCACCCAAGAAATTTTGGATTTGCTGGGTCTGGTCGGCGCGGACGCGCTCTGCGTGCACTTGAACCCGGCCATGGAAATCGTGCAAGAGGAGGGCGACCGCGATTTCCGCGGTGGGCTCGACACCTTCGCGCGTTTGGTCAGCGAGCTCGGCTTGCCGGTGATCGCGAAGGAGACCGGTTGCGGGCTGTCGCACGCGGTCGCCGCGAAGCTCCGGCGTGTCGGCGTCAAACACGTGGACGTCTCGGGTGCGGGCGGAACGTCCTGGGTCGCGGTCGAAACGCAGCGCGCGAAATCAGAGAAAAAAGCGCTCGGGCAAGCGTTTTGGGAGTGGGGCGTGCCGACCGCGGCGAGCGTCGCCTGGGTGCACAGTCACGGCTTCGAAACCGTGTTCGCGACCGGCGGCATGCAGAGCGGGCTCGACATCGCCAAAGCGATCGCGCTCGGCGCGAGCGCGGGTGGCATTGCGCGCTCGGCGTTGCAGGCGCTCGAGCGCGGCGGCCCGAACGCTGCGCGACAATTCTTCAGCGGCGTCGAAGCGGAGCTCCGCGCTGCGCTCTTGCTCACCGGCTCGAGCAACGTCGCAGCGTTGCGCCGCGCGCCACGCGTGATCACCGGCGAGCTCAAGGATTGGCTCGCGCAAAATTCCGGCTGAGCCTCGCGCTACTTGCGTGCAACCGGCGGCGGCGGGTGCGAATGCGAGACCGACGATTCACGCGTCTGAAAAGCCGCAGTCGAAGCTTTTTGATACAGCTCTTTCGCGCCGGGCCACGCCGCGTCACGACGCATGAGTTGAATCAAAGCTTGCATCGCCGCGCCCGAGGGCATCGAGCCATCGTAGAGCGCGAGCTTGATCCGAACCACGGCGAAGCGATCGTCGCTCGGGTTCGTTGCTGCGAGCGCCGAGCGCGCGGCATCCAAGTCCTCTGCTTCGAGCAAGCGGTCGATCGCTTCGGGTCCGAGCCCAGTATCCGCGTCAGCCATTGATCGACAAGCATAACAGTCCCGCGCGCCGGCTTCACGTGCGGCCGGGTGGCCGCGCTCAAACCTTTGAAATAACGGCTCAAACCAGCAAGCCTCGCGCGCGCCCGCGCCGGAGCTCGCGTGCGGCCAGTTTCAATCCTTCGCTAGCTCGCAGAGAGCGAGCGGCGCACGGAAATCGCCAGGCGAGCTCACAGGGAACGCCGGAGCGCCTCGCCGGAGCGCCTGTGCCCCGCGCGCTCGAGACCGAGACCGAGACCGAGACCGATTGCTCGAAAGCGCGAGGAGTTTTCCGCGCGCGTCTCGACTCCGTCTATACTGATAGGAATCGATGACGAAGGATAAGCGCAGTCGCGGGCCGGGCAGTGACGCACCGGGCCCCGATCTCAGGACCGAGCGCGACGAATTCCTCAAAAAGTTTTCGCGTGGCTCGCAGATCACCGAAGAGTTTTTGAAAGAGCACGAGCGGATGTTGAGTCGGCTGCAAGATCTGGAGAGCGAGAACGCAGGGCTACGCGCCAAAGTCGAAGCGGATCAAGCCGTGCGCGAGCTGCTTCAAAAAATCGAACGACTCGAACGCGAGAAGAGTGAGCTCGTTTCGCGCTATCGCGAGGCCGAAGCGACCACCACCGAATTTACGGCGCGCGTGCAGGAGGTCGAATCCGAGTTCGCAAACTTGGCGAATCTGTTCGTCGCCAGCAATCAGCTGCATTCGAGCTTGTCTCCGCGCGGTGTCACCCGGCGAATCAAAGAAGTGCTCGCGCAGCTCGTCGGCGCTGAGCGTTACGCGATGTACTTGGTGAATCCGGAGCGTGAAGAACTCGTGCCAATCGCGTCCGAGGGCGTGCCCGGGGACCAGCTGCTTCCAATCCGTATCGTCGGTACGCGCATCGGCGAGGTGCTCAAAAAAGGTTCGGCGAGTGTGGCGGATTCCGACCCGAGCCAGGGTACGCTGCAGAATCCACCCGCCGTCATTCCGCTTTCCGTCGACGACCGGGTGGTCGGAACAATCGCGATCTTTTCGACCCTGGCTCAAAAAAATAAGTTCGATACAGTGGACTTCGAGTTATTCAAGTTGCTCGGGCAACATGCGGCGCAAGCACTGGTGGCTGCGAGCTTATTCGCCCAGGCGGAGCAAAAGCTTCCAGGGCTCGAAGCATTCTTGGACCTCAGCGTTTAGCATCCCATGGCCGAATACTCCTGCTTGATCGTTGAAGACTCGCCGATGATGCGGCAGCTGCTCGTGTTCGCGCTCGCGCGCGTGCGGAACTTGCGCGTCACGGAAGCGGACGACGGCGTGGACGGCCTGCGCAAGCTCGCCTCCGCCCGCTACGACATCATCGTCACCGACATCAACATGCCGATCATGGATGGCTTGAAGCTCGTGAAGCGCGTGCGCAGCGATCCGGTGCACAAAGATACGCCAATCGTGATCATCACGACCGAAGGCTCCCAAGAAGATCGCCAGCGCGCGCTCCAGCTCGGAGCCAACGCCTACATCACGAAGCCGATTCAAGCGCCGCAAGTGATTGCGACGGTCAAAGAGCTCTTGAAAATCGAATAGCTCGACGCGAGGTCCCGCTGGCGCTACGCCGCGCTATCCACGGGCTCCCGATGACCTTCGTCAAAATCTGCGGCATCACGAACGTCGAAGACGCGCGGCTGGCGCTCGAAGCCGGCGCGGACGCGCTCGGCTTGAACTTCGTGCGCACGTCGAAACGGGTGATCGATCTCGCCACCGCGGCGCACATTTCGGACGCCGTGGCCGGTCGCGTGGAATTGGTCGCAGTCGTCGCGAATCGGACGGCGCGCGAGCTCGAAGAGCTGCGTGCCGCGAGCGGAATTCGCTGGTTGCAGCTGCACGGCGCCGAATCCAGCGAAGAACTCGAGCTGCTCTTGCCCAACGCGTACAAGGCCGTCGCCATCGCGGGACCGGAAGACGTCGCGCGCGCAAGTGAATATGGCGGAGAGCGTTTGCTGGTGGATGCCAAAGTGCCCGGCGAGCTCGGCGGAACTGGCGCGCGCTTCGATTGGTCGCTCGCCGTGCCGCTCACGAAGCGTCGCGATTTGATCGTCGCCGGCGGACTCACGCCGGAGAACGTGGCCGAGGCGATGCGTGCGCTTTCGCCGTTTGGCGTCGATGTCGCGAGCGGAGTCGAAATGCGCCAGAACCCGCGCGCGAAGGATCCAGCGAAGCTGAGCGCGTTCGTTGCCGCCGTGCGCGCCGCGGATCTTGCGCGATGAGCGTCGCGCGTGTCGCGCCGTTTGGACCGTGCTTGCTCGCGCTGAGCCAGCTCGCGTGCGGCGCGTCGATTCGCGGCGGTTACGTCACGCGCGACACGCCGCAAGCGAAAGTCCAAACCATCGCCGCCTTCTTGCCCGGGCATTGCGAAGACGCGAGCCACGCCGATCGCGCGCCGCGAATCGAGCTGGTCGAAGTCGTCGAAACGCCGAGCGGTCGTACGCTTTTGTTCGAGCATCGCCAAGGCTACGACTTGCTCGTCGCCGAAAACCACTTCGACGATGGTCCAGACTGGGTGTTCGAGGTGGTGCTAAACGGCGGAGATTTGGTGCGACAATGGCGCGTGCCGCGCTCGCTCGGGGCGACCGGCAAGCTCCGCGTTGGGCGCGAGCTCGAAGAGATTCCGCGCGCGCATAGCTTCGAAGCCAAGCTCGCCTCCGAACGGCTGAGCTGTTCCTTGGTTCCAAGAAGCAGCGATTTGCCGCACGGCTCGACAAACCCGATTCGGTAAAGTATCGGAGAGGCAAGATGGCCGTCTCCGCTCTCGGTTACTACGACGATTTCGGCGGGCGTTTCGTGGCCGAAACGCTGGTGCCCGCGCTCACCGAACTCGAACGCGCTTATCACGATCATGTTTTGGGTGAAGCCTTTCAGCGCGAGTGGCGCGATCTGCTGACGCACTACGTCGGTCGACCCACACCGCTTTATCGCGCGGATCGCCTGGCGCAGAGCCTCGACCCAGGCGGCAAATCGATCGCCGAGCTCTGGCTGAAGCGCGAAGACCTCTGTCACACCGGCGCGCACAAGATCAACAACGCGCTCGGCCAAGTCTTGCTCGCGAAGAAGCTCGGCAAAAAGCGCGTGATCGCCGAGACCGGTGCCGGGCAGCACGGCGTCGCGACCGCGACGGCCTGCGCCGTGATGGGGCTACCCTGCGAAGTATTCATGGGCTCGCTCGACGTCGCGCGCCAAGCGCCGAACGTCCTCCGCATGCAAATGCTCGGGGCCAAAGTCGTGCCGATCGAATCGGGCTCGAAGACCCTCAAAGATGCCATGAACGAAGCCTTGCGCGACTGGGTGACCACCGTGCGCACGACCTATTATTGCGTCGGCACCGCGGCAGGCCCTCACCCCTACCCGATGCTCGTATCCGAACTGCAGCGCGTGATCGGCGACGAAGCGCGCGCGCAATTCGAGAGCCAGAGCGGCGGTCGGCCCGACGCAGTCGTGGCCTGCGTCGGCGGCGGCTCGAACGCGATCGGCATGTTCCGGGCGTTCCTCGGCGACGAAGTCGCGCTGTACGGCATCGAAGCGGCGGGCGAAGGCATTTCGAGCGGCAAACACGCGGCAACGCTCACCGCCGGCCGCATGGGCGTGCTGCACGGCGCACGCACGATGGTGCTGGCCGACGACGACGGGCAGATCATCGACGCGCATTCGATCAGCGCGGGCCTCGATTATCCGGGCGTCGGCCCAGAGCACGCCGCGTTGATGCGCTCGGGCCGCGCGACGTACCTCTCCGCGACCGACGCCGATGCGCTCGAAGCGACGCAGCGCGTGGCGCTTAGCGAGGGCATCTTGATCGCGCTCGAAACCGCGCACGCTTTCGCGCGAATCAAAGACATCGCCGAGCTCGAACGGAAAAAACATGGCCGCCCAGCCAAGCTCGCCGTGTGCTTGTCCGGACGCGGCGACAAGGACTTGAACACGCTGCGCGCCGAACTCGGTTTCGGGGACGCATCATGACCGTTCTTCGCATCGAGCAACGCCTGAGCGCGCTCCGCGCCGAGGGTCGCACTGCGCTCGTGATTTATTTGACGATCGGCGATCCGAGCATCGAAGACAGCATTGCCTCTGCGCTCGCTGCCGCCCGCGCTGGCGCCGACCTGCTCGAAATCGGCGTGCCATTCAGCGATCCAACGGCGGACGGCCCGGTGATCGCGGCCGCGTCGTATCGCGCGATCAAGAGCGGCGGCGGCTCGTTCAGCGCTGCGCTCCGCGCGGTCGAAGCGATTCGCAGGGAAAGCCAAATCCCAATCATCCTCTTCAGCTATTACAATCCGCTGCTCGCGTTCGGCGACGAGCGCGCGGCGGATGAAGCCTTGCGCGTCGGCGCGGACGGCTTTTTGGTCGTGGATTTGCCGCCCGAAGAGGGCGCACTGCTCCGCGCGCGCGCCAAGAAAAACGAGCTCGCGATCGTGCCTTTGGTCGCGCCGACCACCGGCTTGGATCGCGAGCCCGCGCTGCTCGAAGGCGCGAGCGGCTTCGTCTATTACGTGTCCGTCACCGGCATCACCGGCACGAGCGCAGCGCCGCTCCAGGAAGCAGGCGAGCGCGCCGCCGATTTGCGCAAGCGCGCGAAGTTGCCGGTCGTGATCGGCTTTGGCATTCGCACGCCGGCAGATGCCGAACGCGCGGCGGCTTCCGGCGCGGACGGCGTGGTCGTCGGCACCGAGGTCGTGCGCACGATCGCCGCGGCTGGCTCGAGCGAAGCGCGCGTGAGCGCCGTCGAAGCGCTGGTGAGCGCGCTGCGCGCCGGCCTCGACGCGAAGCCGCGAAGCTGAAATGACGAGCGAAAGCGAGCGCGCCGCGCGCGTCGAACGAGCGTGGGACGAAGCTGCGCTCGGTTACGATACTTATTTTGGTCCGCGCTTTGCGCCCTATCTCGGCGCTGCGGTCGGCGCACTGGTCTCCCATGCCGATCGCTTGCCCGAGGGCGCGATCGTCGTCCCTTGCGTCGGTCCGGGACGCGAATTGCCGGCGCTCGCTCGCGCGTTCAGTGGACGAACGATCTTCGCCAGCGATCTGTCGACGAGCATGGTCGAGAAATCGCGCGAGCGAGCCAAAGCGCTGCCGAACGTCCGAGTCGAACGCGCGGACGCGATGACACTGGTCGCGCCGAGCGGCGGAGCCGCGGCCTTGCTCAGCGTCTTCGGACTACAGCTCTTGCCCGATCCAGCCGCGGCGCTCGCGTCTTGGGTCAGCTTGCTCGCACCAGGGGCGCACGCCGTCGTCCTGTATTGGCTGCGCGATTCGGAGCCGAGCGGCCCATTTCACAGCATGCGCACGCTACTCCGCGCGGCTGGCTTGGCCGACGGCGAATGGGAACGAGAATTGCTGGAAAGCGTGAAGCGAGCCGGCGGTCGAACGCTCGCCGATCGACCCATTGCCTTCGAAATGGCGCACGAGAACAGTCAGACCCTGTGGCAAGCGCTGACATTGCTCGGGCCGCTACGTGGCTTGATGCTGGCACGCGGCGAAGCCTTCATCGCCGAGTTGGGCCAAGAGTTCGAAGCCGAGCTGCCGCCGGGCCCGCTCGTTCACACGCCGTCCGCGCGACTGCTCGTGATCGAACGCTGAGCGCGAATCACGGCGCGTCGAGCGGCACGGTGTGCTGCTGCACATTGATGCCGAGCGCGGACGTCGTGACGATCGTGAAGTGCGCATGACCACCACCCGGCGCTTCACCGACCGAACCGACATTGACGATCCGCACATCCGCCACCGAGCGATCGAATGGCACGTGGCTGCCGCCGCAAACGATCAAGTCACCCGGTTCGTCGCCGAGTAGTGCGATCAGCTCTTCGTCGCTCATCTCGATGCTGAATGGCTCGCTCGGGTCGAGCGGTGAACCGTGCACGACGAGGAGCGTGTGGCCCGACTCGATCGGCAAGCTCGCGATTGGCGGCAGTTGGCCGATGCGCGTGACGATGATTTCGCCGAGCTCGTGCTGCACCTGGCGCAAGCGCTCGATGCGGTTGCGCTCGACCTCGCTCGTGGCACTGAGTTTGTTCGGATCGACCTGCGAAAGCGCGCGATCGCCCACGCCTTGCACGCAGAGCGCGCGGTGATGCACCAGAGTCTTCCAAACCGCGAGCGGTGCTGGCCCCGGAAAACACAAATCGCCGCAGGCAATCAGCTGATCCCAACCCAAGCTGTCCGCCTCTTTGATCACCGCGTCGAGCGCGGCTGCGTGTCCGTGGATATCCGAGACGCACAAAAAGCGCATGCCGCCCACTTCGTACGGTCAGGCGGGCGAAAGAACAAGAGGCTATGCTGTAGGGTCCCGGCCCGCACCAGAAATTGCGCGCGAAATCCCCGTGAATCTCGGCGAAGAGCTCCAGAAACTGGCACTGTCGATCGACCCGGTGCGGGCTCGTTCGTTGCTCGCGGAGGGCAAGAAAGGCGACGGCGCTGCGCTCGGCGCGTTGCTCGCTGTGGCTTTTCCCCCGTTGACGCCGACGCAACCCTTTCAGCACGACGCGCTCGACGCGCTGGCACAAACTGGTCTTCGCTCGCGCCGCCGCTTGCGCGATTTGCGGCGCTCGTTCCGCGCGGCGATCGAATTCGCCGAAACGGCGGAGCTCGGACTCGCCAAACTGCGCCGTTTGGTTTGGATCGAGAAGGCGCGCGTCGCGCTGCGCGAACTACTGCCGGTGCGGCTCGGCGGCGCGGGCATCGAAGTCACGGCGCGCGAGTTGAGCGCGATCGCCGCCGCGGCCTTCGACAGCGCGCTCGGTGAAGCCGAAGCAGCCACGGCCGAGCGCTATGGTGCGCCGCTGCGCGCGGACGGCAAACCGTCGACGCTGGTCATGCTCGGCGTCGGCAAGCTGGGCGGCCGCGAGCTCAACGCGGGCTCGGATGTCGACGTGATTTTCGTTTACGACACGGACGAGGGTAAAAGCCGCATCTCTTTGCACGAGCACTGGAGCCGCGTCGTGCAGCGCGCGGTCGCGACCGTCGGTAACCCGAGCCCGGATGGCGTGATCTGGCGCGTCGATTTGCGCTTGCGACCCGAAGGCGCGAGCGGCCCAATCGTCAATTCGTTCGCAGCCAGCGAGCGTTACTACGAGACCTGGGGCAGGCTGTGGGAGCGAGCCGCGCTGTTGCGCGCGCAGCCAAGCGCGGGCGATCTCGAGCTCGGGCGCATGCTCGGACGCGAAGTGCTGACGCCCTTCGTCTATCGCAGCGCGGTCGATCCGACGATCGCGAGCGCGTTGAGCGAGCTCGTTGAGCGCTCGCGCCGCGAGCTCAGTCACGCGCCGGAGCGCGATTTGAAGCTCGGCCTTGGCGGCATCCGCGAGGCCGAATTCTTCGTGCAAACGCTGCAGCTCGTCTGGGGCGGACGCGAACCCGCGCTGCGCGTGCCCGGCACTTTGCCTGCGCTCGCACGGCTGCAGAGCCAGGGCTTCGTGAGCGATCGCGAAGCGCGCGCGATCGCCGAAGCGTATGTCTTGCTGCGCCGCGTGGAGCATCGCATTCAGTGGGCGAGCGGCGTGCAAACGCACCTCTTGCCGACGGACGCGGACGAGCTCGCCCGCTTGTCGCGCAGCCTCGGCTTTCGCGACGAGGCCGGGCTACTCGAAGAACTGTCGCGCGCACGAGCCAGCGTGCACGAAATTTTCCAAACGCTGACTGACTCGTCCACGCCGCGCCGCGCGCGCCCAATCCTCACGAGCGAGCTCGACGGCGACGATCCCGAGCTCGGCCGTGCCGCGGAGCTCCACTTCCAAAGCGCGGACATGGGCGAACACATCGCCGCGCTCGCGAGCCGCCCGGACGGCTTACTCGGCGTGCTCACTCGCGAACGCCGGCCCGAGCTCACCGAAGGCGTGATCGAAGCGCTCGGCAGCTCCGCCGATCCGGAGCAAGCCGCCCGGTATTTGCGGGCCTTTTTCAGCAAATTTCTGGCGCCGGGCGCGTACGTGAACGCGCTCGCGGACGACCCGCGCGCGCTCAAGCGACTGATCAGCGCGTTCGGCGCGAGCGCCTTCATCGGCGATGCAGTCGCGAGCAGGCCGGAGCTCGCCGATGTGATTTTGTTTGGGGGGGGCGCCGTGAGCAATCCGCACGCCGCGGTGACGGCCGAAATCGACAATGCCGAAGACGCGCTCGACGTCGATACCGACGCGGAAGAGCGCGAACAAGCCTTCGTCGGTGCGCTCAGAACGGCCAAGCGCCGCGTCACGCTCGAAGTCGCGGTCGCGGATCTCGCCGGCACCATCGGCATGCGCGACGCAACGCGCATTCTCTCGGATCTGGCCGAAGAGATCTTGAGTCGCAGCGTGCGCCACGTGTTCGGGGATGCGCCGGGCTTCGCCGTGCTCGCGCTGGGCAAGCTCGGCGGCCGCGATCTCGGCTATGGCTCGGATTTGGACGTGATTTTCACGTTTTTGCCGAGCGCGGCGCCCGAACCAGCAGACGCGACGCAGTACTTCGTGCGCGGCGCTCAGCGCGTGATCCGCTTGCTCACCGAGGCCCATGCGGCCGGCCCGGGCTACGAGCTCGATACGCGCCTGAGGCCATCCGGATCGCACGGCCTGCTCGTGACTTCGCTCGAGTCGTTCGCGCGCTACCATGGTCAATCGCTGGACGGGCCGGCGCAAGAACCTGGACCAGCCGTGCTGTCGTCGGGCGCCGCTTGGGAACGGCAAACGTTGCTCCGCGCGCGCGGCGTGGTCGGCGATCCCGAGCTCGTGCGCCGTTCGCTCGATGTAGCCTGGCGCGCGGCTTACGGCGGCGGCGCGCCACCCGCGAGCGAGCTCCATCACTTTCGCGCGCGCATGGAGCGCGAGCTCGGGCGCGAACGAGAGGGCCGCTACGATCTGAAGACCGGCCGTGGCGGCCTGCTCGACATCGAATTCGCGGTGCAGTGGCTGCAGCTGAAAAATGGCGCCGACTCACGCGTGCACACGCCGGATGTCGGGCTCGCGCTCGAGCGGCTTCACTCGCAGCGCTATCTCGACGAGCGCGCGTTCGAAGTGTTCAGCGAGGGTTATCGCTTTTTGCGTCAGCTCGAGCAACGCTTGGTCGTGCGCACCGGGCAAAATACGTCCGTGATTCGCAGTGACGGCGAAGCGCTCGCGCACCTGGCACGGCGCATGGGTTTTCAGGACGGCCAGGGCACGCGCGCGAGCGCACAGCTCCTCGCTCGCTACAAACACGTGACCGAAACCGTGCGCGCGAACTACGAGCGCGTGCTCGGGCTCGCGCCGAGCGATGAAGCGCGTCAATGAGCGTCGTCGGGCGCGGCGGCGGCCGCGCTCGGGGCGGGCGCTGCATTGCCCTCGCGCTTGACCAACCCAACGACGATGCGTGACTTCGATCCGTCCAAGCGGAGCTTGCGCGTCCAATAGCCGTCCCGACGCACCTCGGCGAAAACGCTGCGGCCTTCCGGCACTTTGACCGTAACCGGCATCGCACCGAGATCCTTGTCGCCGACCACGACGTGCGCATCGAGCGGAAAGAGCACGAGCGCGACGTCACGCGTTTTTTCTTTATCGGCGTCAGCGTTAGTCGAGACCGATTCGCGCGAAACAGCTGGCGGCGGAGCCACGACGCTCGCCGACGCGCTCGGCGCACTCGCTGCTTCGCGGAGCTTGAAGCCGCCGTAACCCGCGCCGACGAGCCCAGCCAAGACGAGCGCGGCAATCAGTCCCGAGCTGCGGTTCTTCGGCCGCAACAGCTCGAGCTCTTCGCGCTCGATTTGCGCCGTGATGAGTCGCGACGGCGCAGGCGAGACGATCGGCCCTGGCAAGGGCGCACCGGCGCTCACTGCGTCGAGCTCGGCGATCAGCGCGGCCATGTTCGGAAAGCGCGCGCTCGGCTCTTTTTCGAGACAGCGCAGCACGAGTCGTTCGAAACGCAGCGCGACGCCCGGAACGTGCTTCGACAGCGGCGCGGGCGCTTCGGTCGCGTGACGAGTGAGCACGGCGATCGGGCTCTCGCCGCGAAACGGGACGTCACCGCTCGCCATCTCGTACAAGATCACGCCGAGCGCGTAGATGTCGGTCGCGGCCGAGGTGGGTTTGCCGAGCGCTTGCTCCGGCGCCATGTAATTCGGGGTGCCGAACACCGCGCCAGCGTGCGTCAGATCACTTTGCTTCGCGCCGAACTTGGCAATCCCAAAATCCAAAATCTTCACGAAGTCGTGGCTCGCTTCGCGCACGACGAGGAACACGTTGTCCGGCTTCAAATCGCGATGAACGATGCCAGCCTCGTGCGCCGCACCCAGCGCCACCGCGACTTGTCGCGCGATCTGCAAGATGCGCTCGAGCGGCATCGGCTTTTCGCGGCGCAGCGCTTCGCTCAGCGTTTGCCCGTCGAGAAACTCCATCACCTGATAGGCCGAACCGTTCGGCAATTTGCCGAAGTCGAGCGTATCGACGATGTGCGCGTTGCCGATCGCGGTCGCCGCCGTTGCTTCAGCGGCGAAGCGCTGCGTCACTTCCACGTCTTCCACGAATTGCTGGCGCAGTACTTTGAGCGCGACGCGCTTTTTGACCGCCAAATGCCGCGCCACGTACACGATGCCCATCGAGCCAATACCGGCCACGCTCTCGATGCGATAACGCGCATCCACCATTTGCCCGACGAGCTCGTCGGCCTCGACGAGGGACGGCCGCGACGGCTCGTCTTCGACTGCCGACGACTGCTCGTCATTCGGCGGCGGTGGCACCGAACCCTCGTCGCCTTCCGCGACCAGCACCAAGCGGCGAGAAACCGGCGGCGCGATCGGCGCTTCGATGTCGCTCAAAGTCGTGCGATTTTTTTCGCCGCTCGCGGACGCGCCTTCGCTCGTAGCAGGGCTCGATTTGAGCCGAGTTTCCGTTTGATTCGGCCCAGACGCGCTCGAGATTTGCCCGCTCGGGCTCTCCTCGCGATCGCTCATCCGAGGAGCTTCGCTGCTTCGATCGCGGCGTAGGTGAAGATGATGTCGGCGCCCGCGCGACGAAAACCGAGCAGGGTTTCGAGCAGCGCGCGATCGTAGTCGAGCCAGCCATTTTGCGCGGCGGCTTTGAGCATCGCGTACTCGCCACTCACGTGATACGTCGCGACCGGCAGCGCGCTCAGCTCGCGCACGCGCCGGATCACGTCCAAGTAAGGCAATCCCGGCTTCACCATCAGCCAATCGGCGCCTTCGGCTTCATCCAGGCGCACTTCGCGCAGGGCCTCGCGGACGTTCGCGGGATCCATTTGGTACGTCTTCTTGTCGCCCGAGCGTGGCGTGGAATCGAGCGCTTCGCGAAATGGGCCGTAAAACGCGGACGCGTATTTCACGCAATAGCTGCAAATGCCCACGTTCGGGTAGCCGGCTTCGTCGAGCGCGCGGCGGATCGCGCCGACGCGCCCGTCCATCATGTCGCTCGGGGCGACGATGTCGGCGCCAGCGCGCGCTTGGTTGACCGCCATTTTCGCTAGGATCGGCACGGTTTCGTCGTTGTCGATCCGACCGTCGATCAAGACGCCGTCGTGGCCGTCCGAGGAGTACGGATCGAGCGCGACGTCGCTTATCACGAGCAAGTTCGGCAGCGCCGATTTGAGCGCGCGCACCGCGCGCTGCAAGAGACCCGCGCTGTTCGCGCTCTCCACGCCGCGCGAATCCTTCAGCGCGTCGTCGATCGCGGGGAAGAGCGCGACGCCGGGCACGCCCAGCGAAGACGCTTGGCCCGCCACTTCGACCAGCAGATCGATCGACAGCCGAGCTTGGCCAGGCATCGACGAGATCGGGGTTTTCTTGGCTTCGCCCTCTTGCACGAACATCGGGTAGATGAGCTGCTCGGGGCCGAGCTGCGCCTCGCGCACGAGCCCGCGGATTGGCGCGTTCAACCGGTTGCGGCGCGGACGGACGAGCATGACCGGGCTAGCTTACCATGCACGCTCCGAGCGCACGCGGCCGCGCTGGAAGTGCGAGCTTCAGCCGCCTTCGAGCGTGAAATCCCAGTTCTCTTCCTCGGATGCGCTCGCGAGCTCGCGGCGCAAATCGGACAGCGCGAGCGCGGACGGAATTTGCAGCGCCGCTTCCAAGATGAACATCGGCGTGCCGCTCAGCGGCGCATAGGAAAGGCGTGATTCGAGCGACGCGACGTTCACGCCGCGGCCGGCGAGGACTGCCGCCACGCGCTGCACGATGCCGGGCCGATCCACGCCCGTCACGCGAATTTGGTACGGCAAAAAGTCCCGCGCGCTTTGCGGCGAAGTCGGCTTGGTGAGCACGCGGAGCCCGAGTCGATTGCCGAGCTCTTCCGCACTCTGCTCGACGCGAGCGACGGCCTCGGCCTGGCCCGACACCAACATCAAGAGCGCGAACTCGCCGCCCAAAATGGCCATCCGACTATCTTCGAGGTTCGCGCCCGCGCTGTGCACGAGCGAAGACATCTCGCTGACCAAGCCGGGCCGATCCGGACCAACCGCGGTGAGTACCAGATAATTCTTTTCGGCCATGAAGCGACTCGTAGCCAAGGCCCGGCGGCGGAGCAAGCGCTGGCGCGGCGCTCGGCGATCAGCTCTTCACGCGCGCGATCAGCCGTTCGAATGCAGCCAGAAAACGCCGCGAGTCGCCGGTTTTTTGAATCGCACCGACCGCGCCGGTCGCGCTCAGCTTGCCCTGCAGCTCACTCGCGTCGAGCGACGAATGCAAGATGATCGCGACGTCTTTGGTTGCGCGGCGCTTTTTTAGGAGCTGCGCCAAATCCACTCCGGTGAGCGCGGGCATGTTCACATCGAGCAGGATCACATCGGGCTGAAACTCGGCTGTCCACTGCGAAGTGCCGAGCGCTTCTTCGCGCGTGTGCACGGTGTAGCCAGCGCCCTCCAGGCGTTCTCTCGTCACCTCGAGCACGATCGGGTCGTCATCGACCACGAGCACGGTGCCGCGACTCATCCTTCAGCTCCCAGCCGACCCGCGAACGTAAATCCGGAATCGGCCTCGGCGAGCAGCGGCGGAGCTCGGAAAATAGACGTTGCGGTAGACACTCTCAGGGGCTCGGCGAAAATCGCGCTCTTCGACTGTATGATCCAAAAACGACCGCGCGGCACGCAAAGATAAGCGTACGCTGCGTCCGTTCGTCGCTCTTACTCGATGAAACCATTGCCTTTTGGCTGGCAGCGGCCGGCGAAATGGCGATCAGCCCACCGGCCGCCCGCGTTTTTCGCTTCAGATCGAGACCAGCGAACGCGAGCTCCACGCTGAAGTCGTTTCCGGTCAAACGCCCAGGAAAGCCAAGAAGGCGGCGGCGGTCTGCGGCTGATGGCCGCGCTTTTTGCGCGCGAGCTGCAGTGCGTTCCAACTTGCGACCTTGGCCTGGTAAGCGCGCGTTGCTTCATCGTGCTTTTGATGGAGGCTGCGGATCTTTTCGAGGTCGTTCTCGCCGTCGAGCTCGTACTTGCAGTCCGTGGCTTGAATCAGCTTGAGCCGCCGCAGCTTGCCCGAGTCGTGGAAGCTCGGGTCGAACGGGAAGATCCGGCATCCGAGCGGCCGATGGTGATAAATCGTGCACCGATTGTCCGAGCCGAGATAGCGGCAGCCGCCGCCTTCGTGACGGAGAACCATCACGCGCTTACCTGGCCGTAAAATCACGAACGCTTCGGGCTCGTCGTCCATGTCGATGCCGTTGCGATCGACCCAGCGCACGAGCTCCTTGCTGGCCTCGCCGGTGTGGCGCGTGATGCGCTTGATGTCGAGATCGGTGAGCGGCAAAAGCGGATCTTTGCAGCAGTTGCCGCACTGCGTGCAACGGAACTTGAGATACTTTTCGCCGATTGCCACTCGAGCGCGAAAGCTATCAAAGACACGCGCGCGGGTCGAGCGTCCGCGTCAGTTGGTTTGGCACGGCGGCGTGCCGTCGAAGTCCGAACCTTGCACGCAAAGCTCTTCTGGCCCTTGTCCGAAGTAAGCCGAATAAAACTGTCTGAAGCGATCTGCGTCGACGCAATCGGCGCGCAGCGAATGACCCCACGCGCTCGCACCCCAGCGCACGTCGAGCTCGGGGTCCGGCGTCATCACGACGCGACGCGGAGGATCGCCGTCGCACAGCGGATCGCTCGGCAATGCGTCGATCAGGGCTTGGACTTGGGCCACTTCGTCGGGGCAGCCATCCGCGCAGTTGTAGCTGAAGACGATCGCGCCGTGCTCGAGGTCATGCACCCAAAACCCGCGCGGCACCGCGAAGGAATAGCTCTGAAACGCGCCCCAAACCGGGTAGTGATTGCCACCCGCCGGCGGGTTGTCCGGATAACCGAGTGGCGCGCAGACCGTGACGTGCAGCGCGCTCAGGCCCGTCACCGTGTGGGCCACGACGTTGCAATCGCCGCCGGACAGCGCCATGTCGCTCGCCGACGTGGTCCGCGATAGCGCGGAGCAATCCGCCGGAACGCAGGTGCTGACCACGCCGCCGTCCGCGCCGGGCAAGCTTTGCTGGGCCGTGTTGCCGGAACAACCGAGCAAAAGGCCTGAGCAGGCGCCAATCAAGATAAGAGCTAGATCTCGAAACGACACTGCGCGAAGAATAGCAGAGCGGGCGGCGACACCGAATCGATCAGCCCAGAGAGCAAGAATTCATGCACAAAGGTTGGTGGTACATGCGCTCGCTGCTCGCGCTCTCGCTTGCTGGTTCGAGCACGGCGTGCACGATCGGGCCGGAACCCGACTATCGCCCGATGCCGCCCGCGCCCGCGCGCTCGGAGAAACTGGCCGAGCGAACCCGCGAACTTTATACCGCGCTCTCGCTCGGCCAAGCGGATCGCGCTTCGCTACTTTATTCGCAGGAGCCGGGGCGCGTGTTCGTCGGGATCACGGGCAATGAATTCAAGACCACGTCGGAGCAGCGCGGCGTCGCGCCGGACGAGTTTTTCGCCGAGCCGGGTAGTCAGATTGTGCCGGGCGATTTGATCGCGGTGGCCGATCGCGAAGGCGGCTGGGTCGTCGATCGGCCGACGGTGCGACTCAAGAACGGCACCGAGCTTCACATCCGCCTCACCTTGGTCTGGCGCGACGAATATGGCATTTGGAAAATAGTGCATTCGCACGCTTCCATCGCGCGCTGAACGAGCCGTGTTGCGCGAGCCGCGCCGAGCGAGCGCGATCGGCCGAGCTCGCTCGCTTTTCGTGCGCGAAGCCGGCGCGCGACGCCGAAGGCTATATCGACCTCTGCGCGCCGCGTGACCATCAAAAAAATCCCGAGGAATTCCCCGGCCGGGGCACGCGCGGCAAAAACTGGTCTAAACTCGGAGCTGAATGTCCCTCAAGATCGATCAGGACCATTCCCGATTCCGCAACATCGTGCGCGGCAAGATTCGGCAGAACCTGCGGCGCTACATTTCGCAAGGCGAGATGCTCGGGCGGAAGGGCAAGGATCTGGTCTCGATTCCGATTCCGCAGATCGACATTCCGCGTTTCACTTTCGGCGACAAGCAGAAGGGCGGCGTCGGTCAGGGCAAGGGCGACGCGGGCGATCCGGTCGGTGGCGAAGAGGGCGAAGAAGGCCAAGACGGCGCGGGCCAGGCCGGCAAAGACGCCGGCGATCACGTGCTCGAAGTCGACGTCACGCTCGACGAGCTGGCGGACATTTTGGGCGAAGAGCTCGAACTGCCCGCGATCGAGAACAAGGGCAAGAGCCGGATCGTCTCGGCCAAGGATCGTTACACCGGCATTCGCCGCGTCGGGCCGGAGTCGCTTCGGCATTTCAAGCGCACGTACAAAGAGGCGCTGCGGCGCTCGATTTCGAGCGGCGCCTACGATCCGGATCGTCCGGTCATCGTGCCGCAAAAAGAGGACAAGCGCTTTCGCTCGTGGAAAGAAGATCACGAACCCGTCGCGAACGCCGTCATTTTGTACATGATGGACGTCTCGGGTTCGATGGGTGACGAGCAAAAAGAGATCGTGCGGATCGAGAGTTTTTGGATCGATACCTGGCTACGCCGCCAATATCAGGGCCTCGAATCGCGTTACATCATTCACGACGCCGTCGCGCGCGAGGTCGATCGTGAGACGTTTTTCCGCACGCGCGAGTCCGGCGGCACCATGATTTCGAGCGCGTATCGCCTGGCCGCGCAGATCATCGAGGAACATTATCCGCCCGCGGAGTGGAACATTTATCCGTTTCATTTTTCGGACGGCGACAATTGGTCGATGGACGACACGCTCACTTGCATCGAGCTGATGAAGAAAGAAATCCTGCCGAAGGTGAACATGTTTGCTTATGGCCAAGTCGAGAGCCCTTACGGATCCGGCCAATTCGTCAAGGATTTGCGCGAGCATTTCGCGAGCGACGAGCGCGTGATCACGAGCGAGATCCGCGATCGCGACGCAGTCGTCGGCAGCATCAAAGAGTTTTTGGGCAAAGGAAAGTAATGTCGCAGTTTGCTACGAACACGACTCTCCCGCGTTATCTCCGAGACGAACAAGAGAAGATCGAAAAAATCGCGCGCGCGCACGGCCTGGACTTTTTTCCGGTCGTGTTCGAGATGCTGAGCTACGACCACATGAACGAGATCGCCGCGTACGGCGGTTTCCCGAATCGCTATCCGCACTGGCGCTTCGGCATGGAATACGAGCGGCTGAGCAAGAGCTACGAGTACGGCCTGTCGAAGATTTACGAGATGGTGATCAACAACAACCCCTCGTACGCATATTTACTCGAAGGCAACAGTCTCACCGATCAAAAACTCGTGATGTGCCACGTCTTCGGGCACGTCGATTTCTTCAAGAACAACTTCGCATTCCGCTCCACGGATTTGGACGCGGGCGAACACATCGCCGATCCCGTTGGTCGCAGAAAAGACGGCTATGATCCGAATCGGCGCTGGGTCGACAAGATGGCCAATCACGGCTCGGCCGTGCGCAAAATCGTGGATCGCTACGGCATCCACAAAGTCGAAGAGTTCATCGACGTGTGTTTGTCGCTCGAGAATCTGATCGATCCTTGGTCGCGTTTCGTCGTGCGCCGCCGCGAATCACGGCCGGACGACGAGCCCGAACAAGTCGAAGTACCGCGCCTCCGTGCCAAGGATTACATGGAGGAATTCATCAACCCGAGCGAGTACATCGAGGAACAGAAGCGTAAAATCGAGGCCGAGCGCGAGCAGGTCAAAGGCAAATTCCCGGCTCAACGTGAGCAAGACGTGCTCATGTTCTTGCTCGAGAATGCGCCGCTCGAGCGCTGGGAACGCGCGATTCTGAGCATTGTTCGCGAAGAGGGCTACTACTTCGTGCCGCAGATGCAGACCAAAATCATGAACGAGGGCTGGGCCTCTTACTGGCACTCGAAGATGATGACGGCGGACGTCTGCGATTGGAGCGAGATCGTCGACTACGCGGAGAACAACGCGGGCGTGATGGCGACGAGCGGCGGGCGTTTGAATCCGTACAAGCTCGGTGTCGAGCTGTTCCGGAACATCGAAGAGCGCTGGGACAAAGGCCAATTCGGCCAAGAATGGGAAGACTGCGACGATCTCGACGTGAAAAAGAACTGGGATCTGCGGCTCGGTCTCGGCAAACAAAAGGTGTTCGAAGTCCGTGCCCTCTACAACGACGTCACCTTCATCGACGAATTTCTGACGCCCGAGTTCGCGATGGAGAACAAAATGTTCACCTTCAATTGGTCGAACCGGAACGAGCGCTACGAGATCGACACGCGCGAATTTCAAGCCGTGAAAGAGAAGCTGCTCTCGCAGCTCACGAATTTCGGCAATCCGTTCATCTACGTCGAGGACGCGAACTACGAAAATCGCGGCGAGCTCTTGCTCATGCACGAGCACCGCGGCGTCGACCTCAGAAGCGACTACGCGCGCGAGACGATGTCGAGTTTGGTCCGGATTTGGAAGCGCCCGGTCTCGCTGGCGACGCAAATCGACGGCAAAAAAGCGCTGCTTCGCTTCGACGGCAAAGAGCACGGCGTGCGTCACGACGCGCCGTGAGCGTCGCGATGAGCTCACGCTTCAGCCGCTGCCTTTCGATATTTGCGCTCGTCGGCGCGCCGAGTCTATTGGGCTGCGCTGCGGCGGCAGAGCAGTCGAGCTCGCCGAGCGCCGTCACTTCGACGCCTGCGCCGACCGCCAACGCCACGGCGAGCGCTGCGCCAAAAGTGGTCAGCGAAAAGACACTCGCCGGAGCTCCCGCCTGCGCCGCCGCGAGCGCGAATGAAAGCTGCAAGGACATGAAGCCGCCGTCCGCAGCAGCGACGGCGAGCGCCGCACCCGCGCCGTCAACGCCGACGCCGACGCCGACGGCGAAACCGCCGCAAAATGGGCTCGCGCGCGGCACCGGGGACGCGAGCGACAGCGAGCTATTGGCCGGCGATCGCGCTTACGAAAACGACGATCTGGTCGCTGCGAAAACGCACTACGAAAAAGCCCAAAAGCTCGCGCCAAAAGATCCGGCGCCGCTCGTCGGCGCAGTGCGCGTGGCGCTGGCGGATAGCGGCGTCCCGACTGATTTCGCCGCTGCGCCGAAGAATCCGCAGATCACGGCGCTGGTGAAGAAGATCGACGCGGCCTTGAAGCTCGACCAAAACTACGCGCCGGCTTACGTCGAGCGCGGTCGGCTGTTGCTCATTCTCGGCAATGCGCCGGAAGCGCTCGCCGCGCTCGACCGCGCGACACACCTCGCGCCGGACGACGCCGAAACGCAATCCGCGCTCGGCGTGGCCTTGCTGGCGACCGGCAAAGGCGCAGAAGCCCTGACTCGATTGCGCCGCGCGAGCGAGCTCGACCCGGATAGCCCGGATCGTCTGACCAACCTCGGCACTGCGTACCTGATCGAAGGCGATGTGCAGGAAGCGGTGCGCGCGTTCTCGCGCGCGAGCGAGCTGTCACCGAACGATGCGCGCGTGCACGGCGATCTCGGGACGGCCTATCTCGCGCTCAATCAGCCGGCAAAAGCGCTGCCGGAGCTCGATCGCGCGGTTCAGCTCGCCCCCGATCACGCGACCTACGTGTCGAACCTCGCGTACGCTTATTTCCTCGCCGGCAAGCTCGACGATGCGATCGCGACCGCGACCAAAGCGAGCGCGCTCGATCCGAAGCTCGGCTCCGCCTGGATCAACCTCGGCACCGCGCTGGCGAAAAAAGGGGACTTGGCCGGCGCCGAGCGCGCCTATCAGCGAGCACTGAGCCTCGATCCGAGCGATCCGCGCGCCAAAGCCAACCTGGAGGAGCTGAACGAAATGAAGCGCGCGAAATCGGGCGGAGCGCGCGCAGCCGGCACGCGCAAGAGCGAGTCGAAGTAGGCTGCGGCGAGGCGCTATTCGCCGCCCATCGCGGCGACGTAATTCTCGATCACGGCTTGATGATCCGGCGCCAGCGCGGCGAACTCGAGACCGACCGCGCCGGTGCCGCGCGCCATTTTCACCCAGCGCGCAGTCGCCGGCACTTCCAGCAACTTGCCCGTGATTGGCAGCGCGAAGCGTACTTTCACCTTCTCTTCTTGGCTGAAGGCTTGCGGAGCGAGCACGAGCAAACCGCCGATCGAAATATCCTCGCTGCGACCGTCGAGCGTGCCACCGTCGGGCAGGAAAATGCGCGCCGGCGTGACGTAGGGCGCGCGCGCAAAGCGACGGCGCGTCGCGGGCTGCGCGGCTTGAGCGGGCTCTGCTGGCAAAGCGAGCGGCGCGGCGGCGCCCGCGATCGACGGCATTCCGACCGACGCGGGCCGCGGCGGCACCGGCGCAGGCGCGGGCAGCACCGCCCCGCGCTGGCTGACCGGCATCGGCGGCGGCACCGGCACGCGAATGCCGAGCAAGCTCGTGATTTCGCCGCACGTGATCTGACTGAGCGCCTCGGCGAACGCGCGCACGCTCGGATAACGATCGGCCGGATCGCGCGCGAGCGCTTTGGCGATCGCTTTTTCCAGATCCGGCGGCACTTCGGGGCAACGCTTGCACAGCGAAGGCAACGGCTCGGTCGAAACCTTGAGCAGTACTTCGCCGAAACTACCCTCGAACGGCACGACCCCGGCCAGAGCCTCGTACAGCGTGATGCCGAGCGCGTAGACGTCGCAGCGCGCATCCACCTGGTCGGTGGCGAGCAATTGCTCTGGAGCCATGTACTCGGGCGTGCCGAGCACCGCGCCTTTTTGCGTGATTTTGCGATCTTGGTCGTATAAATGCGCGATGCCGAAATCGAAGATTTTGGCGACTTCGCGGCCCGCATCATTACGCGAAATGAAGATGTTGCTCGGCTTGATGTCGCGATGAAAAATCTCGTGCGCGTGTGCCGCGCCGAGCGCGTCACACAGCTGCATGCCGACGTTGATCGTGTCGGCCACGCCGACGCGGCGACGCACGGCCAAGATGCCTTCGAGCGTGCGCCCTTCGAGCAGCTCCATCGCCAGATACGGCGTGCCGTCTTCGGTCTCGCCCGCGTCGAGGCCCTGCACGATGCCCGGATGACGCGCGACGCTGAGCGCGCGCGCTTCGAGCAACAAGCGCGTGCGCGACTCCGACGTGTCGGCTTGCTCTTCGATCAGGAGTTTGATCGCGACCGAGCGCGTGGTGTAAAGGTGCTCGGCTTCGAACACCGCGCCCGCACCGCCGCGCGCGATCTCGCGCTTCAGGCGATAGCGGCGATCGACGACGGAACCCACGTCGAGCGGCGCTCGCTTCGCGACGTTTCTCGCACCCTGACTGCGCATTCTCTATTCGATACGGCCGGGACGGCCCGAGCTTGAGCCTGCCGCAAAAAATCGTAGCGGGCAGCCAAAATCGGCCGCCGCGCGCAGAGCGCACCTCCGCCTACATACGCCAGTTACTCACCGACGTGAATGCGTTCGCTGCCGCTCGAAGGCGTGAACGGCAGCTCGCCCTCACGCACGCGCACCAGCGCCGGATTCTCCGACAGCAAGCGCCCGGTGAATGCGTGCAGCCCAAACTCCGTGCCCGCGTCGTTCGCGTCGAAGCGCGCGTGCACCAAATAAAGACCGGGCCGCGCGAACGAGCGCGCCGGGCACATCTCGATCAAGCGGCTCACGGCCGAAAACTTCGCACCCGGCCGCAGCGTCTGAAACGCAGAGCGATCGGGCGAGCGCTGATCGGGCTCGGGATCGCATTCGAACACGCCGTCCGGGCCGGCCACTTCGTACGTGACGAGCTCGCGCCGGAAATACAAATCCTGCTTTTTCTTGCCGTGATTCGCGATCGTGGTCGTCGCGGTCGCGGAGCCTTCGTCGCGCGCGTCTCCACCCGAAATCGAAAACACGAGCCCGGAAGGATCGGGCGGCAACTCCGCGGCTGCCGCGTGCTCGTTCTTCGCGAAATCCGAACCGAGCGTGATCGCGCTGCCCGTGAGCTCCTTCACGCGGCGCTCGTTCGACTCGGCTTCTTTCGCCGGCAGCGAACCTTTTGCTTCGACCGGCTCGGCGACGAACGGTTCATGCTGCTCGCCGGGCGTTTCCTCGCGCTTGCCGCCGTTCCAATTCGTTTTCATTTTCGGCGCCCAACCGAACTTGGGCTCGACACGCGCACCCTCGACCAATGGCGCCGGAGTCTTCCCGAGGCAATACAAGCGCGGATCGAAATTCGCGACCACGCCGTCCCCCGGCTCGAGCTTCTGGAGCAGCGCCGGATCGACTGAACTTGGGACGACGTCGGCGGGCAAACGACAGACGATCGCTTTTTTTGGCTTTTGATTTGGTTTGGCCTTGGGATCCGCGGGCGGCGTGATCGAAAGCGTGAGCAGGCGCGCGTCGAAATCGATTTGCGCCGGTTCGGTACCGCGATTCACGACCGCGAACGCCCACGGCAATTGCGAACCGAGCTCCACGATCTCGAAGCGCAGACCGAGCGGCGCAGTGCCGCTCGCCTCACCCGTTTTTTCGAGCAGCGCGTGCGCCACCGCGGGGTCGACCACTGGCGGCGCTTCGACCTCGGCGTCGGCTCCGGCATCGGCCGCCGCGTCGCTCGCGCCGTCGGTCGTGCCGCTGTCGGCGATCGCGGACGGCGCGCTCGCGTCGTCCTCAGTCGTCACGCCGGGCACGACGTTCTTGTTGCCGCCCGCGCACGCGAACCACAAAAGCGGAAGCAAACCAGAGCTCAAACCGAGCGAGAGCCTCGCGGCGCGCATGCGGGCGGCGTAACATATCCCCCGTGCGCGGCCTATACCCGATCGTCGATGTCGACAGCCTAAAAGAGCTCGGAGCGGCGCCACGCGCCGTGATCGATTTCGCGGAGCGTGTGCTCGCGGCGCGGCCCGCGCTGCTCCAACTGCGCGCCAAACACAGCGGCGCGAAAGACACGCTCGAGCTCTTGCGCGCGCTCCGGCCGCTCTGCACGCGCGCGGGCACGCGGCTCTTCGCCAACGATCGCGCTGATCTTGCCGTGCTCGCCCAATGCGACGGCGTGCACGTCGGGCAAGACGATTTGCCGCTCGCGCTCGTGCGGCAAATTGCGCCGAATTTGCTGGTCGGTGTCTCGACGCACAATCCGGCGCAGCTCAGCGAAGCTTTGGCGGAGCAGCCGGATTACGTCGCGTTTGGCCCAGTGTTCAGCACGAAATCGAAAGCACGACCCGATCCTGCGGTGGGTTTGGCTGGGCTCGCCGCTGCGCATCACGCCGCTCGTGCCAGAGGCATTCCGCTAGTCGCGATCGGCGGGATCCATTTGACGCGCGCGCCGGAAGTCGCAGCGCACTCTGACCTCGCCGCAGTGATCGCGGCATTGCTCCCCAACCCAAAATCTCTGGAAGGCGTCACTGAAACCGCGCACGCGCTCTCAGCCGCATTCGGCGGCGCGTGATCAGAGCTTGGGGATTTTTTGCCTGCGCTGACTTGGGCTCGAATCAAGTCCCGCGCATGCGATAAATCATGGCCTCGAGCGCAAGCGCCGGCGACACGTTGCGCTCGACGTCCCGCAGCGCCGCGAGCACGACGCCGTGGCGCGACGCGCAGCGCTCCGCGCGCAACAAATCCGAGCTCACGGCCTCGCGCCCCGCGAGCGCGAGCGTTTGCGCGAAGTAAGCGAGCAGCCCGCGCAGCCGATCGCGTTCGCGGCGAACCTCGGCGAATTTTAGGGCCGGCGCGAGGTCCCGCGCGTCGATCGCCGCTTCGGCGGCCGAGACGAATTCGTCCCGCTCTTGGATCGCATCTTCGGACGCGAGTTCGAGCGCGAGCGCGACGCTGCCCTGCGCGAGCGGCGCGACTTTCGGATCGAGCCCCTTCGACTGCAAGATTTGCGCGACCAGCGCGTCCGAGAGCGGCGAGAAGCGCACCGGCAACGTGCGCGAGCGAATCGTGTCGAGCAAGCGATTGGGGCGGCTCGTGAGCAAAATGAAATAGGTGCTCGGCCCGGGCTCTTCGAGCGTTTTCAAGAGCGCGTTCGCGGCGGACACGGTGAGCTCTTCGGCCGCGCGCACGATGAACACGAGCGCGCGGCCTTCGTGCGGGCGAAAGCCCACGCGCTCGAGCACGATGCGTCGCACTTGCTCGATGCTGATGCCGGTCGCTTCGTTCGCGCTGATGCGCCCGCGATAAAGCCCGCGCTCGAGCAGCACGACATCCGGGTGGGCCGGCACGCGCGGCTCTTCTTCCGAGATCCGAAGCGCGCGCTGGCACGCGCTGCATTCGGTACAGGCGCGCGCGCCGCCGCGCTCGCAGACGAGCGCTTGCGCCAAGGCAAACGCAGCGCGCTCCTTGCCGACGCCTTCTGGCCCTTCGAAACGGTACGCGTGATGCACGTGGCCGCCCGCGAGCGCGCGCTCGAGCGTCTCGAGCGCAGGCTCTTGACCGAGGATTTCGGAAAACGGCGCCATGTTCGGATCTCGCGCTCGAATATGCCTCGATTTTCCCGCGCGTTCAAAGCCTCGCGCGCGTTGCAAACCACGACTTGCCAGGTAATGCTGGGCCTGCCGTCATGGCCGAAGCGCCGTTTTCCGAGATCCTCTGTCCTGCGTTGTCCGAGCTCAGCTCGTACACGCCGCACGCGGGCGAGTACGAAGTGCGGCTCGACGCGAACGAGGCGCCGGAGCTGCTCTCTTTCGCCGCCAAGACTCGCCTCGCCGAAGCCGCCGCGAGCGTGAAGTGGGAGCGTTATCCAGACGCAACCGCGCTCGAATTGCGGCGCGCGCTCGCCGGCTACTCGCGCGTGACGAAGGAAGAAATCCTGGTCGGGGACGGCAGCGACGAAATCATCGCCATGCTGCTCACGGCCTTGTCGAAGCCGCGCGATCGCGGCGGCAGCGCGCTGATCATGACCACGACGCCGACGTTCGTGATGTACCGCATGAGCGCGCGCGTGCGCAGCCAACGTGTGCTCGAAGTGCCGCTCGACGCGACTTGGGATTTGGCCGAGGCCTCGATGCTGCGCGGCATCGAGCTCACCCCGCCGAACCTGATTTTCGTCGCCACGCCGAACAACCCGACCGGCAATCTGATGAGCCTCGAACGGCTCGAGCGCGTGATTTCCGCCGCGCCGAACTCCCTCGTGGTGATCGACGAAGCGTACGTCCCGTACTCCGATCGCGACCAGCTCGAGCTCTATCGCCGCTACGAAAACGTCGCGATCCTGCGCACGCTCTCGAAGATCGGCTTCGCCGCGCTGCGCGTCGGCTGGCTCATCGCGCGGCCCGCGCTGATCGCCGAAATCGACAAAGTGCGCCTGCCGTACAACCTGAACACGCCCGCGCAGCTGCTCGGGCGACTCGCGGTCACCGAGCTCGAGCCCGAAATTCAGCGCATCGTCGAAACGGTCGTGAGCGAACGCACCCGCGTGAGCCGCGCGCTCGGCGAGCTACCCGGCGTCACGGTCACGCCGAGCCAAGCCAATTTCCTGTGGTTTCGCAGCGAGCGCGCCGCCGCAGATTTGTTCCACGGCCTCGGCGAGCGCGGCGTGCTCGTGCGCAGCTTTCATCAACGCGGCGGGCGCCTCGCGGAGCAGCTGCGCGTCACCATCGGCAGCGCCCAAGAAAACGATCGCTTCCTCAGTTGTCTGCGCGAGCTTCTGTGAACCAGCGCCCTTCGGTCTCCGCGCCGTTCAAATGCCTTTCGGCTGTCTGTTTTTTTGGGGTGCTCCTGTGCGGCGTGGCCTGCACAGAAGGGTCGAACAGCGTCACGCGCATGGCCGACGGCGTGCGCTACGAAGGTCGCTTCATCGATCCGGAAGCCTACGCAGCTTACGCCATCGGCGTGATCCACGAGACCCGCGGCGAATACGAAAAAGCCGTGGTTTGGTACGCAGCCGCGCGCGCAGAAGACACGGAAAGCCCAGAAATCTGGGCGCGGATCGGGGCCGCCGAATGCTTCGGCAGCGACGCCGAACGCGGCCCGCGCGTCGCCGCGAAAGCATTTTCCAACGGCATTCAGCTCGACGACGGCTACTACGGCAACTATTTCGAACGCGCGCGCTGCGAGGAACGCGCCCGCGAGTTCGACCAAGCCCTGCGCGACGCGACCGCCGCCGTCGCGCGCCGGCCGAGTGACGAACCCGCGAATCTGCTCGTCTCACGCCTGCTCCAAGCCGAAGGCCGCAGCGTCGACGCGCGCGCTTGGCTCGAGGCGTTTCACAGCTTCCGCGAAACCTCGCCCGCGATGAACCGCGCGCTCGAGGCCGCGCGTGAACCCGCGAGCGCCACGCCGAGCGCTCCGGAAGCGAGCGCGGTCGACCGTTCACCGGCGCGCACGCAAGCGTTCGCCGAACTCCACGCCGGAAAATTCGAGGCCGCGCGTACTCGCGCCCAAACCGATCTCGGCGCGGATCCGACGAACGCGGACGCCTGGGTTGCGGCCCTCGTCGCCTGTGACGCCCTGCGCGACGAAGTTTGCTTCGATTCGCTGCTCGGCCAGCTCGGCACGCCGAGTCTTGCTCCGACTCCGACTGCGCTCGCGTACCTGAGCGAGCTACTCTCGCGTCGCACGGGCGCGCGCTTCTCGGCCGCGATTGCAGCGCCGCTGACCAGCGTGAAGTAGCAATCAGTGCGTGGCAGAGGCGGCAGGCGCGGGCGCCGAGGTCGCGCTGCCGCTCGCGCTCGGCGCGGTCGCGCCGCTGCGCATCGCTTCCCAGCGTTTGAGATCGAACGGCAACTCGAGCTTCACTTCGACGCTCTCGCCCGCGTGCAGCTCGACTCGCTTCGAGGTTTGCACCGCCGTGGCCGGCAACACCGCGGACACGGTCACCTGGCCCACAGGAACGTGCGGAATCACGAACGAGCCATCGCTGCCGGTGACCGCGTGCGTCGGATAACTGACGACCACGACGTCCGCCGACATGAACAGCCGCATGCTGTCGATTAGCTCGAAGCGGCCCGGATGTTCCGGATAAAGATGAATCGCGTCACCGCGAGGCACGGCCACGAGCTGCGCCTTGAGCGTCGCGCCGATCAGATCCGGCACATAAGCGCGCGAATCGCGGCTGCGCACGTCCAAACTTTGGCCGAACGTGAGTACGTACGTGCGCGCGCTCCACGCACAGCCGGTCGCATCCGCGAGTTGACTCGGTACGTCTTCCGGCAAGTAGCCCGCGTAGCCGGTGACGCCGACAATGGCGTCCGCCAGCGTGCGACCCGGGCCCTCGCGAAACAGCTTGCCGTAGAAGTTGCGCGCGGACGCACAATCCGCCGGGATTTTCGCGGTGATTTGCGACTGCGCCGGGGCTTCGTCCCCGCTCGTCACGACGACGCCGCGAATCGTCCCGGTCGCGCCGCTGTACGGCGCTTCACCCTTCGGGTTTACGGCGTGGCTCACGATCCGCGGATCGATCGGCAGCGACGAAGCGATCGGCGCCGGCAGCGTCGTGCTGCCAACGACGACCGGTTCCGGCTTCGACTTACCCTTGCACGCGACGAGCGCACACAAGCTCGAGCAGCCCGCGCACGCGAGCGTCAGCTTCCAAAGCACGCGAGCCACTCGGGCCATCAGCCGTGGCTGAGCCCTGCTGCCGCCGCCACATCGAGCGACGAACCCGGCAAGATGCCGAAGGCGAGCACGAGCACCGCCGCCAGCACGAGCGCTGCAACCACGAAGCCGGAGCGCATCGGCGTCGCGATCGGTGCGCCGGGCTCGGGTTCGCGGAAGTACATGTAAACCATGACTCGCAGGTAGTAATATGCGCCGATCACGCTATTGAGCAGACCGATCACCGCGAGCACGTTGAGCTCGGAGTCGACCGCGGCGCTGAATACGTACAGCTTGCCGAAGAAACCCGCAGTCGGCGGTACGCCCGCGAGCGAGAGCAAGAAAAACGAGAACGCGAGTGCGGCGGGCGGGTGGCGCTTGCCGAGCCCGGCCAAATCCTCGTAGCTCACGGCTTCCGCGCCGCGATGGCCGCATAGGATCAACGCGCCGAATGCGCCGGCAGTCGAGACCGTGTAGGTGAGCATGTAGAAGAGCACGCTCGAAGCGCCCTGCGTCGATTTCATCGCCGCGACCACGCCGATCAAGGCGTAACCGGCGTGCGCGATCGACGAGTACGCCAGCATGCGCTTCACGGATTCTTGGCGGCCGGCGATCACGTTCGCGACCGTCATGCTCAGCACGGCCAGGCAAGCCAAAACCGGCGGCCAACCCGTGCCACCCCAGCTCACGAGCCGCGAATCACCAAAGCCGACCAAGAGGATGCGCAGCAAAATCGCGAACGCGGCGCTCTTCACGGCCACGGCCATGAAGGTCGTGGTCGGGGTGGGCGCGCCTTCATACGCGTCCGGCGTCCACATGTGGAACGGCACCGCGCTGATCTTGAACGCGAGCCCAGTGACGACTAGGCCGAGCGCGACCAGCACCAGCGGCGCACTGACGACGCTGGTCGGCTTGCCAATCGTAGCGATGGCTTCACCGATGCCCTGAAAATCGGTGTGACCGGTGGCGCCGTAGAGCAAGGCTCCGCCGAACAGCGTGAGCGCGGCGGCGAAGCTCCCGAGCAGGAAGTATTTCAGCGACGCTTCGCTCGCGCGCACGTTGCCGCGGCGCAGGCCGATCATGCAGTACACGCCGAGCGACATCGTCTCGAGCGCGACGAAGAAGCTCAAAAAATCACCCGCCGCCGCCAGCGCCATCGCGCCCACGGTCGAGAACACGAGCAGCGGAAAGAACTCACCGCGGTCGAGGTTGTGCTCCGGCAGGTAGCCGCCCGCGAGCAGCGCGGCGAGCCCGCCGCCGAGGCAGAGCGTGAAGCAGAAAAACAAGGTGAAGCGATCGATGATCAGGTACGGCGCGAGCGCGGCCACGCCGTCGAGCTTCTCCGGTCCGACCTTCCACAGCGCGATGCTGATCAGCGCGCCCGCGAAGAGCACCACCGCGCTGCCGAGCGCGAGTTCGTCGGAGCGACCCGCCCCCGCGTCGTTCGAGACGACGCCGGCCGGCAGCGCGACGGCTGCGGGTTTACCGAACGCTTCGGCGAGCATCAAAAGCAAGCCGCCGAACGCGACCGCGAGGATCGGAGAGACGGCAAAGAGCACGTTGAAATTCATGGCGCGCCTCCATTGAGCGCTTGAGCTTGGCCGCTCGTGTCAGCCTTACCGGGAGCTTCCGGGTAGCCGTGTTCGAGCGGGCCGCCTTGACGCGGCAAGAGCGTGGCGAATTCTCCGTCGCCCATATCCATATAGGCACGGCGGGACTCTTCGTAGTGAGTGAGCACCGCGCCGACGCTGTCCGTCACGCGGTTTAGAAACAGATTCGGGAAGAAGCCGATCACGAAAATGAAGGCGATCAACGGCGCGACCGCGATCGTCTCGCGCATGTTCATGTCTTTGAGGTGCTTGTTTTTTGGGTTCGAGAGCGGACCGAAGAACACGCGCTGAACGACCGAGAGCATGTACACGGCAGCCAAAATCACGCCCGCCGAGGCCAGCCCGGCTTGGAGCCGCGATTGCACGCCGAGCGTCTGCGACACGAACGTACCCATCACGATCATGAATTCACCGACGAAGCCATTCGTGCCCGGCACACCGATGCTCGACATGGTGACGATCACGAATAGGGCCGCGTAGATCGGCATCACTTTGGCGATGCCGCCGAACTCGCGCACCAAACGCGTGTGGCGGCGGTCGTAGATCACGCCGACCAAGAGGAACAGCGCGCCGGTCGAGATGCCGTGATTGAGCATCTGCAAAATCGCGCCTTCCATGCCGGCTTGGGTGCCGGCGAACAATCCGAGCATGACGAAACCCATGTGCGCGACCGACGAGTATGCGACCAAGCGTTTTACGTCGTCTTGCTTCCAGGCCACGAGCGCGCCGTAGACGATGCCGCCGCCGATGGCCACGCCGGCCAGCGTCGCCGCTGCCGCCCAGGCGACTCCGCCGAGGAGCCCCATGCAAAAGCGGATGTAGCCGTACGCGCCGAGCTTGAGCAGCACCGCAGCCAGGATGATCGAGCCGCCGGTCGGCGCTTGCACGTGCGCGTCCGGCAGCCAGGTGTGGAACGGGAACATCGGCACTTTGATGGCGAAGGCCAGGAAAAAGCCGATGAAGCACAGCCAAGCAGCCGTGTGCGGCAGATTCACGTGCTGAAGCGCCAGGTAATCGAAGCTCGGGTAGCCCGAGAGCTTCGTGAAGTTCCAGACCAAGTACAGGATCGCCGCGAGCATCAGCATGCTGCCGCTCATCGTGTAGATGAAGAACTTGTATGCCGCCTTCACCTTCTCGACCCCGCCCCAGACGCCGATCATGACGATCATCGGCACGAGCATCAGTTCCCAGAACACGAAGAACAGGAACATATCGAGCGAGACGAACGCGCCCATCATCGCGCCGTGGAGCAACAAGAACGCGAAGCACAGATCCTTGATTCGCGTCTTCAGCGAGCCGAAGGAGACGTAGGCGGCGATCGGCGTCGTCAGCGTGGACAAGAGGATCAACCACATGCTCACGCCGTCGACCGCGACGTGATAGCGGATGCCGAACATCGGGACCCAGGCCGTGATTTGCTGGAAGTGCCAGCCTTGCGTCATCGGCACCGAGAGCAAAAAGAGCGAAGCTAGGAAATCCAAACCCAAAATGAAGAACGTGATGCGCTTCAAAATAACGGGGGATTGCCGGGGCATGAACAGCAGGAACACCGCGCCGAAGATCGGCAAGAACACGATCACGCTGAGCAGCCACGGCCACTCCTTCGCGTTGACGGTTTCATCGACGACCTGCGCGCCCGGCCACAGGCTCTTCACGAGCAGCACCGTGAGTGCGGCGATGATGCCGAGCGCAACCCGCTCGGGCGTGCCTTGCCGGCGCGGGATCAGCGCACCGACCGCGAACGCCAGGACATACGGCGCGACCTGAAACAAGAACTGAGCGAGCGGGTTCATCGCGCGACTCCGAGCAGTGAATGCGCGATGAAACCGGTCGGGCTATGCACGACGCCGCGCGCGGGGGTGTCGCCCTCGGCGATTCCGGACAAGTCGGGCTGAGGCCGCGTGAACGAGAAGCTCTTCACGGCGGTGCGGCCAAATGCATTTTTCACTTCGAGCCTCACGGTTCGATTCTCTTTCACGGCCAGCTTGATCGAGAGTTCGGTCTGACTGGTGAAGTCGTCACTGTCCCACTTGCCGTCGTTCTCTTTGTCCCAGCGATAGCCGTAGCCGAGGCCGGGCGCGGCGCTGACGGTGTACGTGCCGCTCGCGTTGTCGGAGTGCGTCTTGGCATCCACGCGCGGGGCGGTGAAGAAAAAGCCGACGCCGCCGAGCCCCAGCACCATGATCGCGGCGTAGGTTTGCACGCGACCGGTTTGCAGGAAGCGCAGCGCGGTGCCGCTGAACGAGACCAGCGCAGCCGAAACGCGCGCCAGCACGAAATCGACGATCCACTTGTCGGCCCAGGCGAAGAACTCGGCAAGCGAATCGACCGCGCCGATCACGTACTCGTCGTAGAACTCGTCGACGCGCCACTTGTCGAACACGAGCGCGTGGAAGCGCGGGAACGCTTCGACGAACTTCTTCGCCGGCTCGCCCTTTTGCAGCACGTAGATCCAATACGCGACGCCCGAACCGCCGATGAACGCGACGAACGCGAGCGCAAGGAACGGCAGCTCTTTGCTTTCCGCGCCTTCAATCAGCTCGATCGCGCCCGAAGCGCGCTCGAACACCGGCTCGAGCCATTTGTCGAAAACCGTGATGTGCAAGAGTGGCGCGTTCAGAAAGCCCGAGAACGCGGCGAAGAAACCGAGGATCGCGAGCGGCAGCCACATTTGCCAGGGTGACTCGTGCGGCGCCGGGCCTTCGAGTGGTTCACCGGCGTGATGATGGTGTTCGTGCGCGTGGCCGTGATCCGCTTCATCGTGGCCGTGCGCGGGGCCCTTCCAGTTCTTGACGATCTTCCAGCCTTTGAATTCGCCGAAGAAAATACTGAGGAAGAGCCGCGTCATGTAGAACGCGGTCATCAACGCCGTTACGACGCCGATTGCGTAGAGCACGCCGCCCGTCCACTCGGGCCAGCTGAACAGATCAATCGACGCGCTGCCGTCGCTCAGTTTGTTGCCGGGCACCGGTGATTTGATGAACGAGGTGTAGGCCTTGAGCAGGATCTCGTCTTTGGAGAAGAAGCCGCTCGTGCCGGGTAGCCCGACGATCGCCGCCCACGAGGCAGCGAAGGTCCAGAACGTGTAAGGCATGTATTTGCGCAAGCCGCCCATGTTGCGCATGTCCTGCGACGCTTCCGTGTCGTGGATGCGCGCGTGCATCGCGTGAATCACCGAGCCTGCGCCGAGGAACAAGCAAGCCTTGAAGAAGGCGTGCGTGATCACGTGGAAAAAGCCGGCGCTGAACGCGCCCACGCCGACGCCGAGGAACATGTAGCCGAGCTGGCTCACGGTCGAATACGCGAGCACCTTCTTGATGTCGTTTTGGGCGAAGGCGATCGTCGCGGCGAAGCACGCCGTCAGCGCGCCGACGAATGCGACGGTCCACATCGCGGCCGGGCTCAACACCATCACGAACGACATGCGGCACAAGAGGTACACGCCGGCCGTGACCATGGTCGCCGCGTGGATCAACGCGCTGACCGGAGTTGGGCCGGCCATTGCGTCCGGCAGCCACACGTAGAGCGGAAGCTGCGCGCTCTTACCCGCGCAACCGAGGAACAAGGCCAAGCCGACCAGCGTCGCGGCGCTGACGTAGCGCGGTGTGTTGAGCCAAACTTCCGCGCCGTGCGGCAAGAGGGTCGCGGCCGGGACGTGCGTGCCGAGTGGCCAAACCTGCAGCGGCGTGAGCAGGTTCTTCGAGCCGGCGGCAATGCCGCTCCAATCGAGCGCGCCCGTGTAATAAAGGATGAGCCCCATCGCCACGAGCAACCCGAAATCGCCGATGCGGTTCGTGACGAATGCCTTCTTGCCGGCAGCTGCGTTCGACTCGGTTTCGAACCAAAACCCGATCAAGAGGTAGCTGCAAAGGCCGACGCCCTCCCAACCCACGAACAGGATCGGCAGGCTGTCCCCCAAGATCAGCACCAGCATCGAGAAGATGAACAGGTTCAGGTACGTGAGGAAGCGGTGGAAGCCAGGATCCTCCGCCATGTAGCTCGCGGAATAGAGGTGAATCAAGAAGCCGACGCCGGTGACGATCAGCGCCATCGTGCCGCTCAGTTGATCCACCGATAGCGCGACGTTCAGCGCGATGCTGCCGCCGCCCACGGTCGAGAGATGGAACCACTCCCAACCCTTCCAGTAGAAGCGGGCTACTTCGCCGTCCGGCGCGTGGGCGAGCATGAAGAAGGTCACCACCGACAAGCAGAAGGAAACGAAGATGACCGACAGCGCGAGGAGCGAGACCGCTTCCTTGCCCAGCCGCTTGCCGAACACGCCGTTCACTACCGCGCCGAGCAGCGGCAAGAGCACGATGAAGGCGAGGATGGTGTAGTCCGTCGCGGGAAACAGAGCCTCGATCGCTTGCATGAATAAGCCCTAAAAGTTCAATGACGAAGCTGATCCGCTTCGTCGCTCTGGACGCTGGACTTCAGCCGGTAGAAGGCGAGCACGATCGCGAGGCCGACTGCGGCTTCCGCCGCCGCGACCGCGATGATGAAGAAGGCGAA
Source organism: Polyangiaceae bacterium (assembly GCA_036268695.1). Taxonomy (GTDB): domain Bacteria; phylum Myxococcota_A; class Polyangia; order Polyangiales; family Polyangiaceae; genus PMG-095. The sequence goes on along the minus strand of DATATR010000404.1, from coordinate 10,622 downwards.
CACTTGGCCGTTCATGTCGCCGGTGTGAAGGCGGTTATACGCGACGAGCGTGAGGTTCACCGCGTTCAGCATCAGTTCGATGCTCATCAGCTGAACCAGCACGTTGCGCCGCACCAGGAACCCGACGCAGCCGAGCGTGAACAGCGCGCCCGACAGCGCGATGTAGTGCTCGACGTAATTCCCGAACATGTTCATCAGATGCCTCCCGCTTTGGCTGCTTTCGCGGCCTTCGTGGGCAAGGGTCGTTGTGCGTCGCGGGCCATCAGCGGGCCGTGGAACATGCGCTCGCTCGGGCCCGCGCCCTTGCGCTCGCGGCGCACGTGCGGCCTGCCGCGCGCGACGGCGATCGCGCCGACCACGGCGACGATGAGCAACGCCGTAGTGAGCTCGAAGGGAATGATTTCGTTTTGGAACAACAGCTGGCCGATGGCTTCGACCGAGCCGTGCTCGGGGCGCGCGATGCCGAAGCGCGTCGGGTTGCCGCCCGCGTGCGAAACGACGTGCGCCGCAGCGAGCGCGAGCAGCACGAAGAAGCCGCCCGCGCCGTAACGCGCGACGCGCGCCCGGGCGACCGAGCCACCACTGTCGCGCGCGTCCGGACCGAGCAGCATGATCACGAACACGAACAGGACGACCACCGCGCCCGCGTAGACGATCAGCTGAATCGCCGCGAGAAACTGCGCGTCGAGTTTCAAAAACAACGCCGCAATGCCGATGATCGTGATGAGCAGGCCAACCGCGCTGCGGATCGGGCTGCGCGAGGCGATGGTCATGAATGCGCCAGCCAGCGCGACGATGCTCGCGAGCGCAAAAAAGACGTTGCCGACGTTCATAGCGTGAGCCTTCGCGTTTGCGACTTGCCGCCGTTCACGATGTAGTCCTCGAAGTTCTTCCGGTAGCGGCGAACGAAGGCGAGCGCGGGTTGCGCCGCGCCGTCCCCGAACGCGCAGATCGTGTTGCCGGTGATGTTGTTCGCAATCTCGTGCACGCGATCGAGCTCTTCGATCGAGCCCTTGCCCTCGACGATCTTGTTCAAGATGCGCTCGATCCAGCCGCAACCTTCGCGGCACGGCGTGCATTGTCCGCACGACTCGTGGCGGTAGAAACGCATCACGTTGTGCAGCGCCAAAACCGGATCGGCCGCGTCGCTCAAGACCATCGCGCAGCAGGTACCGAGCATGCTGCCCGCGCTGCGAAACGTGTCGACACCGAGCGGCAGATCGAGGATCGATTTGCCGCGGTACGCGTCATAGCGCGGGTCGGGCGGCAAGGTCGGCACTTCGTCCGGCAAATGGACGGGACACGACGAACCGCCCGGCACCACCCCCAAAATCTTGCGATTGTCGGGCACGCCGCCGCCGAGATCGTAAATCAGCTCGCGCAGCGTGAGCCCGACGCAGGCCTCGTAGATGCCGGGCTTGTTCACGTGCCCGCTCACGCCGAACAGGCGCACGCCACCGTCGTTGAACGGGTGTAGCTCGGAGAGCTTGCTGAACTCGTCGCAGCCTATTTCGAACGCGCTCGACATGATCGCGATCGTCTCGACGTTGTTCACCGTCGTCGGGCAACCGAATGCGCCGTATTGCGCGGGAAACGGCGGCTTCAGGCGCGGTTCGCCGCGGCGACCCTCGAGCGAGTTCAAGAGCGAGGTTTCCTCGCCGCAGATGTACGCGCCGGCCCCAGTGTGCACGTGGATTTCGACGGCGTGGTCTTTACCGAACGGGTGCTCGCCGAGGTAGCCCTTGGCCTTCGCCTCTTTGATCGCGTTCCAGAGTCGCTCCTTCGAGAGGTGCAGCTCGTCCCGCACGTAGATGTAACAAGCGTGCGCGCCGATTCCGTAGCAGGCGATGACGCAGCCTTCGATCAGCGCGTGCGGATTCTGCTCCATGATGGAGCGATCCTTGAACGTGCCGGGCTCGCCTTCGTCCGCGTTCACGACGAGGTAGTGCGGCTTCTTCGATTCCTTCGGCATGAAGCTCCACTTCGTGCCGCAATCGAAGCCGGCGCCGCCGCGCCCGCGCACGTGCGCCTTCTTGGCTTCGTCGACGACTTGTTCGCGTGTCAGCGAGAGCGCCTTGCGTACGCCGCGATAGCCGCCTGCCGCTTCGTAGCTCGCGAGCGTCCAGCTATTCGGCTTGCCGTAAGAGTGACTGAGATAACTAGTCTGCTTGAGCATGATTTCGAGGACTTTCGAGCCTCAACCTTTGGTCAGCGAGTCGAGGATGCGGTCGACCTCGGGCAGCGTGAGGTTCTCGTAATATTTTTTGTCGACCTGCATCACGGGCGCGGTACCACACGCGGCCAGGCACTCGGCCGTGCGCAGCGTGACCTTGCCGTCTTTGCTCGTGCCGCCGGCGTGGACGCCGAGGCGCTTCTCGCAGTGATGCAAGATCGCGTCCGAGCCGCGAAGCGCGCAGGAGAGCGTGCGACAGACCCAAACTTGGTGCTTACCGGGCCGCTCTTGATTGAACAGCGTGTAAAAGGTGACGACGCCTTGGACATGCGCCGAGCTGAGCTCGAGCCGCTTGGCCACGAACTCGATCACCTCCTCGGACACCCAGTTGTCGTTCGCTTCTTGGCAAAGATGCAGGACCGGGATGCACGCCGCCATTTTATTGGGGTAGCGCGTCAGGATTTCGTTGAGCTTCTGCTCTGCTTCCGCACTGAGGGCGAATGCCATGAACTTTCCGGGGGTGCGTGGCTCGGATCTTCGGTTGTTTCCGGGAGCGCGAGCCGCGCCGTCGAAGTGCTGGGTTTTACCCGGGGGACCCCCGGGCGAGGCGAACCGTAGTTAGCTCGAAAGCGGGGTGTCAAGGGCGGAGCAAAAGCAACACGACACGAACATTTGGCACAGAGAACCGCTTGAGAATTAGCCGAGAGGCCGTGTAGGCTCGGGCTCCCCTGCGTCATCGGGTGCTTCGGGTCGGGACAGGAGTTCCACGCCGAAGCACATCACGACAGATTTCGAACCGTGAGGTGCTGAGTGTTTTGCCCGAATTGTGGGACTGAGAATGAGGAGGCGGCGACGACCTGCAAGAAGTGCGGGTTTAACCTAAAGGGTGCTGCAGCGCCGAAGTTCAAGGGCACGATGCTCATGATGAACGCGCCGGTGATGCCAAAGCCGGGCGCTCCAGCCGCAGGTGCACCGCCCGCAGGAGCACTTCCAGCGGGCCCGGCAGCCGGTGTTCCGCCCGCAGCCGTGCCGCCCGCCGCGGCGCCCCGGCCGCAACTCAAAGGCACAATGTTGGGGGTTGCTCCTCCCTCCGTTGGTGCGCAGGTTCCGCCGGCGGCTCCGCAGGGTTTTGGCCCGCCGCCCGGTGCTCCGCCGGCAGCGCCCCAGGGGTTTGGTCCGCCGCCAGGTGGTCCTGGCTTTGGTCCGCCGCCGGGTGCTCCGCAAGGCTTCGGGCCACCGCCCGGCGCTCCACCTCAGCAACAGCCACCGGCAGGGCAACCCGCATACGCTCCTCCACCAGCAGCGCCGGCTTACGGACCGCCGCCCGGTGCTGCCGCGCCGCCGCAGGCCCCACCGCACGCACCGGTGAATCCGCTCGGCGGAACCATGGTGGCTGACTCCAACGCGGGCTTCAATCCATACGGCGCGCCGAATCCTTACGGGCCCCCGCCCGGTGGCGCAGCGCCACCGGCTGATCCGTATGCACCGCCTGCTGGCGGCTACGGCACTCCCGGTCAACCGGGAGGCTACGGCACTCCCGGTCAACCAGCTCCAGGGTACGGGCAACAACCTCCGCCGGGCGGCGGGTACCAACAACCTCCGCCAGGCGGTGGGTATGGCGCTCCACAACAACCGCAATACGGCGGTGCGCAACCTCCGGGCGGCGGTTACGGCGCTCCGCAGCAACCGCAATACGGCGGCGCACCTCCGGGTGGCGGCTATGGCGCTCCCGGCGGCGGCGGTTACGGCGCGCCCGGTGGCTTCACGCCCCCGCAAGATCAGTACGGCATGGGCGGCGGCGCGCCGCTCGCCGGCGTGCCCTACGGTGGTGGCGGTGGTGGGCGCGGGCCGATCGGTAAGATCAGGAACCCGATCATGACCATCGTCTTCAGCATGCTCTGCTTCATCTACGCCATCATTCAAATCTGGGGGATGTTGAACGAGCTGAAGGCCTTCCGCGGCAAGGACGACCTGAACCCGATCATGTTCTTCATCCCGATCCTCGGCTACATCGAGCTCTGGAAGCTGAACGAGAAGGTGCTCGACGCCAAGCGCATGGCCGGCGTGCCGAACGCCCAGGTGGCAAGCCCCGTGCTCTACCTGTTCTTCGCCATCTTCTTCTTGCCCTCGGATCTGAACGAGATCTGGCAAGCAGCCAGCGGCGGACAGCTTCCGCCCGCCTGATCGTCACGCGCTACTGAAAGCGAGGCGCCTGCTGAAAAGCACGCGCCTCGTTTTCTTTTGTTTGGGGTGCTCCTGCGCGGCGCGTGACGTCAAATTCGCGACGCGCCCCGTGCTTGCGGCGCATGACGGCGAGCTTGCGACGCATGACGGCGAGCTTGCGGCGCATGACGGCGAGCTTGCGAAGCGTGACGGCAAGCGCGGCAGCGCAGAGCAGCTAAGCTCGACGCGCCGTGGATCGCGCTCAATTACGCCGCAGTCTCGTCGTGCTCGCGCTCGCTGGCTTTTTGGCGCTGATCCTGCTGTCACAGCTGCCCTTTTGCCCAATGGCCGGCGTGCTCGGCATCCCCTGCCCCGGCTGCGGGCTCACGCGCGCCACGCTCGCAGCCCTGCACGGCGATCTGCGCGGCGCGTTCCACCTGCACCCGTTGGTGTTCGTGCTGACGCCGCTCTTCGTCTGGTCAATCAGCGCCGCCGCGCTCGGCTACGTGCGCGGACCGCGCGCTCACAGCAAACCCAAGCTCTGGTTCTCTTCGCGCAGCGCCACGCTGCTGGCCTCCGCGCTGCTCATCGCAACGCTCGGCGTGTGGGGCGTGCGCTTCTTCGGCTATCTCGGCGGCCCAGTACCCGTCGTCACATTTCGACAATGGGAGGAGTCGAGGCTTCGCTTGCATCGCAGCTCCAGCCCCGCGCGAGCGCTCGAGCCAACCAGCTCAGCCCTAGCTCCAGTTGCTTTGCCCACTGGCGCACCAACGCGCTCGGAGCCAACCCCGCTTGCGCCAAGCCCAACCCCAGTCGTCAGCACTTTGCCGTCGCCCGCGGTGCGACGCGTTGGACGGGCCGCGGTAGTCGACCATAACGACCGCCCTTGGCAGGCGACCTGCTCGATCTACAGAGCCTGCGCCGCACCATCGCGCCCGATCACGCCCTGTGCGAAAGGAAAGACTGCGCGGCCTTGGAGCGACCTCTCCCACGACGCGGAAGCGCTCGCCGGTACGCGCGTCGAAGTGAGCGGTCGGCTCGAGGTTGCGCCCTTTTACCTAGGCGCGCTGTTCGCATGCGCACCCAATCAATGCTGTCATCACGTGCGTCTGAATATCGTGCTCGGCGGCCCACCGAGTATCCTCGAGGTCGCCCCGCTTGCGTGTAGCGGAGACGACTCACGCCAATGCTGCGACGTCTTCGCCGACGGACGAAGCGTGATCGCCAGCGGCACGCTCGAGCGCTCCGCCTCTCAAACCCTGCTGACGCCTTGGCAACTCTCGAATGCATCGCTGTGCGAGGATGCGCATTGACGCCAAACATCTGACGTAGCAAGCGTGCGCCATGAGTTTCGACGGTCGGGCGGCTCGCCAGGACGTAGCTTTGCTGAACGGTGAAGACAGCCTTCGAGATCTGACATTGACGCGAGTTTCGTCTGCGGTGCTAGCAGGTTCGGTCACGTTGCCAACGCCTCGCGGCTGTCGAGCCTCTTGGAGTATTACCGGCTTCCCTTGCCCGGAGCGCTCATAGCTATCAACAGTCTCGAGAACCCGCGTTCGACACCGTTATCGACGACCTGAGCGGCGGCGACGAAAAACTGTGCGCCGCCGTTTTCAGTAACGACGCTGGCTCGCTTTCGAGCGAACGCTGCGGGCTCACGCCCGGGTCGCGCGACGTCACCCTTACGCTTCAGAAGCGCCGACCCTCGTGACGCCCAAGCGTGACGGAACGCTTACCGAAACAGCTCAGTTCGCATGGACGCGCTTCGAAGCCGGCATCCACTTGCTCGAGCTCGAGACCGAGGTGCCCAGCCGTGCCACGCCCAGCATCTATATCTACACCCAAGAAATAGCCGCTTCCTGGCCAGATTCGAGCATGCTCGGTGTTCCGTTCCCGCGCGGTGTCCGCTACGCTGCACGGTCGGCGCCCTCGGTCCGTTCCAGAGCTTGGACGACGCAACTAGCCCGGCCGGGCCGGACGTGTCTCCGCCGCCGTCGGGCGCGAGTCCACCGCCCGCAGCTCCGCTGGCGCCACCCGAAGGCCCGGGCCCACCGTCGGACGCCGAGTTACCGCAAGCGGCGATGAGCGATGCCGACGCAATCACGACCACGGCCAATCTGCGAGGACTCCTCCCGACGCAGACTCGCGCATGACTCGAGTGCGCGTCAAGCCCCTCCCCGCCCGTGATGGCAGTGACCGTGACGCGGTCGCGGCTGCCGCTCCCACTCAGACGTTGAAGCGGAAGTGGATCACGTCGCCGTCGCGCACGATGTAGTCGCGGCCTTCGATGCCGAGCTTACCGGCTTCGCGGCATTTCGCTTCGCTGCCGAGCGCGACCAAATCTTCCCACCAGATGACTTCGGCTTTGATGAAGCCCCGTTCGAAATCGGTGTGAATCGCGCCGGCGGCTTGCGGCGCGGTCGAGCCTTTGAGCACCGTCCAAGCGCGGCTCTCTTGCTTGCCCGCGGTCAGGTACGTGATCAAACCCAAGAGCTCGTAGCCCGTCCGAATCACCGAATTCAGGCCCGGCTCCGTCAGGCCGACGCTCTCCAAAAACTCGGGGCGATCCGCCGGCTCGAGCTCGGAAATTTGCGCTTCCAGCTGAGCGCAAATCGGCACGACCAGGGCGCCTTCTTCTTTCGCGAACGCGACTAGCGCCTGATAATGCTTGTTCGCGTCCAGCTTGCCGAGCGAGTTTTCGTCGACGTTGCCTACGTAGAACATGCGCTTGCTGGTGAGCAGCTGCATGTCGCGAAGAATCTCCTTCTCCTTCTCGTCGACGACCGTCAGCGTGCGCGCGGGCTTGCCCTGATCCAAATGCGCGGTCAGCCGCTCGCACAGCGGGACGGCGAGCTTCTCGGTCGCGTCCCCGCCTTTGCTCTGCTTGCGTGCGCGGTCCAGCCGCTTGGTCGCGGTGTCCAGATCCTTCAGGCACAGCTCGGTCTGGATCGTGCCGATGTCGGCGACCGGGTCGACTTTGTTCTCGACGTGCACCACGTTCTCGTCTTCGAAGCAGCGCACCACGTGAGCGACCGCGTCGACCTCGCGGATGTGAGACAAGAACTGATTGCCCAGGCCTTCACCCTTCGAGGCGCCGCGCACCAAGCCGGCGATGTCTACGAAGCGAATGCTGGTCGGGACCTCCCGCTCGGAGCTATACACCTTGGCCAGCGCGCCGATGCGCGGGTCGGGCACCGCGACGATGCCGACATTCGGCTCGATCGTGCAGAACGGGAAATTCGCCGCCTCCGCTTTCGCGTTCGACAGCGAGTTGAACAAAGTGCTCTTGCCCACATTGGGCAGACCGACAATTCCGCAAGAAAAACCCATCGCGGGGCTTCTTTAATGTCGACAACCCCAAGTTGCAAACCCGGACGGCCCTGGCGCCCGGATCGGGGCCAATCGGCGACTCCGCGTCGCCTCAGAGGGTGCTGGCGGCGGAATCAACGGGCTCTCACCAAGCCCTCGAAACGGACTAGCTTGAAGCGGTGATCACCATCGCGGAGGTAACGGCGCTCCCGTTCGACATCGAATTGACCGAGCCATTCGGAATTGCGACCGGCGCGCAGCACGTCGCGAACAACGCGCTGGTTACGGTCACGCTCTCCGACGGCACGCGCGGCACTGGGGAAGCCGCGCCATTTCCCGCGGTAAATGGCGAAACGCAGAGCGCGGTGCTGGCCGCCCTCGGCGCCGCTCACTCGTCCTTGGTGGGGCTGGACGCGCTGCGCTGGCGGCCAGCGGTAGTCGTCGCCGAGCACGCGCTACGCGGCACACCGAGCGCACTCGCGGCGCTAGAGAGCGCGCTGCTCGACGCACTGTGCCGGCGCGCTCGCGTCTCGCTGTGGGCGTTCTTCGGCGGCGCGCACGGCGAGCTCGTCAGCGACATCACCATTCCAACCGGCTCTCCAGAGCACGCCCGCGCAGCGGCGACACGCGCGGTCGGTCTGGGCTTTGCTACACTCAAGATCAAAGTCGGCGGCACGCGCTTCGATCACGATCGCGCGCGGCTCGCCGCGATCATCGACGCCGCACCGAACGCGCGCCTGATCTTGGACGCCAATGGCAGCATGAGCGCCGAGGAAGCGCTGGCGCTGCTCGACGCGCTCGGTCACGCCAAGGGCCAGGTGTCGCTCTTCGAGCAACCGACCGGCAAGCTCGATCTGGACGGCATGCGCAAGGTACGCGAGCACGGCGGCGTGCCCGTGGCCGCGGACGAAAGCGCCTGCTCGGCGGCCGACGTCTTGTCGTTGCTGGCTGCGCAGGCCATCGACGCGGTGAACATCAAGACCATGAAGTGCGGCATCGTCGAAGCCATGGCCATGATCTCCGTGGCGCGCGCCGCAGGCCTCGGCCTGATGATCGGCGGCATGGTCGAATCGAAGCTTTCGATGACCGTCTCGGCTTGCCTGGCTGCGGGCAGTGGAGGCTTCTCGTACGTCGACCTCGACACGCCCTGGTTCATGAAAAACGCCCCCATCTCCGGCGGGTGGGTGGAGCACGGCCCGACACTCCGGCTCGACCACATCACGAGCGGTCACGGTGTCGAGTGCAGCCTGTCCCGACACTAAAGAATCTCGGCCTGAAACGGCGGCCGAGCGCGGGCAGCGGGCTGCTTTAGTTGACTTATGGGCGCCCAAAACCCAAAGTTTGTCATCTGCCGCAAGGCATGAATTCATCGCGTCCCCTGTGCCTCCTCCTGTCCCCAAGCCCTCGTCACCTGCCGTCCCGTTGCTGGTAACCCCTGACCCCAGGCAGCTGCTTTTGCCGCTGGTTGCCGCCGGCTCGGGCGCCACGAACGCGCGTTCAATCGCCCGTTCGGACCGCGTGTTCGTCAACCGCGATCTGCGTTTCTCGAACATCGACTGGATAGGCTTCGACATGGACTACACCCTGGCGATCTACCGCCAGGAGCGGATGGACACGCTGAGTGTCGAGCTCACCGTCGAGCGCATGATTCGCCGCGGCTACCCCGCGTATCTCAAAAACCTTTCCTACGATATCCGCTTTCCGATCCGCGGGCTGCTCGTCGACAAGCGCTACGGGCACGTGCTGAAGATGGACCGCTACAAGGTCGTGCAGCGCGGCTACCACGGCATGAAGCGCCTACCGCAAGAAGAGATTACGGCGCTCTATCACGACAAGCGCATCCGCCCGCACACGCCGCGCTATCATTGGATCGACACGCTGTTCGCGCTGAGCGAGGTGACGAGCTACTCCGCGATCATCGAAGCGATGGAGAAGAAGGGCGAGAAGCTCGACTACGACAAGCTGTTCGCCGACGTGCGCGCCTCGATCGACGAAGCGCACGCCGACGGCGCCGTGTACGCCAACGTCACGAGCGACATGGCCGCGTACATCGAGCGCGAGCCAGCCCTGGCGCGCACCCTGCACAAGCTGCGCTCCGGCGGAAAGCGCCTATTTTTGCTGACCAATTCGCCCTTCGGTTACACCGATCAGGTGATGACGCACCTGCTCGCGGACGTGATGCCGGAGTACCCGTCGTGGCGTCACTACTTCGAGTTCGTGATCTGCTCGGCGGGCAAGCCGCGCTTCTTTCAAGACGGCCGCCCGCTGATGGAGCGCGACGGTGACGTATTGCGCCCCGTGCGCGAGAAGCTCGAGCGCGGCAAAGTCTACGAAGGCGGCAATCTCGAAGAGTTCGAGCGCCTCGTCGGCATGCGCAGCTCGAGCGTGCTGTACGTCGGCGACCACATTTACGGCGACATCCTGCGCTCCAAGAAGGAATCCTCGTGGCACACCGCGATGGTCATCCAAGAGCTAGACGCCGAGATCGCCGCCTACGAAGCCTGCTCGGACGATCTCGGCCGGCAGCGCAGCTTGGACGAAGCGCGCAACAAGTTGGAAGACGAGCTGCGCTTTTTCCAAGCGCACATCAAAGAGCTGACACGCCCAACGCCCGGCCAAGCTGGTGAAGAAGAGAGCGAGCGCACCCGCACCAAGCGCGCGCTGGAGCGCGTACGCGCCGAGCTGCGCGCCATCACCGGCGAATACGACATGCTCGCGGAGCGCATTTCGCAGCGCTTCCACCCGTACTGGGGCCCGCTCTTGAAAGAGCAAAACGAGATGAGCAGCTTCGGCTTGCAGGTCGATCTGTACGCGGACATCTACACCCGCAGGGTGTCGTGCCTGCGCGCCTACTCGCCTCAGCAGTACTTTCACTCGCCGTACGACCTGATGCCGCACGAGCTGTGATTCGGGCGGCGAGGCCCCTCGCGCCCGCACAAAAACACTTTGCATACAAAGTGTCCCAGCGGCTTGGCGC
>DATATR010000403.1:0-2291 GCA_036268695.1 Polyangiaceae bacterium | reverse complement strand
CTTTTGCCGGCGCTCGTCACGCATGCAATTCGTGAAGCCTACAGCGACGACGAACTCGCGCTCTGGTTCGCTCGGGCCAGCAAATTGCCGGTCGTGCGCGGCGTCGCGCGGCGAGTCGATCCGACCAAGCTCGGACTGTCGCTGGCCGAGCGTCGCGCTCTGGAGCGCTCGGTGAAAGCCACGTCGATCGAGAGCCTGGTGAGTGAGCTCTCCGCCGAACGCGTGGCCACGCCGCGCGAGACGTTGTTCGGGTTGTTCGTCGGCGTCAGCATCGGGATCATCTCGGTCCCTGGCTGGCGCTGAGCTCATTCGCGTCGCGTTGGTGGTCCTGACGAAGAACGCGCGTCCGCGCGAGTCGACGACGAATTCAACGTGCGCACCGAGTTCGGCTGAGTGGACGAGACGGGCGTGTCTTCGTCGAGCAGCTCGAGGATGGTTTTTAGTTCGACTGGCTTGAACAGTGTCGGGCGCGCGGAATTCTTGAGGTACTCGGCTTCCACGCGACCGAGCGCACCGCCGGTGACGAACACGAAGCGATCGGCGAGCTCGGGCCTTTTGGCCGCGACGCGCGCGTGCAGCGTGTCACCGTTGCGACCGGGCAAGAACACGTCGCAGAGCACCAGATCGGGCAGGTAGTTCGGATCCATCAGTTGCACTTCTGCTTCCGACGCGGCGGCTGCTGTTCGCACGACGTGAGGTTTGAGCGCGCGGCGCATCGTGCGCGAAAATACTGGATCGTCATCGACCAGGAAGACCTGTCTTGGCCGAGCTTCGACCACGCGCGGCTTCTGCGGGCGCGCTGGCACGACCGGGATCAAGCCACTGTCTTCGCGCACGCGCGTGAGCAGCACGCGAAACGAAGCACCGCCTCCGACGCGATCGTGTACCTCGATGTGGCCGCCGTGCGAGCTCACCACGTCGCTGCAGATCTTGAGTCCGAGCCCGGTGCCGTGTCCGCGCTGCTTGGTCGTGTAGAAAGGCCTAAAAATATGCTGAATCGCGCCCGCGGGAATGCCCGGTCCATTGTCTTCGACGATCAGCGCGAGCTGATCGCCGTGCGAGTTCACTTTGACCCAGACTTCTGGCCGCGCAGTGCCTTCACAGGCATCGGCCGCGTTGAACACGAGGTTCAGCACGACTTGTCCCAAGCTGTCGCGACGTCCGACGGTGAAGCTCGGGCCATCCGCTTGCTGCGTGAGCGTGATGCCGCGCCGTTCGAGGTGTGGCAGCGCAATCGCGAGTGACTCGCGCACGATGGTGACGATGTCGACGCACTCGGGCGAGGTTTCGCGCCGCGAGACGAGGGAGAGTTGCTCGACGGTGTCGCGAATACGCGAAACCGCGGTCTGGATATCGGCGGATACTTCGCCGAGCTCGCGAATTGCGGCGGCCAGTTCCGGGTCGTTCGTGTCAGACAGCTCGCTCACTTGCTCGACGAGCCGGCCGAGCTCTTCTTGTTGCAGGATCATCGCGCCGGCCGGACCGCGCAGCTCGTGCGCCACGCTCGCGGTGAGCAGCCCGAGGCTCGCCATGCGGCTGGCTTCGGCGAGCTCGTCGTTGGTCGGCGCGTCGGGGCCGCGCGCGAGCTCGCGCTCGAACGCGACAGCGACCATGTTCGAAACGGTGAGCGCGAAATGCTGCGCCTCGTCGTCGCTGCGCGACGCATCGTCGAACAGGAGCACGAATACCCCATGAACTTCGCGCCGATGAAGCACCGGCACCGCCAGCGCAGCGCGCGCGCCGAGCGCCAGGATTTCACCTGCGTCGTCGATGCCTTCGCGATCGCGCCCGAGATCGCTGAGCAGGACCAACTTACGCGTGCTGACCGCGCGCTGCGCGATCGTGCTGAGCGCGCGCCTTAAAACGACCAGCTCCGGGCCGCCGCGATCACCGAGCCCGCGTTCGGCGACCGAATCGAGCGTCGGGTCGAGTGTGAACGCAGCGGCGGCGCGCGCTTTCGCGGTCTCGATCAACACGTCGAGCGAATCGCCGAGCAAGCCGCCGCTCGATTCGCCCGCCAGGCGGCTCGACAGGCCGTGCAATGCTTCGAGTCGCTGCAAACGCAGTTGAAGTGGGTTCATGGTTCTTGCGCGCGAGCCATCGGAAAATCCCCCAGCAGCCAACCTTTCGAAGATAGGGCTCTTCAGCCCGATCTGCCAAGCGCGGTTCGTTTTTGGTCTCGCGAGTTCGATGCGAAGGCTGATTTGTTCGCGCCTCACGCCGCAGCTAGAATCCGTTCACGTCGTAGCGCAGGACCGGGTACGGGCCAAAGTCGTTCACAATTTGGAAGC
>DATATR010000402.1:0-32308 GCA_036268695.1 Polyangiaceae bacterium | reverse complement strand
GTGATCGGAAAAGTGATTTTGCGCTTTTCAGCGGGCGGCGCGCTCGGCGCTTCGTTCGGCTCCGCCCAGCGGCCCGCTGCCAAGATGCCGCGGCCGAGTGAACGACCGCGCGTCAAGCAATCGATCCAGCCCATGGTCATGGGCCAGACCGGCGCGGCGCGGTTGAGCCCGGTCATGTATTCGTCGATGTCGCGCACTCGCTCGGTCTCGACGCGGATCCATTGCGTGGGAATGCGATGCAATCGAAACTCGACCTCGAGCACGTGGCCGAGCAAGCCCATACCGCCGATCGTGCCGTAAAATAGGTCCGAATCGCGCTCCGGCGAACAGGTGACGATGCTGTCGTCCGCGAGCCGCAGGCGCAGGCTTCGCACGTGCGCGCCGAAGCAGCCCTCGCGATGATGATTTTTGCCGTGCACGTCGCTCGCGACCATGCCGCCGAGCGTGACGTATTTGGTGCCTGGCGTGACCGGCGAAAAGAAGCCACGCGGCATGAACAGCCGATTGATTTCGCAGAGGCTCAAGCCGGCTTCCGCGCGCAGCACGCCGCTCTCGGCGTCGAAATCCAAAATCCGATCGGCCAGACGCGTGCAGACCAATTTGTCCGTCGCGCGCGCCGGCAGGGACGAATCCCCATACGAACGGCCGAGCCCGCGCGAGAGCGCCGCGCCGCGCGTGACCGGCTCGAGCTGCTCGCTCAAAATCTCGGTGCCCGGTTCGGGCATCATGCCCCAACCGCTCAACGTCGGTTCGGCGGCGGTTCGCGCCCTTGCTTCGGTGGTCGCGAGCGCGTGCGACTCGGGCTCGGCTCGTTGCACTGCGGGAACGACGCTCACGGCCGGAATGTAGCACGGAAAATCGCCGAGCCGCTTCCGCCTTCGCCGAGCCGCTTCATGCTGCACGCTGCATGCGTGGGGCCTCCGCGGCTGCGGAACGCAGACGCTTGGAGGCCCGGGCGGCGCAGGCGCGGGAGCGCCGAGCATGCCCGCCGTCCGCGCCGTGAAATGCGGGAGGCAACCCCAAACGAAAGTGCGATCAACGGCGTGTCTTCAGGCGTTGGGCGCGCGGTAAGTTTTTTTTGTTGGGTTTGCCTGGCGCGTGTTGGTGCGGCGCGTGAGCGTGTAGATGCACGTGTTCCGGCGAGTGCGGGTGCGCGTGGGTCTGGCCGTCTTCGTGTTCGTGCACGTGCGCGCGGCGACCCGAGTTGCTGAGCTGCAGCGCGTTTTCCGCGACGTATTCCGCGCCACCGTGGATCACGCCGCGCGTGCCGATCATGCGGCTCGTGACTTCTTTGAGCTCGTCCGAGCGACCGCGCATCACGATCACTTCGAGACAGTGTTCGTGATCGAGGTGCACGTGCATGCTCGAGCGCACGGCCTCGCCGAGATCGTGTTGCAGCGCGGTGAGGCGCTCGGACAACTCGCGCACGTGGTGGTTGTAGACCAACGTGACCGCGGCGAAAGCCGGCACTTTTTCGCCGAGCGCGCTGCGGCTGAGCTCGGCGCGGGTGAGATCGCGCAAAAGCTCCGAGCGATTGCAGCCGCGCGCCGCGGCGAGCGCGTCGAGCTCTTCGATCAGACTCGACTCCATCGCGACACCGAAACGCACCAAGTTGTCCTTCATCTCGCGTTCGACTCTACATCCGCACTCACCTGCTCGGTCAAAGTTCATCTTTTACCGCTGATTTCTGGACGTGAACTCACGAGGATATGAATGCATCGCGCGGCGCGCCGCGCGAAGTGATCAAAAATCGAGAGCGTGAGTTCGCGGCGCAGAGTAGCTTGCGCGCGATGTTCGAACACGGTCTCACTCGCGTCGCGAGTGTCGTGGGTTTGGTTTTTGTGGGAGCCTGTGCGCTCGCTTCGTGCACGACGCCGAGCTTTTCATTTGGCGAGCCGGACGCTGGCGCGACTTTGCCGCATTGCCAAGATTCGCAAATCGACGACGGCGAATCGGACGTCGATTGTGGCGGAACCTGCGCGCCGTGTGCCTTGAGCCAGCGCTGCAACAGCCAAGGCGATTGCAAAGACGGCACTTGCACCGGCGGTTCGTGCCAAGCAGCGGGTTGCACGGATGGCGTGCAAAGCGGCACGGAAACCGACGTGGATTGCGGCGGCGGCGCCTGTAAACCCTGCGCGGACGGGCTCGGCTGCGCGAGCGGCTCGGATTGCACGAGCGGCGTGTGCGGCGGTTCGAGCTGCGCGACCGCGACTTGCAACGACCGCGCGAAGAACGGAACTGAAAGCGACGTCGATTGCGGCGGAGCGGATTGCTCGGCCTGCATCTCGGGCCAGGGTTGCTTGACGCCGTCCGACTGCGTGGGCGGCGACTGCGAGAGCGGCAAATGCGCGCTCGCTTGTGGCGCCGGCACCGCCAACTGCGACGGTGACGCGCAGAACGGCTGCGAAACGAACCTGCGCACCGACGCCGATCATTGCGGCGATTGCGCCACGCCGTGCTCGCTGCCGAACGCGAGCGCGGCCTGCGCGGGCGGCGTCTGCGCGGTAGGCACGTGCAGCGCGCCGTTCGCGGACTGCAACGGCGATCCAAAAGACGGCTGCGAAGCAAACACCAAGACGGACGTCGAAAATTGTGGCGCGTGCGGCGTGAGTTGCCCGGCGATTCACGGCGCGCCGTCGTGCGCCGGTTCAGCGTGCCAGATCAGCTGCGATTCGGGCTTCGCCGACTGCGACGGCAAGCCGGAAAATGGCTGCGAAAAGGACGTGAGCCACGACGTCAACAACTGCGGTGGTTGCGGCGTGGTCTGCACCCCGACGCAGGGCGGCACTCCGTTTTGTGCGAACGACCAGTGCGGCGAACGCGTGTGCCCGAGCGGCTGGGGTGATTGCAACGGCGATCCGACCGACGATCCGACGCACGACGGCTGCGAGACGAACTTGCGCACGGACGTGAACAACTGCAAAACGTGCGGCAACTTGTGCGTGGTCGCCAATGGCGTCGCCGCGTGCACGGACACGCAATGCACGGTCGCTTCGTGCAACACCGGCTTTGCCGACTGCACGCTCGGCTACGCGAACGGCTGCGAGACGAACACGCAGACCGACAGCGCGAACTGCGGCGCGTGCGGTAAAGCTTGCACGGTCGCGGGCGGCACGCCGCTCTGCGCGGGCGGGCTGTGCCAAGTCAAATCGTGCACCGCGCCAGCCGCGGATTGCGACAATTCGCCGACGGACGGCTGCGAAGTGAACCTTTCGACGAACCAAACCAATTGCGGCGGTTGCGGCGCGGCAGGCTCGAACTGCAACAGCTACTTCTCGAACGCGACTGCGCATTGCGGGAATAGCGCCTGCGTTTTCGACGGCTGTGGCGTGGATCACGCCAACTGCGACACGGATTTGACGAACGGCTGCGAGGTCGACCTCAAGACGGACAAGAATCATTGCGGCAATTGCGGTACCGCTTGCTCGACCGCGAATACGACCAGCACGAGCTGCAACGCGGGCACTTGCGCGCCGATCTGCGCCGGGACCCATATCTCGTGCACCAATCCGCAAAATGGTTGCCCGATCGACAGCGCGACGGACGACGGAAACTGTGGTGGCTGCGGCAAGGGCTGCGATGCGAGCGCGGCCGCGCACGTGACGAGCAACCATTGCTCGGCGAGCGCGTGCAATCCGCTGTGCGCGCCGCTGTTCGCCGACTGCGACTCGAACAAGGCGAACGGCTGCGAATTGCCGGTTGGCAGCGACAAACTGAATTGCGGCGGCTGCGGCGTCGTCTGCGGCAGTGCGCACGCGAGCGCGACGTCTTGCACGGGCGGCGCGTGCACGCCGACGTGCAATGCGGGCTTCAAGAATTGCGGCACGCCGCAACAGGGTTGCAATACGCAGCTCGGCACCTTGAGCAACTGCACCGATTGCGGCGACGCTTGCCCAGCGAACGGCTTTTGCCTGGCCTCGGGCTGCTCCGATCACCTCGACATCACGGTCGCGAATTCGGGGCTCAGCGCGATGATGAACTTCGGGACTTCGGGGCTGCCGGTGCTGACGAAGACGCACGCGCTCAGCGCGGGCGCCGGCAATTCGCGGATCGTTTTGGTGGGGGTGACCGCGTCGGAGCCATATTTGACGACTGAATCCGTGAAGTACAACGGCACGCCGATGATCGCTGCAGCGCAGATCAACACCAGCGAAATGCATTCCTATGCCGGCATTTTCTATTTGCTGGATGCGGCTCTGCCGTCAACCGCAGGCATGTATTCCGTGGCGGTCACTTACAACAACAACGACTTTGGCGGCTTCGGCGCGATGAACGTGGTCGAGCTCGAGAACGTGCAGCAAACGCCGTCGCCTTTCGTGACCACGAGCAAAACCGAAGTCGACAACGACTGCGACCAAGCCGGCTTCGGCAATCGCGCCGTGACGCTCACGTTCCCGCAAGCGCAAGCCGGGACGATTGGCTACGCCGTGATCGGCGCGCGCACTTCGACCACGGCGACCGTGAGCTCGCCGGGCACGATGACGCAAACGATGAACCTCAGGAACGCGAGCGATCCGATCTTCATCGGTGTTGCGGGTTACTCCTTGATTGGCAATACGACGACGTTCAGTTGGGACATCACCGATTGCTGGAACTCGGCGAACGTCGCGGTTGCGCTGAAACGCGTGGGGAATTGAGCGCGTTACAAGGCGCGCGCGGCGCGGTGAACGCGCTGGACCGCGTCGCGTTGCGGCTGCGCTCGCGTCGCAGAGTGACGTGTGACGCGCTCGTTTCAAGGTCGAGCGGCCCAGCGCAGAAGCGGGTGAAACCGTCTCAGTTCAAGATGCTGTGTGCGGGAAGCGCGGCGCGTGTCTAGCTTTGGCCGCGGAAAGCAGCCTCGAGTGTGAGTCGCGGCGAGCGTTGACACTGGAATTGCGCGTTCGGGCGGCGCGCACTGAGCGAGGGCGAAGTCGCGCTTGTACACGGGCCGGCCATCCGCGCTACGCTTTGTGTGCGGCGAGTAGTGCCCGCGCTTACTTGGATGACGTTTCGTTCGCTCAGTCTGCTCTTCGGTCTGGTCGGATTCGCGGCTGCAATCGCAGCAGGTTGTGGCGGAGCTGACTTCGCCGGTGGTGGCGGTGGCGCGGGGGTGGCGGGTTCCGTCATGAGCGGTGGCAGCGCGGGCGACGTGAGTGCGGCGAGCGGCGCGAGCGGCACGCGCGCGAGCGGCGGCCAAGGCGGAGTCGCGGGTTCGCGCGCAAACGCGGGCAACGGCGGAGTCGGCGTGAGTGACGGAGGCGCTGCGGGCGAGCTCAGCGGCATGGCTGGGACGAGCAGTGCCGGTACGAACGCGGGTGGCGCGAGCAGCGGCAGCGGCGGCATATCGAGCGGCGGCGTTGCGGGCAGCATTGCCGGCGCTGGCGAGAGCGCGGGCGCGATCGGCGACGCGGGCGCCGGAGGTTGCGTGCAGACTTGGTTCCCGGACGGCGACGGCGATGGCTACGGTCGGAGCTCGGGCAGCGTCGTGTCGTGCGATGCACCGACGAACGGCGCCTGGGTGCTGCTGGGCGGCGATTGCGACGACGACAATCAGTTGGTCTTCCCGAAGAACCCGAACTTCTACTCGGATGGCTACACGACCGCGGGCAACGTCCTTTCGTTCGACTACGACTGCTCCGGCATCGAAGTCGAGGATCCCAGCGCGCGCGGCGCGGCGCCCGTGTGTAACAACATTTTGAGCTGTCCGACCGGCGCGGACAACGCCGGGTTTCAAGGCACGGGCCGCACCGGGTCCGGCGTGAACGCACTCTGCGGCAGCAAGACCCTGGTTACTTGCGTGAACGCGAACCTGACCTGTAGCCCCGTGACCAGCATGGTTACCACCGGCGCGCCTTGTCACTGAACGCGCGCTCGAGCGCACGAAAAAATTGACTAAGCGCGCGATCGCAGCGAGCGGCTGACGGATTTCGTCGCTGAGCCCACATTTCGGCATGATTCGGGCGCAGGTTCACGTCTGCGCGGCGTGCTCGGCGCGGTTATAGTAGCGCCCGATGGCGGATCCCTGTCGCATTCTGCTCGCGGACGACGATCCGATGGTGCAGCGCGCCGTGAAGCGCGTAGCCGCGGAGTTCGGTCACGTGGTGTTGGAAGTGAAGTCGGGTGCTGAAGTGCAGCGTGTCGCGCGCGAAGTGAAGCCGGATTTGTTGGTGCTCGATCTCGGGTTTCCCGACGCGGATGGCCGCGATTTGCTGTCGCGCTTGAAGGCAGATCCGGAGACGAAAGACATTCCGGTGCTCGTTTGGTCCGCGGAGCGCGACCTCGAAAAAGAACGACGCATCGCGCTTTCGCTGGGCGCCGAAGACTACGTCGAAAAGACGGACGCGGAGCTGTTGTTGCGCAAAATCGAGCGGCTGCTCTTCCGCATCCGCGGCTCGGACGAGTGAGCGCGCGGCGTTTCGCGTCTCATGCCGGCGCGCGCTTGTCGGCGCGCCAATAGTTCTTGCGCCAATAGTAGAGCGTGCTCGGGTCCGCGGGCCACGGCGCGGCGTCGTCCGGCGCTTCGAATGGATCGCTCGGCGAGATCGGTCGCCACTCGGGATCGAGTGGTTCTTCGGCGCTTGGCGGTCGCACATCGCCGACGAAGCGCTCTTCGATCGCGCCCAGCTTTCGCACGTTGTTTTGCGCTTCGGCGAGCGAGACTTCGTTCTTGCCGCCGGCGAGCGCGGGCCAGCGCAGCTGCGTCAAATCGTCTTCCCAAAAACAGACTAGGCAAATGTCGTCCGAGCCGGGCGCTTCGTCGAACACCAAGTGACCGCAAGCAGGGCAGGGGAAGCGCGTGTCGCTCATTGCGCCGCGCAGCATAGCGCTATTTTTGCGCGTCAGCGTGAGCTCTACTCGAGAGCCAAATTTGCGTGAGCTCGGGGAACAAGGCCGCCACACGATTGGTGAAGGCGTGGCGTGCGCGTCAATCGAGGCGCTGCGCCGCGCTTGCAAGTGGCTGAATTGCGTCGCGTAGGGCGGCGAATCCGGCGCGTTCGCCGAGTTTTGCAAGAGTTGGTGCGCGGCTTGCAGAGCTTTCCGGCATGAGGCGTTCGTCGAGCAGATCGCGATCGATTTGGGTCGCCATTGCGTGCAGTGCGATCTGCTTGGCGGCGTGCACGGTCGGGTTCGCGTTCGAATCACCCGTTCGAATTTGTACCGCGGTGATCGCGACGATGCTGATCATCGCGCTCGTCGCTTATGGAACACCGAACAAGCGCCGGCTTCGTCACGGCCCGCGCGCTTCGCACCGCTTCAAGGTTCCCACCTGATCGAAGAAAGAGGAGACACCATGAGCAATGACAGCAAACGCGTCGAAGGCGCGGCCGAAGAAATCGGCGGCAAAATCAAAGGCGGAATCGGCAACGTGATCGGTAGCGATCGCCTGCGCGCCGAAGGCAAAGCGCGCGAGCTCGAAGGCAAAGCCAAGCAGGAGGCTGCAAAGGCCGCCGAACGCGCCAAAGGCAAAGCCGAGCAAGTCAAAGGCGCGGTGAAAAATCGCGTCGGCGCATTCGTCGACAACGAGCGGCTCGAAGCCGACGGGCGCGCGGAAGAGCTGCGCGGTGAAGACCGCCAGGATCGCAATCGCCCGGACTCGCGGTTCTAAAAGACGAGGCGAACTCGGCGCGACTCCGCGCCGCGCTTCGCCGTCCGCGCACCCCCAAAAAAAGAAAGCGCGCACTGTCTCGAACAACGCGCGCTTTTTTTATTTTGGGTTGGTTTGCCTTGCGCGGCACGGCGCGGCAAAGCGAACGGCTATTGGAGTTTCTTTACGGCTTCGAGCACGCTCTCCGCGGTCATGCCGAGCGCCTTCATCACTTCAGCACCCGGCGCGGACATGCCAAAGCGATCGATCCCGACCGAGATGCCGTCGATGCCGACATAGCGCGCCCAAGTCGAAGTCACGGTCGCTTCGATCGACACGCGCTTGCGGCAGGATTTCGGTAGTACTTCTTCGCGGTATTCGCTGGATTGCCGCTCGAAGCGCGAGAAACACGGCAGGCTCACCACGCGCGTGCCCGGCCCGAGCGATTCGGCGGCCTTGAGCGCGTGCTGCAGCTCGCTGCCCGCGCTCAGCAAAATCAAATCGAGCTGGGCGGTTTCTTTTTTGGCGATGTAGCCGCCTTTGAGCGCGCCTTCACGGCGCGTGGCGACTGGGATTTGGCTGAGCAGCGGCACAGTTTGGCGCGTGAGCGCGAGCAACGTCGGGCCATCGGTGTGATCGAGCGCGGCGGCGAACGCGCCAGCGGTTTCTTCGGGATCCGCCGGGCGAATCAGGTCGAGGTTCGGGATCACGCGTAGCCCCGGGATGGTCTCCACCGGCTCGTGCGTCGGGCCATCTTCGCCGACGCCGACGCTGTCGTGCGTAAAGACGTAGATCACCGGCAAGTGGCTGAGCGCCGCGAGTCGAATCGAGGCTCGACAATAATCCGCGAACACGAGGAAGGTCGCGCCGCTGGGCCGGAAAATGCCGTGACACGCAATGCCATTCAAGATGCCGCACATGCCGTGTTCGCGAATGCCGAAGCGAATGTTCCGACCGCTGTAGTGGCCGGGCGCGAAATCGTCATTGCCGGTTTTGAGATCGCCGATGTAGTTCAGCGTCGAGCCGTAGAGGTCGGCGCTGCCGCCGATCAAGAGCGGCACCTTCGCGGCCAGCGGCTGGAGCACGTCTTGGCCGGCTTTGCGCGTCGCGATCTTGGTGTCTGCGGGGAATTCGGGCACCGCCGCGAGCAGCTCGGCCACGGGCGGCGTCTTTTGCGCGGTCTGCTTGGGCAAGGTGTGCGAACTCGCGATCGAAGTGGCGAGCACCTTGGCGAGCTCTGGGTTCTTGCCCCGCCAAGCTTCGAATTTCTTGGTCCAGCCGTCGTAGGCGGCGGCGAGCGTCTTCCTGTGTTCGGCAAAGTACGCCTGCACTTCGGGCGACACGTAGTAATGAGTGTCCGGCAAACCGAGGCCCTTGCGCGCGGCGTCCGCGAACTTCGCGCCGCTTTCGCCGTGCGCTTTTTGCGTGCCTTCGACTTCGGGGATGCTCTTGCCAATCAAGGTTTTGGCAATGATGAACTGCGGCTTGCCGCTGCCGGCGTTCTTCGCGCGCTCGAACGCGGCGTAAAATGCGTCCATTTCGTGGCCGTCCACCGTTTGCACGTCGAAGCCGATCGCCTCGAAGCGCTTGGCGGTGTCTTCGCTTTGCGTGGCTTTGGCCATCGCGTCGAGCGTGACCGCGTTCGAGTCGTAGATCAGGATCAGGTTGTCGAGCTTTTGGTGACCGGCGAAGGCGACCGCTTCCATCGCTACGCCTTCTTGCATGCAGCCGTCACCGGCGAGGCACACGACGTGATGATCGAAGATCACGTGCTCTCGAGTGTTGAAGCGCGTTTCGGCTATCTTCGCCGAGACCGCCATGCCGACCGCGTTCGCGACGCCTTGCCCGAGCGGCCCAGTCGTGGTCTCGATGCCGCTCGGCGCGTGCGTGAGCTCGGGATGGCCGGGCGTCTTCGAGCCCATTTGCCGGAAGCGCTTGATCTCTTCCATCGGCATTTCGGCATAGCCGCTGAGGCACAGCCACGAATAAAGGAACATCGAGCCGTGACCGGCCGAGAGCACGAAGCGATCGCGATTGAGCCACTCGGGATGCTCGGGATTGTGGCTCAGCGCATGTCCGAACAGCACCGCGCCGATTTCGGCGCAACCGAGCGGCAAACCCAGATGCCCGCTTTGGCTCGCGTGCACCGCGTCGATCGCGAGGCCTCGAGCGATGGTGGCAGCTTGAGCGAGTACGTCTTTTCGAAGCGTCATGGTGCGGGAGAATTAACTCGAACCGCGCGCGGCATCACGCACTTTTGACGGCGCAGCCTTTCTCGAGCGATTTGCCGAAATGCCTCACAGATTTCACGCGCGACTCTCTGTTGCCATCGGGTCTCGTCACAAACTGTCCTCGCTGCGGCGCGTTCGTTTGCGCCGCGCTCACGTATCGCAAATCTCGCGGTCGTACGTGCGCAACAAGGCGAGCGCGACGGACGCGATGACCGGCCCCACGATCAAGCCGAGCAGGCCGAACACCTCGACGCCACCGAACAAAGAAATGAACGTGAGCAGTGTCGGAACGTGACCGTGACCGCCGACGAGCGTCGGCCGAATCACGTAGTCCGAAAGCCCGACCACGACCAGCGCGCCCCAAAGCAAGACGAACACGCCGGCCACGGCGTGCGAGCTCGCGATCAGCCCAATTCCGACTGGAATCCAAACCAAGAGCGTGCCGACCGCGGGCACGAGCGAGCAGATTGCGGTCATGGTCGCGAGCAGCGCGGCTTCGGGCACGGCCGCGAGCGCGTAACCGATGCCGGCCAAAACGCCTTGCGCGATGCCGGTCAGCATCGTGCCCACGAACACCTCTTTGCCGACGATCTGAAACTCCGACATCACGACGTGCGTGTGCTTCGGATGCAGCGGCAGCATGCGCTCGGAGCGCTTCAGGATTTCGGTCCAATGGCGCAGCACGAAAAATGTCGTCATCACGGTGAAAAATAGCGTCAGGCAGCCGCCGAGCGTGGCGCCCGCGATGGCGCCGATCCACTGCGCGAGCCGCGACGCCGCTTCGGCCGCCGCGCCGCGAACGCGAGTCGTCAAATCAATTGGGCCGAAGGGCAAGCCCGCGGTCATCTGCTCTACGCGCAGGGTCAGCTTTTGCAGCGCGCCTTCGGGCTCGAAGCCTTTCGACAGCCGTTCCGCGGCTGCTGCGCCCCGAATGACCACGAAGTACAAAATGCCGAACAGGCCGCCCAAGATCGCGAGCCCCGACCCGAGTGCGAGCACCACGGCTGCGAACACCGGTCGCTTCGAACGACGCGAGAATCGCTCGTACACGCCGAGCAGCGAGAACGCGAGCAGCGTACCCAAAAACAAACCCGAAGACACCGGCGCGGCGAGCGCGAGCAGCGCGGCGACCGCGGCCAGCGCGAACACACCGAGCGCGCGCTGCTGCGTTGGTGAAGACGGCGTGCTGCGTGGCCCTTCGGAAATCATGCTGAGCCCGCAAATTGCGACATTTGCCGGTGCGACGCAATCACGGTCAGCTAATGTTGCGACTGGCACACGAAGCAATTGCCCGCGGTGCAGCCGTCTTTGACCACGCAGCTGCCGAGTTTGCCCGGCGCGAACTCGCAGTTGTCTCCGAATTTGCTGCACGGTGGCAGTGACGAAGCTTTTTCGTGGTCGTTCGTCGGGCAAGCGCCGAGCAGGAAGACGAGGCCGAACATGAAGAGCGCGCGCATGGCCTGTGGATGCTATCAGCTTTTCTTCGACACTTGATGGCGCGGCGTGGTTTTTTTGGGGGGTGAGATCTGCGCGGCGATGTGCTCGATGTGCTTTCGCACGAAGCTCACGGCGCCCTCGCCTTCGGCGGCTTTCCGCCACAATAGTTCCATCGGCGTACTGCTCAAACCGAAGGGTTTGATCGCGGTGCGGAGGTGCGGTCGCGTCTTGATCGAATCGCGCGCCACGACGTCCGGAACGGTCGCGACGAGTCCAGTGCCGTCGAGGGCGGCGCCGACTTGCGTGAAGGTCGGTACCGAGATCCGCACTTTGCGGCGCAAACCCAACAGATCTTCGACCACGCCGCGCAGATCGCCGTTGTACGACACGATCACGTGCTCTTCCGCGAGGTAGCGTTCGATCGTGGGGCGCTTCGGAAAATCCAGGCTGCGCGGGTCGAACAAACAGACGAAGCCCCCGAAAAAGAGCGGCTTCCGGCCCGTGCCCGCGGGAAGATCGTCCGCCACGGTGAGCGCAAGATCGAGCCGCCCTTCGGCGAACGCGTCCGCGACGGTGCGAAATTGAATCGGCAAGATCACGAGCTTGAGCCGCGGCGCTTCACGGCGTAGCACGCGAAGCAATGGCGACAAGAGCCACGACTCGTTCGCGTCCGACAAACCAATGCGCACGGTGTCTTCGCTGGTTTCGGGGTCGAACGCGGCCGGCGCGAGCGCCGCGCCGATCAATGCAGCGAGGTGTGGCTGCGCGGTATCGAGCAGCCGCTTGCCGCGCGTGGTGAGCGTGAGACCGCGGCCCTCGCGCGCGAACAAAGCTTCGCCGACGCGCCCGGTCAAGCGGCGCAGCGCCGCGCTGATCGCCGGCTGCGTGAGATAGAGCCGCTCGGCTGCGCCGGTGACGCTGCCCGCTTCGGCCACGACCACGAACACGCGGAGCAGATTCAGATCAAAATCTCGTTCATAAATCTGATTCATGCGTTTCATACATCTTATTCACTGGAATGAAACGTGGCGAGCGTTATTCTCGAGCCTCGAAGGAGCCAGCAAAGCGATGACCAACCAAACCAAGCAATTCACGCAACTCGGGGAAACCGGCCCGAAAGTGTTTCCGATCGGGCTCGGCTGCATGGGCCTTTCCGGCATCTACGGCGAAACGGAGGACGCGGAGAGCATCGCCACGATCCGCGCCGCGATCGACGCGGGCATCACGCTGCTCGACACCGGCGATTTCTACGGCATGGGCCACAACGAGATGCTGATCGGCCGCGCCATCGCCGGACTTCGCGATCGCGTGCAGCTCTCGGTCAAGTTCGGCGGCTTGCGCGGCCCGGACGGCAGCTGGAATGGCTTCGACGCGCGGCCGGCCGCGGTGAAGAATTTTCTCGCCTACAGCCTGAAGCGCCTCGGCGTCGACGCGATCGACATTTATCGTCCCGGGCGGCTCGACCCAGCCGTGCCGATCGAAGACACGGTCGGCGCGATCGCGGACATGGTCAAAGCCGGCTACGTGAAGCACATCGGGTTGTCCGAGGTCGGCGTCGAAACCATCGCGCGCGCCGCGAAGGTGCACCCGATCGTCGATCTTCAAATCGAATACTCGCTCGTGACGCGCGGTGCGGAATCGAAAATCTTCCCGCTACTCGAGCAGCTCGGCGTCAGCGCGACGCTCTACGGCATCTTTTCGCGCGGGCTTTTGACCGGCAGCAAAGGCGTCGGCACGAAAGGCGATTATCGCGCTCATCTGCCGCGCTTCAGCGGCGATGCCAAAACCAACAACGATCGCATCGTCGCGGCGGTCGCACGGTTTGCCGAAGCGCGCGGGCTCACTGCGGGACAGCTCGCGCTCGCTTGGGCGCTCGCGAAACAGCCGCGCTTCGTGCCGACCGTCGGCGCAAAAAATCGCAAGCAGCTCGCCGACTCACTCGCCGCGCTCGACAAACCACTCTCCACGAAAGACGTGACCGAGCTCGAGTCACTCGTGCCCTCTGACGCAATCCAAGGCACGCGCTACGCCGCCGCGCAAATGGTGGCTCTCGACAGCGAGAAATGAGTTTTGGGGCGCGCAGGGTGAAGGAAATACACGCATCGCAACTCTTGGCGTGTCCTCTCCGGCTGATCTCTTTCGCGCCAGAGCGCGCGCGAAGGCCTTCAGCCGGACGCACGGAAATAATACAAAGCCCCAGACTCGCGCGGCTGATCACGGATTAGTCGAGTAGCCACACGCCAACGCGAGTCTGACCGACCAGGCGCCCGTCGCACAACCGGAAGCGCGAGCGGCCAAGCGCAGTGGCTCGCGCAGGGCCGCCATGCGCAGCGGAAGTAAGGAAGCGCGCCTGCCCGCCAAGAGTTGCGACGCGCGGATTTCTCCCTGCGCGGCGCTGGGCCGCGCAGAGAACCAATAACTAACTGAACAACTCCGACACCGAGCGCCCATCGTGAATGTGCGTGATGGCCGTCGCGAGTTGCGGCGCGAGCGACAAAACTTCGATTCTCGGTGAGCGCTTCTCGGCCGGGATCGGGATCGTATTCGTGACCAGCAGGCGCTGGAGCTGCGAGCTCGCCAGTCGCTCCGCGGCGCGCCCGGATAAGACCGGATGAATGATCGCGGCGGACACCGATTTGGCGCCGCGTTCGAGCAAGAACTCGGTCGCGCTGAAGATGGTGCCGCCGGTCGCGATCTCGTCGTCGACGAGCAAACAATGCTTGCCAACGATGTCGCCGATCACGTGCTGCGCTTTGGCGTTTTCGTCGTCGCCGCTTCTGCGCTTGTCGATGAACGCGAGCGGCAAATCGAGCCGCTTGGCAAAGCGACCGGCGTCTTTGGCTTCACCCACGTCAGCCGCGACGACGACGGTGTTCGACAAATCATCTTGCTTCAGTCGTTCACAGAGCGCCGGCACGGCCGTCAGTTGATCGGCGGGGATCGAGAAAAATCCCTGAATTTGCGGCTAATGGAGATCGACCGTGAGCACGCGATTCGCGCCGGCAGTCGCAAGCAAGTCCGCCATCAATCGCGCGGTGATTGAGATACGCGGTTCGTCTTTCTTGTCGCTGCGTGCGTATGGGAAATACGGAATCACCGCGGTGACTCGCTGCGCCGAAGCGTGCCGCAATGCGTCGAGCATGATCAACAGTTCGATGATGTGCTCCGACAAAGGCGGACACGCACTCTGCACGACGAAGACGTCCTGCTCGCGGACATTTTCCTCGATTTTGATTTTGAGATTTTCGTTCGAAAAACGCGTCGTGTGCGCGCGCCCGAGCGGAATGCCGAGGTGACGGCAGATTTCCACGGCTAATTCCGTATGAGATGCGCCGGCAAAAACTTTGAGATTGCTCGGGGTTTCAGCCATGCGGCGCTTTTTACCTCAAGCGCGACCCAAGCGCGCAACAATGCCGCCCCGGGGAAACAAATCGCTCGGAAAAACGTTGAAATGAGTGAAAGCGCACTCGCGCCCGATGCGAAGCGCGCACCCTGCGTTATAATTCTTAAGAAGGAAGAAGGATGAAGTCATGACCCAATGGAAAGCACTCCCGCTAATTGCCGCGCTCGCAGCGGGCGGCGTGGCAATTCCTGGAACCGCGTTCGCACGCGGGGGTCACGGCGGCGGAGGCGGTCACTTCGGTGGCGGCGGTCACTTCGGTGGCGGTCATTTTGCCGGTAGCGGTCACGTCGTCGGTGGCTCGAGCTTCGGTGGCGGCGGACGCGTCGGTGTTGGCGTGGGCGTACGCGGCGGTGGCGGCGGTCGCTTTTACGGCGGCGGTCACTTCGCCGGTGGTCATTACTATGGCGGACATTTTTATGGCGGGCCGCACTTTGCCGGTCGTGTGCACTTCGCGGGCGTCGGCGTCTACGGCCACCCGTATTGGGGTCACGGTTTCTGGGGCTGGCACGGCAATTCCTGGGTTTGGTTCGGCGGCCCATACTGGACGACGCCGCTCTATCCGGGCTGGGTTTGGATCGCGCCGCAATGGGTCTGGGACGGCAATGAATGGGTCTGGGAAGACGGTTATTGGTCCCCCTACGAATGATTGCGAGAGAATCGGCGCGTGACTTGGAAATCCACGGCCGTCGCGGCGCTAGCGCTCGGACTAGCGCCGCTCGTGTTCGCGACGAGCGCGCGTTCGGCTGAGCCGCTCGCGGATGCAGTCGGAGACTGTGCGGCGGTAACGGCGAGTGTTCGCTACTCGGTCGGCTACACGCACGTGGTGACACTCAGCAATCACTGCGAGCGGGCGGTCTCGTGTGAAGTGTGGACCAACGTGGATCCCTCGCCGCATCTGACGGTCCGCGCGAAGCCCGGCGAGAGCGCCGCTGTCGTGACGCGCATCGGTTCGCCGTCGCGTGATGTTTCGGCGGGCAAGAGCTGTCACTACGAGTAGAGCTTAGCGCGCGGCAAGCTCGGTCAGTGCCGCGCCAGTGACGCGGCAGACGCGCCAATCTGGCATTACGCTCGCGCCGAGCTGCTCGTAAAACGCGATCGCGCTCGCGTTCCAGTCGAGCACGCTCCACTCGAGTCGACCACAGTTTCGCTCTTCGGCGACCTGCGCGACTGCTTTCAATAGGGCCTTGCCAATTCCGCGCCGGCGCTGTTCGGGCAAAACGAAAATGTCTTCGAGGTAGAGCCCGGGCTGAGTGAGAAACGTCGAATAATTGCCGAAAAATAGCGCAAACGCGACGAGCTCGCCGGCGC
This sequence comes from Polyangiaceae bacterium, assembly GCA_036268695.1. Classification (GTDB taxonomy): domain Bacteria; phylum Myxococcota_A; class Polyangia; order Polyangiales; family Polyangiaceae; genus PMG-095. The sequence continues at coordinate 16,365 of DATATR010000402.1, read as the reverse complement.
TTTCGACGACGAGTGCTTCCGCTCTGGGCCTGTCGCCGAAGAGGTGCTCGGCGAGCTTCTCCGCGCTGCCCGTCACGAGCGCGGTGAGTTTTTCGTATTCGGCGAGCGCGAAGATCAACCCGAAGATGGCGCCTTCATCGCCGGGCCGCGCGGGGCGAATCAAAAAATCTTGGCTCACAGCGGCCAGCGTATCACTCGCGCCGTGCAAGCGACCGAGATTCGCGGCGCTAAATCATGCCCTCGGAGCCCGCCTCGCTCGCCGACACGAATTTGCGCTGGCGCATCCACTTCGTGAGCACCCACTTTTCGCCGCTTCGGACCGGAGCACCAGCGTGCAGCGAAGCGTAGTCGACCTGATTTTGTGGGTTACCATATTCGAAATAGACGGCGTTGCCACGCTGCGGCACGACCGCAAGTCCGGCTTTCGGGAACGTGGTTTCGCCGCCCGCGTCGACGTCATTCAAGTAGGCGATCAGCGTGCTCACGCGTTGCCCGCTGCGCGCGATCGACGTGCGGTTGGCGTCGTTCGTCGGTTGCAAGAAGTCGAAGTGCGGCGTGGTTTCGCTGCCCGTCGGATAGCGCAGGACTTGAAAGCCTTCGCCGTTTTCGAGCGGCAAATTCATGAGCTCGGAGATGCGCCGATCGAGCCGGGCGATGAACGGCGTTTCTTCGAGCCGGAAAAACATGCCGAAGCTCGTGCGATGAGCCATCACCTCGTCTTTGCCCGAAGTCGGGTTCACCACGGTCGAGGGCTGGAGCCGAGGCCGCGCGAGCTCGATCAATCGCTCGCATTCTTCCGCGCCGAGCACGTTGCCGAACACGGCCACGCGCGGCTGTTCGCTGCGCATCAAGACGAGCACCGCGCGGTCGCTCGTCTCGAGTTCGCGCGAGAGCGAGACGATCGGCGCGCCGTAGACATAGGGCGGCGCGTCGTCCTCGAGCTCGAGCAAATCGACTGGCATGGGACGGCCGAGCCGGCGCGCCTCGACGAACGCGTCCACGATCGCGCGCGCGACCAGCGGATCCATGCGCTGATCGATCATGATCTGAACGAGCGCGGCGGGCGCCTCACCGCGTTCGAGATTTTGAATCAGCCACTGGCTCAGCTCGGGCGAAAAGCGAACGATGGTGCTCATCGATTGGCGACCGGCGCCGCGCCTTTCGCGGCCGCCGGTGCGCTCGGAACGAGCTCGTTCGCGACCCAACCCGAGTCCGTCAGTGTGAACCCTTCCTTGAGCTGCGCGGACTCGGCGCCCAACATCACGTGCAAAACGGCCGGGAACACGTTCTGCACTTCCGGGATGCTCATCCACGGGGCAGGCTCGATCTTGTAGGTGTAGCTGACGACTGCGCTCGTCGGTTGGGCCGGCGCGGGCGGTGAAAGCTCGAACCCCACGACTTTGTCCAGGCTGAGCCGCGCGGCACAGAGATCGCTGCGCATCACGCTCGCGCCCTTCGCGTCGGTTTGGCCCGGCACCGGGCGTGAAAAGTAATAGAGCTTGCCGGTCTCGGTGAGCGTGTAGCGGCGAACTTTGGTCGGCACGGGGCCGTCTTCGGTTTGCATCGAGCCCATCGCGTCGCTCGAAGTGACGAGGCCGGCGTGTTCGAGCACGGGCATTTGCAGCGCGTCGCGCGAGCGGCTCTGCTCTTCGCGTTCGGTCACGTCGAGTGGGAATTGCTTACCCAAACACAAGTCGCCGCGGGCCTTGAGGTAGTCGAGCATGCCGCTCGTGAAGGTCGCGATCGTGGGTGGCTTCGAATCGGCCTTCTCGATTTTTCGATGACACGCCGCGAGCGCGAAGCCGGCGCCCACGAAGACGACGATGGATTTCGATACGAAGGACTGAATCGCTCTCACGTGCTCCTCAATTCACACAAGGCCCGGAGATCGGCGGCGACGCCGGAGGCACGTAGCCGTCCTCGAGCGTGCCGAGAAAACAGATCAAGTCTTGGATCTCTTGTTCGTTCAGCGGCGGAGCGGAGCCAGCCTTGCGCCCGTCCATCGGCATTTGTGGATCGATGTTGGCCGCGAAGCGCGCGGGCAAATCGTCGTACTTTTGCAGCTTGCCGCCGACGTATTGCGTCGTGATCAAGCCGTAGCTCGGGAAATTCGCGTCGGGCTTCGTCTTGGCTTTGCCGCCGACGGTCGGATACCAAATCTCGGGCTGCGTATCGCGCGTGTTGTAAAAACGAATCACCTGCTCGAGCGTGTGCATCGCGCCGTTGTGGAAGAACGCGCTGCGCTTGCTCAGATTGCGCAGTGTCGGTGTTTTGAACATGCCACAAAACTTGTTCTCGACTTTTTCCTGCGGCAGATGGTCGCCGCGCGCGGGCCCGCAAATGCCGAGATCGAAATAGTTCTCGTCCGCGTTGGCCGCGACCTCGCGATTGCGCGGCACGCCGATCGCTTCATACGAAAAATCCGTGAACAGGGCCGAGCTGCCGTTGATGCCTGGGCCTTGGTAGTGGCACGAAAAGCAATTGCCCTTCTTCGGATCGCTGTAGATCTTGGCGCCGCGATATTCTGCTGGGGTGAACTCGCCACCGATCTTGTTACCGGCGTGCAGATCGAACTTGCTCGTGTAGGGATGGAAGCTCGAGTCCTCGAGCTGAAACGCTTGCAGGGAAGCCACGATGGCGTTCAATGCCGCATCCGGATCGGCCTTGGCGTCGCCGGGAAAAACTTGGTGAAAGAGCGGCGCGTACGAAGCCGCGAGCACCTTGTTCACGACGTCCGCGGGCTTCGCATTGGCCATCTCGATCGGGGAAAAGAGCGGCAGTTTGGCTTGCTGCGCGAGCGTGTTGCTGCGGCCATCCCAGGTGAAGCCGCCGCCGGGACCCGGCTGACTGATGCCGTCCGGATTATCGAGCAAATCGGCGTACGCTGGCGTGTACTCTTTGTAGCGGAGCGACGGCGCCGCGCGCGTGCCTGGTTGATCGAGCTTGGGGCCGCCGAGCTGCACCGCGAGGCCGTTCGGAGGGCCATAGGCAAAGTTCGGATCGTGACACGTCGAGCAAGCCATGTTGCCGGATGCCGAGAGGGTCTTGTCGAAGAACAGGCTCTTGCCGAGTCGAGCCGCGAGGCTCACTCCACGATATGGCTGCTTGAACGGATCCACGGGCGCTGAGCTGTCTGACGCTGCGTTTGCGGAGCTGAGCCCGGCGCTATTCGACGTCGCGCTGCCGCCGCCCTCCGGCGTGCCGTGCTGCGTGCTGCAGGCGGCGAGCAGGAGCGCCGCGATCGAGCCGGCGTAGAACGAAAGCGAAGGGGTCATGATTGCAGCAAGGATCCGTGGCGATTTGCGCCCCCTCGCGTAGCAGAGCGACGCCGGGCCTGTGCGACGCGCGAGTGACAATTGGGCGGGGGTTTGGCGATCCGCGACGTCAGTGCGCTATTTCAGATATTTCCCAGGATCCGCCTGAAATCGGCGCGCGCAGGGCAACGAACAAAAGTGATAACTCTTGCCGTCGAAATCGACGCTCGGGGAATCCTTACTGACGCGCACGACCATACCGCACACAGGATCGGTGTTGAGCGTTGCAGTCTCGGCACGCGGGCTACCAGCCAACGAATGCACATAGGCGACGAGAGCTCGGACTTGAGTCTCTGACAGCATTTCGCCGTATGCGGGCATCGAGTTTGGGTACCCAGCGACGAGCTGCGCCGCGGGCGCGACGATCGATTCGTGGATGTAGGCATCGTCGGCAAGCAGTGCGCTGCCGCGCGCCAGCATCACGCTCGAACCGAAGAGACCTCCGAGCGGCGGCGCGAGCTGCGCGTCATCGTGGCAACCGGCGCAACCGAGCTTGGAAAATAGCTCGGCTCCGCTTTGGCTGGCGATGGGTTCGATCGCTGAAGCGAGCTCGCGGCTCGTATCGGACAGCAGGCGCGCGATGGCCGCGTCGTCGGCGCTGTCATAACTTTCGCTGACCGCGCCGCGCGCATCGACCAAGAAGAAACGATTGCTGTGCACGATTTCGTTTGCTTCTCGAGATACGGCAATCTCCATTCCCGTAAGCACCGCGGCCAATCCTCGCTCGTTCGTGCTGAGCAGTTCCCAGCGCGCGTCCTCGTGCCAGCGCTTCGCATATCGGGCCAAAATCTCCGGCGTATCGTGCTCCGGGTCGACCGAGAAGGACACGAAGCGCAGGGCGGGATCCCGGAGCTGCTGCTGAATCGCGATCAGGCGCGACGTGAGCAGCGGACATGCCCCCTGGCACGACGTGTAAACGAAATCGGCGATCCAGACGTGCCCGGCGAGATCACTTTTGGTAACAATGGCGCCGCGCTGATCGCGAAAGGAAAAGTCGGCCATGACCGGACTGAGCGCGCCGCCGTCGAGACGCGCGTGCGCATCGCCATGCTGACTTTTTCGCGTTGCTCGCGAGTAGAGCCCGGCAAAGGCGACGAAAGCGCTGAGTGCGAGCGCGGGCATGAGCCACGTCGACACACGCCGCATGCGCGAGGGTCTGGTCATGTTTTTCAACGCTGATTCGTGGCTCAACTTTGGGTCTCTGTGTCGCGGCGCGAGCATCGGCAATGTTGCGTCACACTGGTGTTACTCGGCGGGCTGTCGCGCTCATGCGTGTTTATCGAATGGCGCTGCTAATCCGAGCCAACATGGCAATCGCTTTAGCGCAAATGTCACTTGGGGTTCACACCGCGCGGAGAACCGCGTGTTAAGCAACCGCGCGTTGGTGGAGTCGTTCCATCGAGGGCGTCGACCGCGGGAGTACGCGGTCCGGCGCGCGTGACAGGATTTGTTAATAGGAGATCGCGAAATGCTTAGGTACGTTGGATTGACCATGGTTGCCGCTTTCGTAGCGATTTCGGGCTGCTCGGGGGACAAGGGGGACACGGGAGCTCCCGGCCCGGCAGGAAGTGCGGGTCCGGCCGGCCCTGCTGGTCCGGCGGGCCCTGCTGGTCCCGCGGGTAAAGACGGCACGAACGGCGCCGACGGGATGAATGGCACCACGGGAGCCGCAGGCCAAACTGGCGCCGGCGGTGAAGCTGGTCAAGGCAACACGCCGGGCAGTGTGGACGAAGCCACCAAGTTTGCGACGAAGACCGCCGTGAAGCACGTGATCGTGATCTTCGGCGAGAACATCTCGTTCGATCACTACTTCGGCACTTACCCGACCGCGGGCAACGCCGATGGCACGACGTTTACGGCGAAGGCGGGCACTCCGGCCGTGAACAGCCTGAAGACGCCGCTCGACCCGACCGCGAGTTTCGCGGCGATCACGACCGGGAACTTGCTGACTATGAACCCGAACTCGACTGCAGCCGGCAACGGGACGGACGCGGCCAACCCGTTCCGCCTCACGCCCGATCAGGGCGAAACAGCGGACATGGGTCACAACTACTTGCCCGAGCAAAAAGCCTCGGACGACGGCGCGATGGACTTGTTCCCCGAGTTCACCGGCACCGCGGGCCCGCCCCCCGGCGCTCCGCCCGCCACCGTCACGACCAAGGGCCTCGTGATGGGCTACTACGACGGCAACACCGTGTCGACGATGTGGAACTACGCGCAAAACTACGCCTTGAACGACAATTCTTGGACGACGAACTTCGGTCCGTCGACGCCCGGCGCGATCAATCTGATCTCCGGCCAGACCAACGGCTTCGCTGCGGTCAATAAAGACGCGACGACGATGGCGGCGACCCACGTCGTGGCCGACGGCAACGGCGACTTCACGATGATCGGTGACACCGATCCGCTGAACGACGTTTGCTCCACCGCGGCGGATCAGAACTTGATGAAGAGCAAGAACATCGGTGACTTGCTCAACGCCAAGGGCATCACCTGGGGCTGGTTCGAGGGCGGCTTCGACCTCACGATCACGAACGCGAACGGAACGACGGGCTGTGCGCGCTCGACGCCAATCGCGCACGGTACGCCGGCCGTGACCAACAAGGACTACGTGCCTCATCACGCGCCGTTCCAGTATTACGCATCAACAGCGAACCCGACCCACGCTCGTCCGAGCTCGGTTGCCGCGGTCGGTCACACGTTCGAGGCCGACGGCGTAACGAAGGATCCGGCCAACCATCAGTACGACACGCATGACTTCTTCGATGCGCTCAATACCGGCAATTTGCCGGCGGTGACGTACTTGAAGGCGGCCGCGTTCCAAGACGCGCATCCGGGTAACTCCACGCCCGGGGACGAGCAGGACTTCCTGAACAGCGTGTTCGCGGCGGTTTCGAACAGCTCGGAATGGGCATCGACCGCGATTGTCCTCGCCTATGACGACTCCGATGGTTGGTACGACCATCAGGCGCCGCCGATCGTCAATCGCTCGGCCAGCATTGCGGACGGGTTGAACGGCGCGGGCGTATGCAACAGCGGCGCGCAGCAGAGCGCGACCGCGGTGCCGGCCAATCCGCTGCTCGGCGCGAACGGCATGCCCGCTCAAGGCCGATGTGGTTACGGCACTCGCGTGCCGTTGCTCGTTGTCTCGCCGCTCGCCAAGACGAACTACGTCGATCACACGCTCACGGATCAAAGCTCCGTGCTCAAGTTCGTCGAAGACAACTGGCTCGCCGGGCAGCGCGTTCAAACCGGTGGCTCGTTCGACACGATCGCGGGCACGATCGAAAATATGCTGAAGTAGTTGTGTCAAGAAGACGGGAGCGCTACGAGAGTGGCGCTCCCAAGTCTTTCTCATGCTCCTCGATCGACGCAGATTCCTCTTAGCTGCGGCGCTTACAAGCCAATGGTCGTGCCGAAGCGGCGCTCGCTCACGCGGGACGCCGCTGTCGAGCGTTGGCGCTGCGCCTTCCGTGTCTGGCCCGGCACCGAAGTCTCGAAAGCCGGGACAGTTACACATCGAACGGCTCGCTCGTTACGTCGACGCGTTGCCGCTCCCGCCGGTGCTCGAAGCGGAGGGCACGCGGCCCGATCCGCGCGATGCCGGCAAACAGCTGCCGTACTTTCGCCTGCAGATGAGCGAGATCCGCACGCGCGTGCACCGTGACCTCGAGCCCACGCGGATGTGGAGCTACGGCGGCAGCGTGCCGGGCCCGACGATCGACGTGAAGAAGGGCCAGCCGATCCTGGTCGAGTGGAAGAACGACCTGCCCGACCATCATTTTTTGCCCATCGACCACACCTTGTGCGGCGCTGACGCGAGTCGACCGGACGTTCGCACCGTGGTGCACGTGCACGGCGGCCGCGTGCCACCCGAGAGCGATGGCAATCCCGACGAGTGGTTCACGAAGGGCAACGCGGTCACGAACCGCTATCCCAACGACCAGGATGCCGCGACGCTCTGGTACCACGACCACGCCATGGGCATCGAACGGCTCAATCATTATGCCGGCATGTTCGGGCTGTTTTTACTGCGCGACGAAGTCGAAGCAGGCCTCGAGTTGCCGCGCGGGCCGTACGAGATTCCGCTCGTGATTTGCGACCGTCTCTTCGACGAAGCGGGGCAACTGGTTTACCCGGTTTCGGATCTGCCGGGCGCGCCCTGGGTTTCCGAAGTCTACGGCGACGCGATGCTCGTGAACGGCAAGCTCTTTCCGTATCTCGAGGTCGAACCGACGACGTATCGCTTTCGGCTGGTGAACGCATCGAACGCGCGGTTTTTCTACTTCTCGCTCTCGAACGGCCAACCTTTTCGGCAGATCGGCAGCGACCAGGGCTTCTTGGCCGAGCCGGTCGAGCTTCACCGCTTGACGCTCGGGCCCGCCGAACGCGCGGATCTGATCGTGGATTTCTCCGCAGCGGCCGGCCAGAAAATCGTGCTCATGAGCCAGGCGTTCGAGCTCTTGCAATTCCGAGTGAAAACGGGCGCGGCGCAGCCGCCTCGGGCGTTGCCAGCGAAGCTCACGTCGATCGCGCGGACGCCCGCGAGCTCAGCGGTCAAGACGCGCCTGCTCACGATCAATGAGTATCAAGATCTACCCGTAGTCGGTAAACCGACGTGCAGCAGCAGTCCGACCACCGCGAACCCGCGCATGTTGATGCTCCTGAACGGAAAGCGCTGGCTCGAGCCGGTAACGGAAAAGCCCACACTCGGCGACGTCGAGATTTGGAGCTTTTTGAACCTCACCGAAGACTCGCACCCGATTCACTTGCACCTCGTCCGCTTCCAAATCCTCGATCGACAGCAATTCGACGCGGACGGCTACCTGACGCACGGCACACTGCGATTGCTCGGAAAACCCGTGCCGCCGGGGCCGGACGAAGCAGGTTGGAAGGACACCGTGCGCGTCGACCCGGCGCTCGTAACGCGCATCATCGTGCGCTTCGAAGGCTTCGTCGGTCGCTACGTGTGGCATTGCCACCTGCTCGAGCACGCGGCAAACGAGATGATGCGGCCGTTCGAAGTGCTCCCGAAAAAGCATTGAGCGCCACTCGCCGCTGCCGAGTTTCTACGCGAAAGCCGGTTCCGGCGATGTGTACGCGCTCCCGGGCGAGGTCGAGGCGCCACGAAGGTCTCAGCTTTCGACGAACGCGCGGATCACGCGGAGCACTCGCGCATCGACCGATTCTTGAGTTTCATTCGCTGCCTTGAGCTCCGTTTTCGTGACCTGTAGCGAGTGGTCGCCGGCCTCGACCACGAAGAGCTCGCTTCGCGCGCGCATTTTTTCACGTATCGTAGCGAGCAGCGGCAGCGGACACAGCGGATCGCGCGAGCCCTGCACGAACAAGATCGGCGTCTCGAGCTCGAGCAATACCTGATCGCGAATTTTGCCCGAGCCGCCCGGTGCGACCAAGGGATAACCCAAACAAATCAATTTCGAGACCGCGCGCTCGAGCGCCGCATGACAGCCGATGCGCGAGCCCATGCTCTTGCCGATCAAGATCAATTCATGGTCGGGGTGCTTTTCCAGCGCGCGTTCGAGCGCCGTGAGGTGCGCACGAATCAAGACGGGTTGCGGATCCGGCGCGCGCTTCTTGTTCGACATGTAGGGGTAGTCGAATGTTTCGACCGCACCGAGCGTGGCGAGTCGAGCTGCCCACGCGCGCATCCACGGGTGCGCGGACGGCGCGCCGGCGCCATGCGCGAACACGAACAGCCGAGACTTCACGCGCGCATTGTGGGCGAGCGGCGCTCACTCCGCTACTCACAAAGCGTTAGCGTCTCGCGCTGGCCGCCAAGCTCCCCGTCGATCGCGCTAACTGATTCGAGCCAAATTCGGCTACGCTCGTGTCGTGCCGAGGAAATCCGCCCGCGCGCTCGACGATCAGCGGCGGAGCGCGCGCGTCGCGCTGATTTCGGATCTGCAGCACTACGAACAGGTAATGCTGCGTGCACTGTCGGAGGCGCGTGTTTCGGTGTGGATCGGCACCGCGAACGTCAAGGACATCCATTTGGAAGCCCCGATCGGCACGCGGGCGCGCGCTCGCGGCGAGTACATTTCGATCACCGAGCGGCTGACGGAGCTCGTGCGCCGCGGCGTCGAAGTGCGGATTTTGCACGGCGCGCTGCCATCGCGGCCGTTCCGCGAGTCGCTGCGAAAGAGCCCGGAGCTCAAGGCGCCGCGCTTCGAGCTGCGCCATTGCCCGCGCGTGCACTTGAAGTTGCTGGCGGTCGACGGGGCGTATTTGTATCTCGGCAGCGCGAACTTCACCGGCGCGGGGCTCGGCGCGAAAAACGAGGGCCGCCGCAATTTCGAAATGGGCGTCGCGACCGACGACGACGTGCTGCTCGACGCCGCGCAAGCCCGCTTCGATCGTATTTGGCGCGGCGCCGAGTGCGGCGCGTGCAAGTTGCGTTCGATCTGCCCGCGCCCGCTCGACGGGCTGCCGAAATCGAAAAGCTGAACGCATTTCGGGAAAAACAGCGCTTTTGAGCCGTGCTACTGATGCGGCATGCGCTTCCGCTGCTCCTATTTCTTCCCGCTCGTTCTGAGTGCGCTCTCAGCCATCGGTTGCCGAAGAGGTCCCGATCCGAAGCTCGTCTACGCGAGCACTGAGGCTGGCGGAGAAGTCGTGGTGCTGGACCCGGAGTCCGCGATGGTGATGGCGCGCATTCCCGTGGGCAAGCGCCCGCGCGGCCTCAAGGTGTCGCACGACGGCAAGACGCTCTTCGTGGCCTTGTCCGGTTCGCCGCGCGGCGGCCCGAACGTCGATGAATCGACGTTGCCGCCCGGTGATCGCGCCGCGGACGGCATTGGCGTCGTCGATCTGAGCCAGAAAAAGCTCGTGCGCACGCTCGAGAGCGGCCAAGATCCCGAAGCATTCGATGTCTCGCGCGACGACAAAACGCTGTACGTCTCGAACGAAGAAACCGCGGAGCTCAGCATCGTCGACATCGCGAGCGGCAAAGTCATGCATCGAGTCGCCGTCGGCAAGGAGCCCGAAGGCGTCAAGTTGCGCCCAGACGGCAAGTTCGTTTACGTCACGTCCGAGCAAGAAGCGAACGTCGCCGTCGTCGATACGGCGCTTTTTTCGATCATTCGCCTGATCCCAGCCGGCGCGAGACCGCGCGGGGTCGCGATCACGAAAGATGGCCGCGTTGGCTTCATCACCAACGAGCTCGGCGGCACGGTCACCGTGTTCGATCCGAACAAGAACCAGCTGCTCGATACGATTCAAATCCCGAGCAAAGTGCCACTCGGTCAACGCCCGATGAACGCCGTGTTTTCAGCGGACGAAAAGCGGCTCTACGTCTCGACCGGCCGCGGCGGTTCAGTCGCGGTGATCGACGTCGACAAGCGCAGCTTCGATCATTTGATCGAGAACGTGGGCGCGCGACCCTGGGGCCTCACGCTGTCGAGCGACGGCAAGCGCCTTTTCACCGCGAACGGCTCTTCCGACGACGTCTCGATCATCGATCCCGTGAGCGGCAAAGTCGAATCGCGCGTGAAAGTCGGCGGCCTGCCCTGGGGTGTGGTGACCGGCGCGGGCGGCTGAGGCTACGGCCGAGCGATGCTACTTCAGGTACGCCAAGCGAAAGAACTGCGCGCGCGTCGCGACGCCGCACTTGGCATAGATCTGCGTCACGTGTTGGCGAATGGTTTTGGGACTATTGCGCTCGCGCTCGGCAATTTCGTTGCTGCTCAACCCTTCGAGTAAAAGGCGCGCTACCGTGAGCTCCTTTTCGGTCAGCTGGGCGCGCGCGAGCACGACTTCCGCAGCGTGATGGAGCGGCCGCCGATCGGCGAGCACGCGCGCGATCGCCTCGAGCAATTCGCCAGCCCGGAACGGCTTTTCGAGAAAATGCGCCGCGCCCTCGTTGAGCGCGATTTTGAGCTTTTCGACGTCCGCGTGAGCCGTGATCACGATCACCGGGGCGCCGATTCCGGTCTTGCGCAGCGCGGTGAGCAAATCGAGTCCGCCGTGGTTGTCTCGGCCCAAGACGACGTCCGTGACGACGACGTCGATTTGCTCGGCTTCGGACGCGAGCGCCAATGCGGCTTCGCGATCCGCCGCGGGTAGGCAGGCGTAGCCCGCGCGCTCGAGCGCGCGACCGAGCAGCTCGCGCGTGTCGAATTCGTCTTCGACCAAGAGCACCGTGCGTGTGCCGTTCACGCAGGCCCTCCGAGCGGCAATTCGAGACGAAATTCTTTCGCTGCGCCGGCGTCGAGCGAAAGTTCGCCGTGCATCGCGCGAGCCAGCGCGCGCGCGATCGGCAAACCGAGGCCGAGGCCCTGGCTCTTGGTCGTGCGCAGCGGATCGAACAGCGCGGCGCGCACGCCGTCCGCGAGTGGCGGTCCGTCGTCCGCGATACTGACGATCGCGCAATCAGCCTGTTTTTTTAGGCGAATCGTGACCGTGCCGCCCGCGTTCGCGCGCACCGAATGCAAGCTATTGTCGAGCAAATTTTCGAGGATCGTGCGCACGTAACTCGGGTCCGCGCTGACCACGACTTCGCTCTCGCACAGCGTTCGAACCTGCACGCCGTCCGTGCGGGCGAGCAGGCTCGCGTCTTCGGCCAGCGAAGCGATCAAGCGATCGAGCAAAAAGGGTTGGCCTTCCGGCTCGCCAGCGCTTTGCATCCCGCGCAGGGAGTCGAGCTGGGTGAGCGCGCGCCGGACCTGAGCGTGCGCGCGCTCGATCAGCTTCGCTCGTTGCGCATCGTCGCCATGACACGCTTCGTATTCGTCGAGCAGGAGGCCGAGTGCATGCAGGGGGTTGTTGAGCTCGTGCAATACCGCCGCGGCGACGACCCACACCGCCTGATCGCGCTCGACTTTGAGGAGCCGAGTGCGCAAGGCTTCGGCGCGGCTCGCGCTCTCTTCGGCTTTCGCCAAGCGCGCGCGCAAACGCGAATGGTGGATCGAAAGGCCGATCAAGCCGCCGGCCACGATCGGGATCAGGTGATCGAATATCGAATGAGCGCTGGCGAGCGCGCCTTCCAGTGTACCGGCGCGGAGCTTCGCCTCGGACACAAGGTCGAACGCGACGTAGGCGGCGCCCGCGAAAATGCCCAGTAAGAGGTTGACCGCGAGCGGCCATTCTTTGCGATTTGCCACGAAAACCTGGGCAAATCCTAGCACGAAAGCCCAGAGCTCCGACACTTGCCGGATGAGCGCCCGGGCTCACGCTCGCTAGCTTGGCGCCATGCTCAAGCTCGGAAAGAGGCTCGTTCTGCTCGGCACACTCACGCTGATCGCGTGCAGTTCGAAGAGCAGCGACAGCTGCAATCCGGGCGATCAAGATGGCGTGGTCGGCACGGGCAGCTCGTTCACGGTGTTGATCAACGTGAGCGACACCGAGTTTGCGGTCGGCGGCATCGACAGTGGTTCGACGGAGCCGAACGTGCCCACGCAGAATCTAGAACCGACGACGATGACTCTGACGAACACGGGCACCAAACCCCACGATCTCAAAATCGCATGCATTCCCAGCGGACTTCCCGCAAGCTGCCCGGCGATGTCTTGCTTTCCGGACAACGCCAATATCCCGACGCTGCAGCCTGGCGAGAGCAAGACCGTGATGTTCACCACGCCCGCGGTCGAAGGCGACTACCCATTCACGTCCGACCTCGACGGAGACACGACGATCGAACCAGATGGTGGCGTGGCCGGCTTGGTCGGTGAATTCGTGTTGATGTGAGGGCGCGCGCTTTCGTTTCGTGTGCCTCGTTCGCGCTCGCGGCGTTGCTCGGCGCGCGCTCGGCACGTGCCGACCTCATCGAGGCTCGGCCGACCAGCGCGATCGTGCCGAATTTTCCGGTGGATGCGCCGGCGCTCGAAGTGCAGGTCGTGCTTTCGCTGGTGATCGACGAAGCGGGCCACGTCGAGTCTGCGCTGGTCGAAACGCGCGTGCCGGCGGATGCACCGGCTTCGTTCGACGCGGCCGCGCTCGCCGCCGTGCGCGATGTGCGCTTCGAACCGTCGCGGCGCGACGGCAACGCGATTCGTTCGCGTATCGACTACATCGTCGTGTTTCATCCGCCGCAAACTGCCGCGCCGCCGGTGCCGCCCGCGCCGGTCGCGTCCGCCAAAGTGACTTCTGGGCCGCCGAGTGCGCCCCAACCAAACAGCCAAGCAAAGCAAGCCGCGCCGTCGGCAGCGCCGCCGGCCGACCGAGACGAGCAAGACGAAGACTACGCGCTCACGATCGAAGTGCGCGGGCAAAGTTGGGCGTCGCCGCGCGGCGTGGGCGACATTCGGATCAAGCGCGAGCTCTTGGACGCCGCGCCGCACCAGCAAACGAGTGAGATGCTGTCAGCGGCGCCCGGATTTTTCGTCGACCACGAAGACGGCGAGGGCCTCGGAAATGATGTGTTTTTGCGCGGTTTCGAGCTCGATCACGGCTCCGGCATCGAGATGCGCGTCGGCAATGTGCCGATCAATAGTCCGGTGCACGTACAGGGCCAGGGTTACGCGGACGCGAACTTCATCATTCCCGAAGTGGTGCGTTCGATTCGCGTGCTCGAAGGTCCGTACGATCCGCGGCAAGGCGATACGGCGATTGTCGGCAGTGCCTATTTCGATCTCGGCGTGAGCGAGCGCGCGAACGAGCTCAAAGCGAGTTACGGCTCGTTCAATCAAGCGCGCGTCATCGGCGTCGCGGCGCCCGCGGGCTTCGACGAGCAAACCTTCGCCGCGTTCGCGGTGCGCAAAAGCGACGGCTTCGGTTCGCATCGCGCGTCCGAATCCGGCACGATGAACGCGCAATACGGTTTGGACTTGGGCGCGGATAGTCACTTGCGTTTGCTCGCGACCGCGTACGGCGCGAGGAGCCAATTTCCCGGCGTTTTACGGCAATCGGACATCGATTCGGGCGCGGTTGGTTTTTATGGGCGCTACCCGTTTTACACGGACAATCAGGGCGTCGAGGCTTCGCGCGTGATCGTGAGCGCGGACTTCGACACCGTGACCGAAGGCGGCGCACACTTCGAGCTCGCGCCGTGGGCGATGTGGACGAACTTCGACGCGCGCGAAAACTTCACCGGCAACATCTACAGTTCAGCGCTCGATCCGATGCTCGCCGCGGGGCAGGGCGATCTGTGGGAAACCGTGAATCGCGAATCGGCGGTCGGCGCGGTGTCGCGTTTGCATTCGGCGCCGGTGAAGCTCACTTCGTTTCTCGAAGCCAATGTCGAACCTGGCGTGAGCGTGCGCGTCGGGCACACCGATCAAACCAAGAGCCTACTCAATCCGGAGACACTCGCCGTTTGGGATCGAAGGCTCGACGCAGGCCTCGACACGCTCGACGCGGCTGCGTATTTGGATTTGGGGCTGCGCCTGTTTCGGCGCGCGCGGCTCAGCGGCGGCGTGCGCGCCGATTTGCTGAACGTGACGATGAACGATCGACTCGGCTACGACGTGCCGCAGGGCGCGGCGAGTTCCGGCGCTTTTCCAGGCTCGAATCGCACCGCGCAAGGCGTGGCCGTGAGCCCACGCGTCACTGCCGAGTACGATCTCGCAGCCGAGCTCACCGCCGTCGTTTCGTACGGCGAAGGCTTTCGCTCACTCGAAGCGACGGCGAACGTCGCCACCTCGGCGGGCATTTCCGGCGAAGGCCCCAGCATCCAAGAAGGCGGCAAACCGTATTCGAAAGTGCGCTCCTACGAAGCTGGCCTGCGCGCGAAGACGCGCGGCGAAAGCTTCAGCGCGACCGTGTCCGCATTCGAAACGCACGTCGAAAACGAGCTCGTGTTCGAAGCCAGCTCGGGCAGCTTCACCACCGAAGGCGCGAGCGTGCGCCGCGGCGTAGTCGGCTCCGCGGTCGTGAAGCCATTTTCGTGGCTGCTCGCCTCACTCGCCGGCTCCGTCTCTTCCGCGACGTTCACCACGCTCGCGCCCGGCGTGTCGCACTTCGTGCCCAACATTCCGCCGCTCTTGTTGCGCGCGGACGTGAGCGCGCACGGCCCGGTCGCGCGCGTGCGCGGCGAGCCACTCGGCGCTCGGATCGGTTTCGGCTACACGTTCCTCGCGGGCCGGCACTTGACCGACACCATCATCGGTCCCGCCGATCACGTGCTCAATGGTCACGCCGCGCTGCGCTTTCGCAACGTCGAGCTCGGCGTCGAAGGCTTCAACCTGCTCGCGCTCAAATACGCCGACGACCGCGAGTACTACATTTCGAATTGGAGCACGCGCCCCGGCACCCCGCTCGCCACGCCCGCGACGCACATCAGCGCCGCGCCGCCGCTCACGCTCCTGGGCACGCTCGCGCTGTTCTTTTGAGTTTTTATTTTTGTTGGGTTGCCCTGAGCGACGCATCTCGCCAAAGCGCCCAGCGCCCACTCCGGCGATACCGAGGCGAGCGCGCCACGGGTCAACATTTTCCGCGGCTTTTTCGCTATTTTTTTGTTCGTCCGCGCTTGCCGCGCGCTTGACCGAGCCGATTTGGCGGGCTATTTCTAAGACTCGTCGCGTCGTTCGCGCACCTCGAAAGGCCAAGATCATGAACTGGGAAACGCCGAGCTTCGAAGAAATCGACATGAGCGCCGAAATCGGTTCGTATCAAGGCGAAGACGACAACGGGCTGTGATGCGCGCTGGCCGCGAGCCAGCAGCGTGGGCCGCCGCTCCGAAAGAGAGCCGCAATCCGCGGAGCCGTGAGCGGCGGCGCAGTTCATCAGTGCATCTCTGCGCGCGGTCGCGCCGGATGACTTTGGCTGTCGAGCCCACGAGAACTGACCGGACAGTGGCAAGACTCATCCTGTCGCATCTCAGCGCGCGGTCGCGCCGGATCATCCTGGCAGCCGAATTCTCGGGAAGTAATACAAAGCTGCCAAGTTCGCGCGGCTGATCACGGTTCTAGAAAGATGGGCGACCTCACGAGAACTGACCGGACAGGCGCCCGTCGCGTTGCTGCTCGCGCGAGTGGCCAAGCGCTGAGACCTGCGCAGGGCCAGAAAAGCCCAGCCCGACTGAAAAGCCGGATCAAGCTCCCACCATGCTGATTCGAGTTTTAGGCTCTGCCGCCGGCGGCGGCTTTCCGCAGTGGAA
>DATATR010000401.1:0-1698 GCA_036268695.1 Polyangiaceae bacterium | reverse complement strand
GTCAAAGAGAACATGGATCGACGAGCAGCATGGGTGTCCGCCGCGATCGCTTCATTGCTGCTCGCCGCTGGCTGCAAACCGAAGTCGAGCGCGCCCATTCGCGTTGCTGCCGCCGCGGACTTGGCGCATGCGTTCGACGAACTGAGGCCCGCCTTCAACGCGAAAAATCCGAGCGAGGTCACGGTGACGATCGGCTCATCCGGCTTACTCGCGAAGCAAATCGGCGAAGGCGCGCCGTTCGATTTGTTTTTGGCAGCCAACACCAACTACGTCGATCAAGTCGTGAAAGCGGGTATTTGTGACGGTTCGACCGAACACAGCTACGCCCGCGGCAGACTGGTCATTTGGCTCAAAAGCACGGACGGCGCGGGCTTGCCGCTCGCCGCGCTCGCCGATCCGCGCTTCAAGCGCATCGCGATCGCGAATCCCGAGCACGCGCCGTACGGAGTGGCTGCTCGCGACGCACTCACCAAGGCTGGAATCTGGGGCCGAGTGTCGGAACGCATCGTGTACGGCGAGAACGTGCAGCAAACACTCGAGCTCGCAAAGACAGGCAATGCGGACGTCGCGATCATTGGCTTGTCGCTCGCGCTCGCTCAGCCCCAAGGTTCGTGGTCTTTGGTCGACGAAGCGAGTTACGCACCGATCGATCAATCGCTCGCGGTCTGCACTCACGGCGAGAACACCGCGGGTGGACGTAAGCTGGCCGAGTTCCTGAGCGCGCCCGAGGGCCGCACGATCTTGCGAAAGTATGGCTTTTTGCTGCCAGGCGAGGCCGTCGCCAAGGTCCCTTGATCGACCTCGAACCGCTCGCGCTTTCGTTCATGGTCGCCACTGTCGCGACTGCGCTCGCGGGCGTGCTCGGCGTGGCGCTCGCGGGCGTGCTCACGCTGCCGCGCCTATTCGGTCGCGAGCTGATCGACGCGGCAATCACGGCGCCGATGGTACTGCCGCCAACCGTGCTCGGTTACTACTTGCTGGTTGCTCTCGGACGTGAGAGCGCGCTCGGTCACGCTTTCGAAGCGGCGTTTGGCACGCCGATCGTGTTTTCGCGCGGCGGCGCGATCGTTGCGGCGACGATCGGCGCGTTGCCATTGATCACGAAGGCGGCACGCGCGGCGCTCGAGAGCGTCGATACGCGGTTGGTCGACGCGGCGCGAACGCTCGGCGCGAGCTCGCTGCGCGGATTTTTCCGCGTCAGTTTACCGCTTGCTCGGCGCGGCATTTTTGCCGGTGTCATGCTTGGGTTTGCGCGCGCGCTCGGCGATTTCGGCGTCACTTTGATGGTCGCGGGCAACATTCCCGGCCGAACGCGCACGGCATCGCTCGCAATTTACGACGCCGTGCTTGCTGGACGCGACGCAGATGCGACGCGCTTGTCCTTGATCATGACCGCGCTCGCGGTGCTCGTGTTGGTCGTCGCGGGGCATCTCGCGCGGAGTCGCTCTGAGCGTGACTGAGCTCGGCCTTTCGGTGCGGGTCAGCGGAATGCGGCGCGCCGCGCGCAGCCACTTCTCGTTCGACGTCGCGCTCGACTTCGCAGTCGGATGGAATATTTTGTTCGGTCCTTCGGGTTCGGGCAAAACCACCATCTTGTCGAGCATTGCCGGACTTTTGCGCCCGGATTCTGGACGAATCACGCTCGCCGAGCGAGTGCTGTTCGAGCAGGCGACGCGCGTGGATCTGCCGCCCGATCAT
>DATATR010000400.1:0-15591 GCA_036268695.1 Polyangiaceae bacterium | reverse complement strand
GGTCCATTTCATCTCGGGCGTGGATGGCCGGGAGCGCGGACTCTCGCTCGGCGCGGTCGGTTATTTGCTCAAGCCGGCGTCGCGCGACCAATTGCTTGCGGCGGTGAGCTCGCTGATGCCAGCGGCGGGAGGGGCGACCAGCGTGCTGATCGTCGAAGACAACGCGACCGAGGGCGCATCGTTGCGCGAGCTGCTCAGCAGGCAAGGCTTCGATACGGTTTGCGTTCAGAACGCGACCGACGCACTCGCCGAGCTCGAACGGCACCGCTACCCATGCATGATTTTGGATTTGGGTTTGCCCGACATGGATGGGCTCGCCGTGCTGGAGACGCTGCGTTCGCGCGACGATATCGAAGCGCCGCGCGTGATCGTGCACACCGGCCGCGCGCTGAACAAGCGCGAGACCCAGCAGCTCGAATCTTATGCGAGCGCGGTGGTGCTGAAAGACGGCGACTCCGCGCTGCGTTTGATCGAGGAAATCCGGCTATTCGTGCGTCACGTCAGCGACGGCATTTCGTCGCAGCATCGCTCGCAAGCGTCGCCGGTTTCGAGCGACGTCTCACTCGAAGGCACTAAGATTTTGCTGGCCGAGGACGACATGCGCACGGTCTATGCCTTGTCTGCCTTGCTTCGCGGGAAAGGCGCGGAGGTATTCGTCGCCGACACCGGTCGTGAAGCGCTGGAGCTTTTGTCCGCTCACCCGGACGTCCAATGCGTGCTGATGGACATCATGATGCCGGAGATGGACGGCTATGAAGCGATGCGCCGGTTGCGCCAAGATGCGCGCTTTGCTTCGCTGCCTGTGGTCGCGCTGACCGCGCGCGCGATGAAGGGCGAGAAAGAACGCTGCATCGAAGCCGGCGCGACCGAATATTTGACCAAGCCCGTCGATAGCGCGCGGCTGCTGCAAACCGTGCGTGCGTGCGTGTCTGGAGGCGTTGCGTGAGTCCGGAAGAGAAGCTCGACGAACTCGAGGAGCTCGAGCTCAGGCTGCTCTTGGACGCGATTCACGGGCGCTACGGTTACCGCTTTCACGACTACACCATGAGCTCGTTGCGCCGTCGCGTGCGCGTCGCACTCGCGCGCTCCGGGCTTTCACATTTGGGAGAGCTTCAACACAAGCTCTTGCACGAGCCGGCGTGCTTCGGTCAGGTACTCGACGCACTGACCGTGCGCGTCAGCGATATGTTTCGCGATCCGCCGTTTTTTGCTGCGTTTCGTCAGCGTGTCGTGCCGCTCCTTCGCACGTATCCCCTGCTCAAGATTTGGCACGCGGGCTGCGCTTCCGGCGAAGAGGTGTACGCGACCGCGATTTTGCTGAGCGAAGAAAACCTGTACGACCGCTCGCAAATCTACGCGACGGATATGAGTGGAAGTGCGCTCGAAGCCGCTCGCCAAGGTATCTATGTCGAAGGTAGGGAAGAGGAGTTCACGCAAAACTACCGCCAATCCGGTGGCAGAGCGGAATTTTCTGACTATTGCACGCGTGGCTATGGCGGAATTGCCATGCGCGAAACGCTGAAACGCAACGTCGTATTCTTTCAACACAACCTCGCTTCCGACTACGCGCTGGGCGAGATGCACGTCATATTTTGTCGGAACGTGCTGATCTATTTTGGGCACAAACTCCGAGATCAAGTGTTTCGTACCTTCGACGATAGCTTGAGTCGCGGCGGCTTCTTGTGTTTGGGTAAGAGCGAGGGACTTCCGCCCGGTCAAGCGCGAACGTTTGCTCCGTTCGACATGGCCGAGCGCATCTACCAGCGAAGGAACGCGGAATGAGCTCGCGTGAATCCCTCGAGATGCGTGTCGATTCGCTGTATGCCGCGCCCGCGCGACCGGCAGTGCTCGCCGTGGACGACGTCGAAGCGAACCTGGTCGCGGTTCAGGCGTTGCTCGAGGATTTCGACTGCGACGTCGTGGTCGCAAAATCAGGCAACGAGGCGCTGCGCCAGCTCTTGCGCCGACAGTTCGCGGTGATGTTGCTCGACGTGCAGATGCCGGAGATGGACGGTTACGAAGTGGCCGCGCATGCTCGAAAGAATCCCCAAACCCGAGATGTGCCGATCATCTTTCTCACGGCCGGCAACAACAACGAAGGCAACGTGCTGCGCGGCTATGGCTCGGGCGCCGTGGATTTTCTGTTCAAACCGCTCAATGCGCCGATCGTGCGCAGCAAAGTCCGGATTTTTCTGGAGCTCTATGCGGGCCGGCAGCAAATCGCGCAGGCAAAATCCGCGCTCGAGCGCTCGAATGCCGAGCTACGCGAACTGGCCGACGAAAAGGCGCGCATCGCCGATCAATTCAAGCGCGCGAACGAAGAGCTCACCATAGCTTACGAGGAGCTGCGCACGACTCACGCGCAGCTCGTGCAATCGGCGAAGATGGCCTCGCTCGGCGAGCTCGTTGCCGGCGTGGCGCACGAGATCAATAACCCGCTCGCGTTCGTGTTGAGCCACCTGGATACGACCAAGCGCAGCCTCGCGCGCGTCGAAACCGAGCTGAATCCGGCGGAGAATGCCGCGGCCGCCGAGAGCTGGAGTCGGGCGCAAGATCGCCTCGGCGAGATGCGCGTCGGGCTCGATCGGATTCGCGATTTGGTCGTCAAGCTGCGCGCTTTTTCGCGGCTCGATGAGGGCGAGCGCAAACGCGTGAGTCTGCGCGAGTGCGTCGATTCGGTGCTCACGATCCTCGGTCATCGTCTCAGGCGCTGCAGCGTCGATTTGGAGCTCAACGCGCCCGACGAGCTCGATTGTTTTCCGGGCCCGCTCAATCAGGCACTGATGAATCTGGTCGCGAATTCACTCGACGCGATGGGCGACGAAGGAAAAATAAAAATCTCTTCGGCGGTCAACGATCGAAAATACGAAATTCGGATCGAGGACAGCGGGCCGGGGATTCCGAAGGAACTGCGCGAGCGCGTGCTCGAGCCGTTCTTCACCACGAAACCGGTCGGACAAGGCACGGGGCTCGGGCTCTCGATCACTTATTCGATCGTGAAAAAGCACGGTGGAAGTTTGGACATTTTGAACGGAACGAACCGCGGCGCGATCATGATCATCCGCTTGCCGCTCGGAGGCGCGGAGTAACGAATATGGAACATACGGCAAAGCAGCGTGTCCTTGTAGTGGACGACGAACCACAAGTCCTCGTCGCGCTCGAAGACTTGCTCGGGGACGAGTTTCTGGTCTCGGCGACGGGTTCGCCGGCGCAAGCGCTCGAGATGGCGCGCGCGCAGAACGACATCGCGGTCGTGGTCAGCGATCAACGCATGCCCGAAATGAGCGGCGACGAGCTCTTGAGCGAGCTCTCGAGCTCGTCCGATGCGACGAAGATTTTGGTCACCGGTTTCGCCGATCTGTCGGCGGTGATCCGCGCGGTCAACGAAGGACGTATTTTCGCGTACGTGACCAAACCCTGGAATCCCGAGGATTTCCGGCTCAAAGTCAAGAAAGCGGCGGAACAATTTCGGCTCGCGCGCGAGCTGGCCAAAGAGCGACATTTGATGTCCGCGATCTTGCACAGCTTGGGCGAGGGCATCGTGGTCGCCGACGCGGATGGAAAATGCTTGCTCTTCAATCCAGCTGCCGAGCGCTTGCTCGGCGCGGGCGCGCACGATTTGGAACGCGAACGCTGGGCACCCGAGCACGGCATTTTCGCGAACGATCGCGCGACGCCGCTCGCACCCGAGCAAAATCCGCTGTTCATCGCCGTCGAAGGCAAGCTCGCGCCCGAGCTCGAGGTCTTCATCAACAACCCTTCGTCGCGGTCGCGCGCGGTCGCGATGTCCGGCACGCCGCTCAAGGATCGCAAGGCCAACCTGATCGGCGGCATCGCGGTGCTGCGCGACGTAACGGCCACGCGCGAGCTCGAAGCGCAGCTCGCTCAGGCGCAAAAGCTCGAAGCAATCGGGCGCCTGGCGGGCGGTGTGGCGCATGATTTCAACAATCTCTTGGTCGTGATTCAGAGCTACACCGAACTCGTCAAATTCGAACTCGCGGAGGACGATCCGAAGCGCGCGGATTTGGTCGAGGTCTTGGGCGCGTGCCAACGCGCGGCCTCGCTCACCAAGCGGCTTTTGGCATTCAGCCGACGGGACGTGGTGCGACCGATCGCGCTGCAGCTCAGTAACGTCATTTCCGGCGTGGAGAACATGCTGCGCCGGCTGATCGGCGAGGACGTCGAGCTGCAGACTTCGGTCTCGGCCGATCTCGGATTCGTGCGCGCGGACGCCGGGCAAATCGAGCAGGTTTTGCTCAATCTCTCGGTCAACGCGCGCGACGCGATGCCGCAAGGCGGTCAGCTCACGATCGAGTGCCGGAACGTGCGCGTCGAGCACGAAGCGATCGACGAAGGCGCGCCGGTACCGCCGGGTGAGTACGTGCTGCTCGCGGTGACCGACAACGGCTCCGGCATGGATGCCGAAACCCAGGCTCGGATCTTCGAGCCATTTTTCACGACCAAGGAAGTCGGCAAGGGCACAGGCCTCGGGCTTGCCACGGTTTACGGCGTGGTCCAGCAGAGCGCAGGGCAGATCCGCGTGTACAGCGAGCTCGGTCACGGCACTTCGTTCAAGTTGTATTTCCCGCGGCTCAATTCGGGGATCGAACCAGTAGTCAAGGTCGAGCAGGTCGAAGTCATCGCGCCGCAAATTCTCGGCACGGTGCTCTTGGTCGAAGACGAAGACGCCGTGCGCCAAGTGGCCGCGCGCGTGCTGCGCGCCAAGGGTCACTCCGTACTCGAAGCATCGCGCCCGAGCGATGCGCGCGAATTGTGCAAGCAAGCCGAACACATCGATCTGTTGCTCACGGACGTCGTCATGCCGGAGCTGAGCGGCACGGAGCTCGCACGCGAGCTCCGTCGGCAGCAGCCCGGCATGCGCGTGCTCTACATGTCCGGCTATCCGGATGCCGCCGCCGCCCGCAGCGGCGCGATCGAACCGGGTTCTCCTTACCTGGAGAAACCGTTCTCGCCGAGCTTGCTGCTGCAGAAGGTGCAAGCGGCACTGTCGATTTAAGGGGAGAAATGGAACCAACGCTCGCAGCTCTCGAACTTCCGCGTGAAACAGTGCTCGTCGTCGACGATGAGCCGCAGGTGCTCGTCGCGCTCGAAGATTTGCTGTCCGACGATTTCGTCGTCTTGAAGTCTCAATCCGGCGAAGGTGCGCTGAACGTCATCGATCGCGAGCCTGGCATCGCGGTCGTCGTTTCGGATCAGCGCATGCCGCGCATGCAAGGGGACGAGCTATTTTCGCGCTTGCGCCGCCGCTCGGGCGCCGAACGCATCTTGTCGACTGGTTTTGCCGATCTCACCGCCGTGGTTCGCGCGGTCAACGACGGACAGATTTTCGCGTACGTGACCAAGCCCTGGGATCCCGACGATCTGCGGGTCAAAGTTCAGCGAGCGGTGGATCGCTTTTGCCTGGCGCGCGACTTGGCCCAAGAGCGACAGTTACTCGAGGACCTGATGTCCAGCATGCCGGACATCATCTACTTCAAGGATCGGGATTTGCGCTTTCAGCGCTTCAATTCCGCATTTCAAAAACTCGGCGAAAATGTGCCGGCAGATCGCATCATCGGTCGGCGCTTGCGCGATGTCTTTCCGGACCACACGTTGACGGAAGAAGTCGAAGCAGAAGAACAGAACCTGCTCCGCTCGGGCGAACCGCTCACTGACAAAATCGTGCCGCTCGAGGTTGACGGCAAGCGGCGCTGGTTCTCGGTCAGCAAGGCGCCAACGCGAGACAGCATCGGCAACGTCTCCGGGCTCGTGGCGATCGCGCGCGATTTCACGGAGCGCGCGGAAATGGAGGAAGCGCTACGCACGAAAGAGGAACGCTTGCGGCTCACGTTCGCGGCCTCGAGCGCGGGGCTGTTCGATTGGGACGTGGTGGAAGATCGAGTCGAATACTCTTCCGCGCTCGCCGTAAGTTTGGTCGGGAAATCGCCGCAGCCGGCGACTTTCGCGGAGTTCGAAGCGCGCATCCATCCGGACGATCTGGGCGCATTCCGCGCCTTGCTCGCGCTTCACATCGAGCAGCGCGAAGCCTTGCGTCCGAGCGAGCTCCGGCTGCTCACCGAGGGCGAATATCATTGGTATGAGCTCAGCGCGCAGGCCGTTTGGTCCGACAATGGTGCCGCGAAACGCGTGGTCGGCTCGGTCACCAACATCACCGAGCGCAAGCTGCAGGAACAGCGCATCGCGCGCCTCACGCGCATTCACGCCGTCTTGAGCGGGATCAACTCCACGATTTTACGCATCTCCGAACGCAGCGCGCTGCTGCGCGAATCGTGCCGCATCGCGGTGCGGGTCGGAGAGTTGTCGTTCGCCGTAGTGGCCGAGCCGACCGGACTCGGAGTTTCGCCGGTGGTCGCCTCGGATGGCGCGACGAACCTAGTCGACCGCATCGGCACCTGGTTGATCGACGCGGCGGCAGAATCCGAGAGTTTGGTTTTCGACGCCATCCGCACGCGACGTCCGGCCTTCGTCAACGATTTGAAGCAAGACGACGCGCGCGTCGAGCTCCGACAGGAGCTGCTCGAAGCCGGGCATCGCGCGATCGCGGTCGTGCCGGTGCGCGTGTCGGAGCGGATCGACGCGACGTTCGCGCTGGTCGCCGATACGCCCGGCTTTTTCGACGACGACCAAGTGAAGCTCTTGGCCGAACTCGCCGACAACATCGGTTTTGCGCTCGAGCACAAGGCTCAGGCCGAACGTCTGGATTTTCTGGCCTACCACGACGAGCTCACGCAGCTCGCCAATCGTCGCTTGTTCACGGATCGGCTCGAGACTCAGCTCCGCGTGAGCGAGAGCGATCGCAAGCTCGCGGTGATCATGATCGACATCGAACGCTTTCGTCACGTCAACGAGACGCTCGGACGTTCCGCGGGGGATCAGCTCTTACTCGAGCTTGCCGGGCGTTTGAAGGTGCGCAGCGAAGGCAAAGGCACGCTCGCTCGCTTCGCGAGCAACACCTTCGCCGTGGCCCTCGGCCAAGTCGAAGACGAAGCCGCGGTCGCGCAGTGGGTCGAAGAGGCGTTGCACGCGCTGGTGCAGCCGATCACGGTTGCCGCGACCGAGCTTCGCTTGGCAGCAAAAGTCGGTATTTCGCTGTTCCCGAGCGACGGCGGCAGCGTCGATGCGCTGCTCGCGAACTGCGAGGCCGCACTGAAGAAGGCCAAAGCCAGCCCGCATCCTTATCTCTTTTATACCGCGAGCATGAACGGCCGCGTCGCCGAGCGACTCACACTCGAGACCAAGCTTCGCCGTGCCCTCGAGCAGCGCGAGTTTTTGCTGCACTACCAGCCGAAGGTCGACTTCAAGACAGGGCGTGTGGTCGGGCTCGAGGCACTCGTGCGCTGGTCGCCACCCGAAGGCGGCTTGGTTTCGCCCGGCCTGTTCGTGCCAGTGCTCGAGGAAACGGGGCTGATCGTGCGCGTGGGCGAGTGGATCCTCGAGCGCGCAGCCGCCCAATTCACGGACTGGAGCGAGCGGGGACTCGCGCCGCCGCGCATCGCGGTCAACGTCTCGCCGCACCAGCTCGGGCAGCAAGATTTCGTGCGCGTGGTCGAGCGTATCGCCGAAAAGTATCCGCTCACCGTGAGCGGTCTTGACCTCGAAATCACCGAAAGCGTGTTGATGGAGGACTTTCAGGTCAACACCGAGAAACTGCGCGCCGCGCGTAACCTCGGGCTCAGTGTCGCGATCGACGATTTCGGCACCGGTTACTCCTCGCTCGGCTATTTGCGGCGCTTGCCGATCGACGCGCTCAAAATCGATCGCTCGTTCGTGATTCGCATGCACGAGGACCCACAAGAGATGTCGATTGTCACGACAATCATTTCGCTCGCGCATTCGCTCGATCTGAAGGTCATCGCCGAAGGTGTCGAGACGCTGCAACAAGCGCAACTGTTGCGGCTCTTGAAGTGCGATCAAGCGCAGGGCTATTTCTTGGCCAAGCCGCAGGCCGCTGCCGACGTCGAGCCGTTGCTCTCGCGCGTGTTCGATCTTTCGGGGCGCGCGCCCTAGCTGCACGACGTCACTTCGATGCGGGCTGCGCATCACGAAAGCCCATAAAGTGAGGCTTTCGTGATGCTTGCCCTCGCCCCTCGTGTGTGCCTGGCATTGGTCTGTCGTGACGCAGGGTGTTTTTCAACACCCTGCTAGCCTATTGAACCGCGGCCAGCGCCGGCGGATTCTCGCGCGCTACGCCGTGGCCGAATTCGACCCGGTTACGACCACCGGATTTGGCGCGATACATCGCGCGATCGGCGCGATCGATCAAAGTCTCGGCTGTGTCGTCCGCGCAAAACTCGGAGACACCAATCGAAACCGTGATCGGGATCTTCTTGCCACTGACCACGATTTGCAGCGCTTCGGCCGCTTTGCGGATGCGCTCGGCGGCGAGCAGCGCGCCATGTTGATCGGTTTGTTTGAGCACGACCACGAATTCCTCGCCGCCCCAGCGCGCGGGCACATCGGGAATTCTGAGGCTTCGTTGCAACAGATCGCCGATCGCGGCTAGCACTTGATCGCCAGCGGCGTGGCCGTGAACGTCGTTCACGCTCTTGAAGTGGTCGACATCCATCAAGCAAAACGTGAGCGGCAAGCCGTGGCGCTGGCATAGCGCGAGCTCGATTTCGAGCGCCTTGAGCAGCGCGCGGCGGTTCGCGAGCCCAGTCAATGGATCGGTCGTCGCGAGCCGTTGCGATTCGTCGATCAGCGCGGCCATGCGCAACGGCCCGCCGAGCTCGCGTGCGACCAGCGCGACGACGCCCGAGCTCTCGGCCTCGGCGTTGTCGCCGAGCGCAACCGCGAGTCGGCCGAGCTGTTTCTGGCCGAACGGAATCGGGCACACGATGGGATCGCCTGCCGGCGCGCCGCTGTACGCGTCTTCGTCTTCCACGCGGAGCACGCTCGCGCTGCCGACCTGAAGCAGGCTGCGCGCTTGCAGTTCCGCTGCCTCGGCATGATGGGGGTGATGATGCAAGCCGAAGTGCCCGTCGTCGGTGACGACCGCCATCCAGCGATAGCCGACGACCTGCGACAGGAATTGCGAGAACATGTCGAACAAGCGTTCGAACGAGCCGGCGCTGGCGAGCGCGCGCACTTCCGACGCGATAACCGAGTCGAACAGGGCTTGATCCAAGTGCCGCGCGATGCGCTCGCGAATGTCGGGCGTGCCGCCGCTCAGCTGCATGAAGAATTCATCGGCGTGTTCCGCAGTCTTCGCCGCGTCGGCTAGCGGTCGCACGAGCTCGCGGATGCGGCCTTTGATCACGTAAGCCGCGGCTCCCGCGCGTTCCGCCCAAAAGCGACTGCGCGGATCGTCGCTGTGCCCGCGCAAAATCACCGGCACGTTCGCGGTCGCGGGTTCGGCGCGCAGGAGCCGGCACAGCTGCACGCCGGAGATGCTCGGCATCCACAAGTCGGCCACGACAGCGATGGGCGGCGAGGCGAGCGCCAAATCTGCGCCGAGCGCCGGATCGGCGAATGCCTCGACGACGTAGCCTTGCGCCCCGAGTCGGCGCGCGACAATCTCGCGTGAGCGCTCGTTCACATCGACGAGGATGACTCGATGTTGTGTGGCGTGTTGCATCGGCGCTCCGCGTGGGTCTCGGCGGGTCGACCCTCGCTCCATATGGAGCAAACGGCTCAAGCGTCTCGAAATGAAGATACCCGCGCAATTTCCGGCGTGGAACGTCTGACCGCGGCGTCATGCAACGGGCTCGGCGACTTAAGAACCATCGCCGAAATGCCGTTCGACCGAGTGTCTGCGCCGGAATTGCCGCGCCGACCGAAGGAAAACGTATGACCAAAAGAGTGCTCGTTGTCGACGACTCTGCGACCGTGCGACAGCAAGTGCGCGCGGCCCTCGGCGGAGGCGGATTCGACGTCGTGGAAGCGAGCGATGGCAGCGAAGGGGCCGAGACGATCGGTCGCTTGACGGATTTGGCGGCGGTCATTTGCGACGTGAACATGCCGCGCATGAACGGCATCGAGATGCTCGAAACCGTGAAGCGCGATCCGAAGCACACGGCACTTCCGATCGTGATGCTGACGACAGAGGGCCAGCACGAACTCGTGCAACGCGCCAAGGCGGCCGGCGCAAAGGGCTGGATCGTCAAGCCGTTCAAGCCCGATTTGCTGCTGGCCGCGATTCGCAAGATCACGGCGACATGAAGCCTGTATGCAGCGTTCGACGACGAACCGAGAGGCATTGATGAGCGCGATAAACAAGCAGAACTTGGACCGCGTCGTGGCCGAGAACTGCCTCAAATTGTTCGGTGACTACAAGCTTGAAATCGTCGCGGGAGAGCCGGGAAAATCGCTGTCCGCGCAGCAATTTTTATTGTGCGGCATCATCGGCTTCACCTCACGCCAGCTGCGCGGCGCGCTCGTGCTCGCGACCACACGCGAGCCGCTCGAGCTCACCAATCCCGCCGCTTCGCAGTCTCATCGCGATTGGATTTGCGAGCTTGCCAATCAGTTGCTCGGGCGGGTGAAAAACCAAATGCTGCGTCGCGGCGTCGAGATTTTCGCTTCGACGCCGATCGCGCTCAAAGGCGAACATCTGTCGCCCATCTTGCAACAGCGTTTGATTGCGGAGTTGTTCATCGCGGGCGGCGGCATCGTTTGTGTGTGGATGGACTGCGAGTTCGACCCAGGCTTCGAGTTGCCCGAATCCGCGGTATTCGAGGCAGCCCCCGTGTCCGAGGGTGAGACATTGCTATTTTGAGCTCGAACACTCTCTAACAGTTTGCGTCCATTGGCCGTTTGAAGGGACATGCTGAGTCGCCCTCGGGTGAGCATGACGATTGCGCGAGTTGCGCTCGGGGTTTGGCTCGGGTTCATGCTCTTGCTCGGCTCCGCGCTGCTCGCAAAGCACGTCGTTGCCCTGCCTGAACCGACCAAAGACCGGCACTTAGCTGCGTCCTTGAGCGCACTACGCGCGCCAAGCAGCAAACCGCGCTGGCTTGCGGTTCACGTGCTCTATTCCGAGTGTCGCTGCTCGCAGCGAGTCGTCGCTCATCTGATCTCGACGACGCGGCCGCCGGCTTGGGAGGAGATCTTGCTGTGGGTCGGCAACGGCGCTCCGGATCCGGCACTCGACCGAAATTTTCACGTGAAGCGCGTCTCCAGCGCGGAGCTCGCACGCCTGGGCGTGGAATCCGCGCCGATGCTCGTCGTGCTCGACCCAGAGGACGGCATTCGCTACGTCGGCGGCTACACCACTCGCAAGCAGGGGCCGGTGATCGAGGATCTGCACATCATGCAGGACGCCGAGCGCGGTAACGCGTTCTCGGCGCTTCCCATTCTCGGCTGCGCGATGAGCGACCGGCTCAAGCGCGAGCTTTCGATTTTGCCAGGCTTATGAGATGAAAGCGATTTTGCAATTCTTGATTCTGCCGCGCGAAATCAGCGATTTCGAGCGGCGTTACCTCGAGCGCGTGAACCGCATCGCGCTCTTTTTCTTCGCTGCTCACGTGCCGGCGTTCGCGCTCCTGGCCTGGATTCACGAGACGAAGCCGCTACTAGCCCTCGTGCTGACGAGCGCGGTGCTGCTCGGGCCGCTCTTGGCCCAGCGCGCGACGACCAACCCGCGCGTCGTCTCGGTGGTCGACGGGATCACGGCGATGTTGATGGGCGGGCTGCTCGTGCATTTCGGGCAAGGCCCGGTGCAAATCGAGATGCACTTCTATTTCTTCGCGCTGCTCGCGATGTGCGCCGTATTCGCCAACCCGCTCGTGATCGTCGCGGCGGCGGTGACGGTGGCGGTGCACCACTTGGTGCTCTGGCTCGTGCTGCCGAGCAGCGTGTTCAACTATGAAGCGGAGTGGTGGGTGGTCGGCGTGCACGCGGCGTTCGTCGTGCTCGAATCGGTCGCGGCCTGCTTCATCGCGCGGAGCTTCTTCGACAACGTGATCGGTCTCGAAAAGATCGTCCAAGCCCGGACGCGAGCGCTCGACGCGAAGAACCGCGACATGCGGCTCTTGCTCGACAACGTGCAGCAAGGTTTTCTGACCATCAACCGCGCTGGGCAGTTGGATCCCGAGCATTCTGCCGCAATCGACGGCTGGTTCGGCGCACCTTTGGCCGAACAGTCCTGGTTCGACTACTTGGCGGCGTTCGACCCGGTCTTCTCGGAGCGTTCGCGCTTCTCGTGGGAAGCAGTGATCGAGGATTTCTTGCCGCTCGAGATGACGCTCGAACAAATGCCGCACCGGTTCACCCTCGCCGGCGCTCACTACCGAGTCGAATACCGCCCGGTTGGTGCGAGCGAGCCGCACGAAAAATTCTTGGTCGTCCTGAACGACGTGACCACCGAGGTCTACCGCGAGCAAGCCGAGCTCGAGCGGCGCGAAGCGATGGCCTTGTTCGAACACCTGCTGGCCGATCGCGCTGGTTTCGAGGGGTTTTTGGAAGAGGCGGCGAGCATCGTCGGCGCGCTCTTCAATGCTCGCGTGAACGAGCCAACCGTGGTCAAGCGCTTGCTTCACACGCTGAAAGGCAATGCCGCGCTCTACGGCTTGACCAGCGTCGCGGACGAATGTCACGCGCTCGAAGAACTGATCGCCGAACGCGGCGAGCTTCCGGACTCGCTCGCCTACGAGCGGCTCCGCACGCGCTGGCAGCGGCTTTCGACGGTGAGTGAAACCTTGCTCGGAGCGCGTTCGCGCGCGTTCGAAGTCGATGAGTCGCAGTATGCCGCGCTCGAGGCAGCGGCGCGCTCCGGTGAGTCCACGCTCGTCTTGCTGCGGCGAATCCGCGCGCTGCGGCTCGAACCGACGGCGACCCGGCTTCGCCACTTCCAGGAACAAGCCAAACGCATCGCCGCGCGGCTCGACAAAGCCCACGTGCGGGTCGAAATCGAAGATCACGGCGTTCGCCTCGACCACCAGACTTGGGCCCAATTTTGGCACGCCCTGATCCATGCACTGCGAAATTCGCTCGATCATGGCCTCGAATCGCTCGAGGAACGCGCAGAGCTCGGCAAGGCAACGCCCGCGACGCTGACACTTCGCACCTATGAAGAACGCGAAAAGCTCGTGATCGAAGTGGCCGACAACGGGCGAGGCATCGATTGGGTTGCGGTAAAAAAGCGCGCTGACAGCGTCGGTCTCACGACGAACAGCGCGCTCTCGCTCGAGCGTGCGCTGTTCGTCGACGGCGTTTCCACGGCAGAGCGCGTGACCGACATTTCGTGTCGCGGCGTCGGCATGGGCGCGCTCCTGGCGGCGGCTCAAGCGCTGGGCGGCGACTTGAGCGTGCAAAGCGAGTTCGGCGCGGGCACCACGTTGCGCTTCAGCTTCCCGCGCACCGAGCCGCCGCAGCTCGCGGCCGTGAGCTAGCCGTATCATCCAGCATCACTTTCGAGTTCCTTCATTCGAGTTGCCCCCGCCAGGATCGGCAGAGCGCGTCCGCGTGCTCGCCGCTCCGCGGCTGCGCGCGCCCGGGGCCCGCCAAGCGTCGGGCTGCGCCCGCCGCGGGGGCCCAATCTCACTCGTCCACACACGAAAGCGCGAAGCGTCTGTCGTCGCAGTTAGCCCGAGCTTTACTCACTTCAGTTTCGAGCTCTGAATCGAGGCGAACCGACCCACCGTGGCGCTGTTGTTGTCATGATTGAGCCTGATTATCGTCATTTTCGCATCCAAAGCCGCGGGCACGCGCGATGCATTCGGGGTCAGCGAGAGTAACCACGAAGTCGATGCGAGCAGACACATGATGAGCACGAGTGCCGGCGACCGCGCCTACAGCGCCGCATTCGCGGGTCTGCTGCTCCCAGTTTGGGAAGGCCTCATTCGTCGTCGAGACACGCTGCGGCATCTGCGCTACTTGGAGCGCAGCCAATGGTTCGGGCGCGAAGAGCGCGATCAAGAAGACGGCGCGGCGCTCCGCAAGCTGCTCTGCCACGCCGGCGAAAACGTCGCTTACTATCGCGAGCTATTCAAGACTCATGGCTTCGATCCGCGCGGCGTGCGCTCGGCGAAAGACTTGGACGGGCTCCCGCTCTTGACGCGCGAAATCGTGCGCGAACGCTACGACGATTTGGTCGACCCGCGCTCGCGCGGCAAGAATTTCAAGAAGGGCACGAGCGGTTCGACCGGAAAACCGCTGCGCTTCGAGTACTCACCCGAGAGCGAATATTGGCGTCAAGCAACGAAGCTGCGCGGCTATAGCTGGGCCGGCTATCGGCCGGGTCGAAAGGCATTTTTTTATTGGGCCGCGGTCGCGGCGGGCCCGCCGAGCCTGAAAATTCGGCTCGATCGCGCGCTTCGTCGCGAAACGTTTTTCGATTCGATGAAGCAAGACGAAGCGGCGCGCCGCGCCGCGCTCGAGATCCTGCGCCGCACGCGGCCCGAGGTGATCGTCTGCTACACGCAGTCGTGCGCGCAATTCGCGCGCTGGATCGTCGAAAATGGCTACCGCGATTGGGACGATATTCCCGTGATTTGCGGCGCAGAAGGCGTGCTTTCGGCTGATCGCGCGATCCTCGCCAAAGCCTTCGGGCCCGGTATCTTCGAAACCTATGGCTCGCGCGAGACGATGCTGATGGCTGCCGAGTGCGAAGCGCATTCCGGCATGCATTTGTCGGAAGAGAATTTGGTT
The DNA here is from genome assembly GCA_036268695.1 of Polyangiaceae bacterium. Lineage (GTDB taxonomy): Bacteria > Myxococcota_A > Polyangia > Polyangiales > Polyangiaceae > PMG-095. The sequence goes on along the minus strand of DATATR010000400.1, from coordinate 981 downwards.
TTGGAAGTACTGCAGAACGGCAAAGCGCTCGGCCCTGGTGAATCGGGCGACGTGGTCGTGACCGATCTGCACAACTACGGCATGCCGATGATCCGCTACGTCAACGGTGACGTCGCGTTACTCGCCTCGAACGAGCGCTGCCCGTGCGGTCGCGGCCTCGCGCGGCTCGAGCGCGTCGAAGGCCGGCGCGCGGATACACTCTTCGACAAAGGCGGCAATGCGGTGCCGGGCATCGTGTTCCACGTCTTGTTCAGCGACGCGCGGCGCGAGCTGGTGCGCCAATTTCAAGCCATTCAACGCCCGAACGGCGAGGTGACTCTGAAAATCGTGCGCGGCCGCGAGTTCGCGGAAGACGCGTTTCAAAACGTCGCGCAGCGCTTCTCCGAATACCTGCGTGGCTTGCCGTTCACGGTCGAGTTCCACGAAGCGATCGCGCCTCATCAGGGCAGCGGCAAGTTGCAGACGATCGTGGTCGAAAAAAGGCCGAGTCGTTTCGATCGCGTCGGCTGAGCGCACCCGCGACTCGCAGGAAGCGGCGCGTCGTGCCTTCGACGTGAGCTGCAGCGCTCGTGTCTGCTGTGGCGCGCATGTTCGGCCGCGTGGCACGCGCCTTGTATGAAGAAGAGCAAATGAAAACCGATGGCCCGAGTCACTCACGAATGTCCGGCGATCCAGGCTGGGCTGACGGCTTTCGGTCGAGGCCGTTCGGCTCATTCGTGGCGCCCGACCACACTGGCAAAATCGGGATCGGCGCGGGCGACGACGTTACAGCTCACTCGCGTAACAACGTGCTTCGGTCGGTGAACGCGCTGTCGTCGCTCGGTAGCGACGAACGGCCGTTCCTCGCCGAGCTCTTACCTTGAAGGCAGAAGCAGATCATGTGTGGAATCGTCGGTTATCTCGGAACGCGGCAAGCAAGCCCCATTTTGCTCGATTGTTTGGGCCGGCTCGAATATCGCGGCTATGACAGCGCGGGCATCG
>DATATR010000399.1:0-16075 GCA_036268695.1 Polyangiaceae bacterium | reverse complement strand
AGTCGCGCGGAGCGGCTCGTTCAACGAAAGGACGAACATGGCCAAGCAATCGAAACTCGCCGCGAGCCCGGCGCGCCTGCACCGCGGAGGCTGCCACTGCGGCGCCGTGCGTTACGAAGTCACGCTCGACGCAACGCACGGCTCGCGTTGCAACTGCAGCATCTGCACGAAGGTCGCGCAGCTTGGCGCGCTGGTGAAGCCCGACGCGTTTCGGCTCACGCAAGGCGAAGACGAACTCGGTCGTTACGTGTGGGGCGGCCAAATCTCGACGCGCCACTTCTGCAAGCACTGCGGCATTCATTGCTACGGCAGCGGGCACCTGGCAGAACTCGGCGGCGATTTCGTGTCCGTGAACTTGCACACGCTCGACGGGATCGATCCGAGTGAAGTCGAAGTGATTCACTGGGACGGGCGCCACGACAATTGGCAAGCCGGACCGCGCAGCGCACCCTGGCCGGTCAAGATCGAGCCGAGCGCTGCTTGATTTTTTGGGGGTTGCCCTGCGCGAAATCGAGCGTCGCGGTCGAAGACGAACCGCGACGCTCGGCGCAACTTGCCTCGCTGTGACACGCACGCGGCGCGACGCGCCGCCTCAGCGGTAACGCCAGTAACGCGCCGGTCCGCCCGAAACCAAGTGGATCAGCGCGACGAACAGCGCAGCGCCGATGATCGACCACAAGATCGGGAACGGATGTTGGTCGACCGTGACCAACAGCAGCTCCGGCAAGTGGAAGTAGTGCGCCACGAAGGTGCCGAGTAGCGCGCCGACGAAACCCACCGCGATGGATACGAAAAATCCGCCGCCGGTGCCGCCGCCGATCGCGCGCCCAATCCCGCCGCAAATCCCGGCGATGATCAATAAAACCAATAAACCGGTGAGTGAGATCGTCATGCCGAGTTGCGATTGCAAAACGCGGGCCCGCCGCGCGAGTACGCAAAAGAGTCACGCTGCGCCAGACAGAGTCGTGGCTTAGACTCGATGTGGAGTCGACCATTCGCCGGCTCGAGAGGACCGATGGCTGAGCCAGCAGAGCACGCGGAGCGAGCCGGACAAGACGACAACAGCGCGCGCGGTCAGCGTGACAGTCCCGTGCCCGAAAAGCCGAATGCATCGCTCGCGCGCGTGGTCCCGGGTGCGCAGCCGCCGCTCGAAACGCGCGGGCCCGAAGTCGGACATCGTCACAAGAGCGCCGCGGGATTTTATTCGATTTACGAAACCGTCAAGCGCGGCACGGGCGAGATGGGCGTGCGGGTGAGTCTGAAGACGCTGCTCAATCTCAATCAAAAAGACGGCTTCGATTGCCCGAGCTGCGCTTGGCCCGATCCGGACGGCGAGCGCAAGACAGCGGAGTTCTGCGAGAACGGCGCGAAAGCGGTGGGCAGCGAAGCGACGCTGGCGCGGATCACGCCCGAGTTTTTTCGAGAGCATTCGATTTCGGGTTTGCTCACGCGCTCGGACGCTTGGCTCGAGGAACAAGGCCGGCTCACCGAGCCGATGCACCGCGACGTCGGCTCCGATCACTACCGGCCGATTTCTTGGGCCGACGCGTTCGCATTGATCGCGAAGGAGCTGAACGCGCTCGCTTCGCCGAACGAAGCGGCGTTTTATACGTCGGGGCGCGCCAGCAACGAGGCCGCGTTTTTATATGGTTTGTTCGCGCGTCAATTCGGCACGAACAACCTGCCGGATTGCTCGAACATGTGCCACGAATCGAGCGGCACGGGCCTCACGCCGACGATCGGCGTCGGCAAAGCGACGATCAAAATCGAAGATTTCTCGTACGCCGACGCGATCTTCATCATCGGGCAAAACCCCGGCACGTGCCACCCGCGGATGCTGACCGAGCTCGAGAAAGCCGCGAAGAACGGCTGCAAGATCGTGAGCATCAATCCGCTCAACGAAACCGGGATGTTGCGCTTCAAGAATCCGCAAGAGCCGCTGAGCTTGCTCGGCGCGGGCACGCCGATCGCGAGTTTGTTCTTGCCGGTGCGCATCAACGGCGATGTCGCGCTGCTCAAGGGCATCATGAAGGAGCTGCTCGACGAAGATCGCAAGACGGGCGGCAAAGTGCTGGCCCACGATTTCATCGCGCACCACACCGAAGGCTTCGCCGAGCTGTGCGCGGATTTGGATCGGACGGAGTGGGATGCGATCTTGCGCGAGAGCGGCGTGTCACGCGCCTTGATCCGCCAAGCGGCGGAGATCGCGATGACGGCCGAGCGCGCCATTTTTTGCTGGGCGATGGGCATCACGCAGCATCAAAACGGCGTCGCGAACGTGCAGACGATCGTGAACTTGGCGTTACTGCGCGGACAAATCGGGCGCCGCGGCGCGGGGCTTTGCCCGGTGCGCGGGCACAGCAACGTGCAAGGCGATCGCACCGTCGGCATTTGGGAAAAGATGAGCGACGAATTCATCGCCGCGCTCGGCAAGGAATTCGATTTCACGCCGCCGAAAGCGCACGGCACGGACGCCGTGAAGACGATTGTCGCCATGCACGAGCGCAAAGTGAGAGTCTTCGTCGGGCTCGGCGGCAATTTCTTGAGCGCGACGCCGGACACGAATTTCACCGCCGAAGCGCTGCAGCGCACGCGGCTCAGCCTGCAAATCTCGACCAAGTTGAACCGCGGTCACCTGATCACCGGCGAGCAAGCCTTGATTTTGCCATGCCTCGGCCGCACCGAGCACGATCTCCAAAAATCAGGCGAACAATTCGTGACCGTCGAAGACACGATGGGCGTCGTGCACCTGTCGCGCGGCGTGATCCCGCCCGCTTCGGAGCACTTGAAGAGTGAGGTCGCGATCATCTGCGGCATGGCGCACGCGACGCTCGGCGAGCGTTCGCGTGTCGATTGGCTCGGCTTGGTCGAAGATTACGATCGCATTCGCGATCACATCGAGCACGTCGTGCCCGGCTTCACCCAATACAACCGGCGTGTGCGCGAACCGGGCGGCTTTTACTTGCCGAACGGGCCACGCGAAGGCCGCTTCACGACCAAATCCGGGCGCGCGCATTTCACGGTGCATCCGATCCCAGAACACGAGCTCGAAGACGGCGAGCTCCTGCTCACGACCGTGCGCAGTCACGATCAGTTCAACACCACGATCTACGGCGAGAACGATCGCTATCGCGGGATCAAGAATGGGCGCCGCGTGATCTTCCTGAACGAAGCGGACATCGCCGAACGCGGACTCAGCGCTGGCAGCTTCGTCGATCTGGAGAGCCGTTTTGGGCACGAAAAGCGGCACGTGGAGCGGTTCAAGGTGGTGGCGTACGAAATCCCGAAGGGCTGCGCTGCGGCGTATTTTCCGGAAGCGAACCCGCTCGTCGCGGTGAACAGCGTGGCCGAGGGCAGCAATCAGCCGGCGTCGAAATCGGTGATCATTCGCGTGCGGGCTTCGGCGTGAGGGCGTGGAGCGCGTTCATTACCCAGCTGTTGACCCCGCACACCAATCTGGTACATTTCTGGTGTGACGCGGTCAGCAGCAGCTCATGAAACCAGCATCGCGCGTACGATTCGCTTTCCAGCGAGTCTGCGCGATCGAATTGCTGCGGATGCTGACCGATGCGGGCGTAGTTTCGAAGGACAGGTACTTGCTCTGTTGCGCCGTCACTACGGTGAGGATGTCGACATCTCGCCTGCCCCCACTGAGATCTTGGCGCTCGCTAGCGCAAGTCTCGCCGACATCCCCGCTGCCGATACTCGCGCCATTCTCCGCCGCTTAAAAGAGAGTGACCGATAGGTGTCGCTCGGGCCCGTACTGCTCGATACAGATACGTTATCGGAGATAAGTCGCGGAAATCCGATAGTGTGCGCCCGCGCGCGCGCTTACTTGATGGACTTTGGGCGGTTCACCATCAGCGCGATCACGGTCTTCGAGCGCCTGCGGGGTTACCACTCGGCAATTCTGGCGGGCAAGCCGTTTCAACGCCAACTCCAGGCATTCGAAGGGCTCGTGCAGACCTGCGTGGTCCTTCCGATCGATGAGCTGGCCGCCGATATCGCGGCCACTATCTGGTCGGGCTCCGCGCGCAAAGCGCGGCAGGGCCTCGGCGATATACTGATCGCCGCCGTCGCCGTGTCGCGGCAGCTTCCGCTGGTGACCCGAAATCGACGTGATTTCTCGGAGTTCGCAAACGCGGCAGGCGCGAAGCTAAGCCTTGTCGACTGGGCGAAACCCGCGCGCAGAAGCACGTGAACGACCAACTCGACTTGGTTGAGAAGCGCCGACTTCCGGCCTCGGATTAACCCACGCGCTAGCGCAATTCAGCGCGCCCAAATCGCGCCATGCGAGTCCTCTTCATCCGAGCTCGGCTCCGCGACGTAATAATACGCCGCGACCGAGGCGCGAAATCGCTCCGGCGGGCACGCGAGCGGCGCGGGCTGTCCGTGCCAGAACGCGTCGCCGTGGGCCATCACCAGCAAACGATCGCAGAGTGGCAAGTAGCGCGCTTCGCACGCGCTGCGCGTTTCGTTCCACAGCTCGAGCGCGCCGTCCCACTCCGGCTGCCAATCGCGGCAGAGGTAGTAAATCACCGTGATTTTGCGGAGCAGGTGGCGCGTGCGATCGCGATTGAAATCGGCGTGCAGCGCGAGGTGCCCGCCGGGCAGCGTGAGCGACGGGCCCGCGCCGCGAAAATGCGGATCGGCAATGAGGCCTTCGATGCCGCTCAGCGCGCTCAAGAAATCCAAAAAAGCCATGCTCGAAAGCTCGGCCAGCAAATGCCGCATCGCGGGGTCGACGCCTTCGAAGCCCGAGCGCTGCAACTGGCCGAGCCGCGCGGCTTGCTCCGTGTAGTCGCGACGCAGCCACGCCGGGTGATCGGGTCCCGGAAAGCGCGCGGCCAGCTCGAGTGCGCGCGCTTCACCCAAAAACCCGTCGAACACCGCGTGCGGGTACGGACGCGCGCTGCGATATGCATCACGCGCGGCGAGCGCTTTCGCCTTGAGCGCTTTGCGCTCGAAGAACCACGGCTGCATCACATGCCGAGGAGCAGATCGGTGATCATGCGATACGAGATCAACGCCAGCGCCGGATCGTAGCGCGGGCCTTCGTCGCGCAGAAAGGCGTGCGCGGCGTTCCATTCGTGCCAAGTGAAGCGGCGCTTGGTTTCGAGCAAACGCGCTTGGATGCGCGCGCGACCTTCGTCCGGAACGTGCGGATCTTGGCGGCCCCAAACCATCAGGAGCTCGCCGGAGATTTCGCCCGCACGCGCCAAAGAGTCGTCACCGCCGAGACCGAGCGAGCCTTTGTGAATGTCGGTCGCGTAGAAGCAGGCGGCGGCGCGCACGCGTGGATCGAACGCAGAGCGGAACGCGAGGTGCCCGCCAATGCACACGCCGACCGTGCCCAAGCGCCCGTCGCAGTCGTCGCGGGTTAGTAAATGATCTAGACAAGCTCGCGCATCGTCGTCGTATGCGCTGGTCGGCTTGTTCGTCTTGTGTTGATTGCCGCGCTCGGTGCCCGCGGCATCATAAGGAAGGACACTCCCGACCGGTTCGAGCTCGTGAAAGATCTCCGGCACGAGCACCACCATGCCTTGACCGGCGAGCAGCGCGGACATGCGCCGAATTGGACCGGTGCGTTGAAAAATTTCGGAGAACAGCACAACGCCGGGGCGTTTTCCGGCCGCGACCGGGCGCGTGACATGGGTCTGCATGACTCCGCTGTTGGTCGACAGCTGCACGACGGATTCTTCGACGATCATTCCGGCGCGAGGTTAGCGCGAACTCGGATTCAACAGATAACGCCGAGAACCTCTGTCGCGCGAAAGGTGCGACAAATCGCGTTCGATTCGTGATCGATCGTCGCCCTTCGCGCATTAGCGAAAATGCTGAAATGGGTTTTGACGGGAGCGGTGTACGTCGCCGCCGTGGTCGCGGTCGCGAGCTGCTCGAGCGGAAGCACTGCGAACGGCCCACCGCGAGCCAGCGGCGGCTCGAGTGGCACGGCCGGTTCGGGCTCCACGAGCGCCGGCTCCACGGGCACTGCCGGCAGCGGGATCCTGATCTTGCCCGACGGCGGACCAGACAGCAGCATGACTTGCGACACGTCCGTGTCCTGCACGCCGCTCGGCGGCCAGTATTGCGGCGTGATCGGCGACGGCTGCAACGGGCAGCTCGATTGCGGCATGAACTGCCAGAGCGATTGGTCTTGCACCAACAATCTATGCGTCGGCGGCGCGAGCTGCGTAGCGGCGACGTGCACCGCGGGCGGCACCCAATTCTGCGGCAGCATCGGCGACGGCTGTGGCCACGCGCTCGATTGCGGCGCGTGCGCGGCCGGCTCGGCCTGCACCAATAGCGTGTGCGTGAAAGCGGGCTGCGTCGCGCTCACTTGCGGCAACAACGGCAACCAATTCTGCGGCACTGTCGGAGATGGCTGCGGCGGCAGCTTGCCCTGTGGCGACTGTCCGTCCGGGCAAGTGTGCAGCCCGAACAACGTTTGCATTCCCGCAAACTGCACGCCCGGCACCTGCACGGCGGCTAACGGCGGCCAATACTGCGGCACGATCGGCGACGGCTGCGGGTCGAGCGTCGATTGCAGCGCGGCTTGTCCGGACGCCGGCGTGTGCGGCGCGGACGAGCAAGGCGTTTGCCCGGGCACCGGCGCAGCCGGCGGCGCCTGCACCGGCATTCAATGCAACATCGACAAGTGCGGCGGCACGGGACACACCTCGATCAGCGGCACGGTCTATGACCCGGCCGGGATTAACCCGATCTACAACGCGCTCGTCTACGTCCCGAACGACACGACGCTCGATCCGGTCCCGACCGGCGCGAGCTGCGACCGTTGCTCGGCGACGGCTTCCGGCGAGCCGATCGCGACCGCGCTCACGGACGACAAAGGCCATTTCCAAATTCTGGATGTGCCGACCGGCACGAACATCCCGCTCGTGATCCAAGTCGGCAAATGGCGGCGCGAGATCACGACGGGCATCAACGCGACGGCGTGCGTCGACAATCCGATCACGAACAAAGATCTGACTCGGCTCCCACGCACCCAAACCGAGGGCAATATCCCGCAAATCGCGCTCGTCACCGGCGGCTCGGACGCGCTCGAGTGCGAGCTGCGGCGGATCGGCATTGCGGACAGCGAGTTCACGACGGATGCCGGCAAAGGTCGCGTGCACATGTACTTCGGCGGCGACGCAAGCCCGCCCGCGATCCCGACTCCGACGACGAGCGGGCCCAATGGTTCCGGCACCAACTCGTTCCAAGCAGGTGGCAACTTCGCGTCCGCGCAAACGCTGTGGTCGAGCCCGACCAAGATGGCGGGCTACGACATGATGATGCTGTCGTGCGAAGGCAGCCAGTACGCGAGCGCGAAGTCTCCCTACTACGCCAACATGGATAACTACTTGAACACGGGTGGACGCGTCTTCTTCGGTCACCTGCACTTCAACTGGTTGCTCAAAGGACCGGCGGACTTGAAGAACACGGCCGACTACATTGGAGTCGGCAGCGATTTGCCCGCGAGCGGCATCGTCGGCAACGTGAACACGACTTTCGCCAAGGGCGCGGCGTTGGCCGATTGGCTCGATACCGTCGGTGCGACGACCACGCATGGGCAGCTCAACATCGTGCAGGGCCAATTCTCGGTCGATGCGGTGAACCCGCCGACGCAAGATTGGGTCACGGTGCCGGTCAATCCGAACGACAGCAAAATGCGCAAATCCGTGCAGTATTTGACGTTCAACACGCCTTCGACCGCGACCAGTGACATGCAGTGCGGCCGCGCCGTGATGACCGATTTACACATGAATGCATCCGCGACCGACCCGGTCACAATGCAAACCGTGGGCGGCGACAACTCGGATCCGAGCAAACCCTTCCCGACCGAGTGCAAGACCAACGCGATGACGCCACAAGCGAAGGCGCTCGAGTTCATCTTCTTCGACTTGTCGGCGTGCGTGCAGCCGGACAGCGCAAAGCCCACGCCGCCTCCGCCGACCGTGCCGCCGTCGGTGCCTCCGCCGCCTAAGGCTGCGCCGCCGCCACCGCCGCCGCCGCCGCCGCCGCCACCGCCTCCGCCGCGGTGAGCGCGCGGGGTTGATCCGAGTCCTGGGTGTTTGTCAGACCTGTGAAGATTTTTTGGGCGCTGCGCGTGGCAGGGCGCTTGGCCGCTCGCGCATTGAGCTGCGCGGCGGGCGCCTGTGCGGTCAGTTCTTGTTACTGGCCTCTCTTTCGAAAACCGTGATCAGCCGCGCGAGTCGGAAGCTTTGTTTTATTTCCGGGCAGGCGGACCCAAAGCCTTCTGGGCAGGCGGACCCAAAGCCTTCTGAGCAGGCGCACCCGAACCCTTCCCGCCGATCGCGCGCGAAAGAATGAGGTTCGAGTTCAGATGATGCGCGAGGCGGCGCGGAGGTGGAGTTCGGCTTCGCGTGTGATGCGTTCGACGATGGCCGCGGCGGGCTCGACGCGATCGAGCAGGCCCACGGTTTGGCCGGCGTAAATTTGCGCGGTTTCGTAGCTTTGGGCGCGGACGGCTTCGGCTAATTCGCGCTGCGCCTGGTCGTCTTGGGCAAGCTCGCTTTCGCGCCCGAGCCAGCGCTCGCTGAACGCATTCTTGAGCGCGCGCCCGCGATATTGCGCGGGCCACGGAATGCGCTGCCCGAGATCGAACAGCGACGTGAGCACCGTGTCCGTCTCGTTCGCGCCGAGCACGCGCGCGCGTTGCTCGTCGTTGTTCCGCGCTTCTTCCGAAACCAAAAACGGAGTGCCGATCCAGGCACCCGCCGCGCCGGCCGCGAGCACCGCGGCGAGTCCACGCCCGCTCGCGATGCCACCTGCCGCGACCACGGGTGCGCTCACCGACTCGAGCACGACTTGCAACAGCGGCAACGTGCCGACCCCGCCAGTGTGACCGCCCGCTTCCGTGCCTTGCGCGACGATCAACGTCGCGCCCGCCGCTTCCGCCGCCAGCGCGCTCGCCCGATCTTGCACCTGCGACACGAGCTCGATGCCTGCGCTCTTCACGCGCGCGGCGTGCGGCGCGATCTCGCCGAACGAAAGCGAAATCGCAAACGGCTTCGCTTCGATCGCGGCCGCGAGCAACTCCGGGCGCTTCGCGACCGCCCAACTCATCAGCCCAATGCCGAACGGCAAACCCGGCGCCGCTTTCCGACATTCGTCCGCATCCGCGAGCAAGCGCTCCGTCGCCACCGCGCTGCCCGCGCCAATCATGCCGAGCCCGCCGGCGCGCGAAATCGCGGCCGCGAGTCGCCCGCCCGCTTGCGGCGACATCGGCGCGCCAATCAGCGGCACGCGCAGTGCCCACGCTTCGGTCAGAAATGTTCGCACGCTCGTGCTCCTTTTTGTTTTTGGGGGGAGCCTAATACGCCCCACCGCGCCGTTCCCCCGGGCACGCGTCGCGAGCCCGCGAAGCTCCGCGCCAGCGACGCGATATCACTCGTATTTCATTCCCGCTGCGGCGAGCATGCGCGGCGCGTGCTCGGCGCGCTCGCGTGCGCTCGCAATGGATATTTGCTCTGCGCTTGGGCGCGCGTGTTTTGCCCTCAACTCTCTCGCTCGTTCCGATCGCCAATTTCGCTATGCTAAAGCCGTTCGGAGCGCGGCCATGAGCGAATCCCTATCGGTTGACCAGGGCTGGGAAGAGTCGCTCGACTCCGACCAAGTGACGCACGTCAAAGGCGACGCAGCGCCTGCCGCCGCGCTCGCCGGCGAATGGCTGGTGAACACCGCCGATCAAGTCGTGGTGCCGATGACCACGACCGATATCGTCGAAGCGTTGCGCACGCGTCGCCTCGGCGAACGCTCGCTAGTCTGGCGGCTCGGCATGCAAGACTGGGCGCCGCTCGCCGATGTGCCGCCGCTTCGACTCGCAGCCGGCCGCTTCGCGACGCCGGCTGCCGGCACGCCCGCACAACACCCGCCGAACAAAGCGCACGCCGCAGCAGCAAAGGCCGCACCCGCAACGAAGTCCGCGCCCGCACCCGCAATCAAGCCCGCAGCTGCTGCCGCGGCCAAGCCCGCAAGTACCACGCGCAGCTTGCACCCGCCGCCGAAAGAAGCCGCGCGTGCCGCGCGCGATGAACGGCGGCGCAACACGCTGCCGTTCGGCTTTCCCGTCGTGCGCGATCCGGCGACGATTCGCGAACCCGCTGGCTTGCAAGCAGCGACGAGCGCGCCGCGCTCCGAAGCATCGGCACCGAGCTCGAAGCTGGAAGACAGCAATGCGAACGCGCTCGCGGTCTACGAGCGCGCCGCGCCGAGCCTCACCTTCGCGGACTCGGTGCGCGCCGAGTGGGAAGGCCCGCAGAAAATCGTGCATCAACACGCGGCGAGCCCTGCGCCGTCCGTGCCCGTCGCGCCGATCAAGCCAATCATGGTGGCGCGCCCAGAGCCCAAGCCCGAAGCTCGGCCGCAGCCCAAACCCGAACTTTTGCCGAAGATCGAGCCGAAGCCGCGCCTCTCGCTCGAGCCGCAATCGGATCCGAAGCCGCGCCTGTCACTCGAACCGCAATCGGATCCGCTGCAGATCTCGCGCGGCGAACCGCACCAGTTCGGCAAAATGTTGCCGCTCGGCGGTTCGCTCGCTCCCACGACGACGGATCCGCAGCTCGAGCTGCCGCAGCGCGGGGCCGGCATGTGGGGCGATCTCAGCGTCGTTTTGGCCAGCGATTTGCGAGCGGCGCAAGCATCGTCCAAGCGCATCACTTGGGCGGCTTCGATTGGGTCCGCGCTGCTCGCCTCCGCGCTCACACTCTGGTTCGCGCATTCGCCGACGCACGCGGCGCCCGAAGCCGCAGCTGCCGCGCAAGCTCCAGCCGCGCTCACACCAGCCAAGCCCGAGCTTTTCGCCGCGCCGACCGCGACTGCAACCCCGACGATGGAGCCGAACAGCGCCGCGGCGCCGAGCAACACGGCGCTCGCGCACGCCGCGAGCGCGCCGAGCGCGACCGCAACTCCGACCGCGCTCGCGAGCGTGCACGTGGCGCCGAAGCCGGCTCCGCCGCGCGTCGTCGCGATTGCGAAGCCCAAAGCTGCGCCAAGCGTCGCAGTGGACGGCGCGGGCGAGCTTTCACCGAACGCGGACGCGAATCCCTACGCGGACGCGCCCGAACGCAAAGAGCCGAAGACTCCGACCGCCGCGTTCAAGGAAACCAGCGACTCGAGCTCGAGCTCGAACGAAAACAAACCCGCGGCGTCGAACACGGTTGCGAGCAAACCGGCGGTTCTGAGCGGGCTCGAAGATAGCGCCGCCCCGGTTCGTCCGGCGCCCACGGCCGCACCCGGCTTCTAGCGCGCGTTCAACGTCGCGCGTTCAACGTCGCGCGTTCGGCGCGGCGCGGCGTTCAGCCAAAAAGATGACGTGTTGCGCGCGCGAACCGCTGCGCGCCGAGACGCGCAGCACGCGCACGTCGAAGCCGGCTTGAGCGAGTCGCCGCTCGAAGCGCGCGTTGGGACCAGACGACCAGACCGCGAGCACGCCGTTCGGGCTGAGCGCGGTGTGGCACGCGCGCACGCCATGATCGCTATAAAGCCGTTGATTCTTGGCGCTCGATAGCGCGATCGGGCCGTTGTCGACGTCGAGCAAGATCACGTCGAAGGCGCGCGCGCGGCGCTTGATCGTGTCGAATACGTCACCGACCACGACTTCGACGCGCGCGTCGTCGAGCGGGGCGTCGTTCAACGCGGCGAGGTGGGTGCGATTCCAACCGACCAACTCCGGCACCAGCTCGGCGACGACCACCTTCGTTTGCGCCGGCACCGAGTCGAGCACCGCGCGCAAGGTAAACCCCAAACCCAAACCCCCGACCAGCACGGACTCCGGTTCCGGACACGACTCGAGCGCGCACTCGGCGAGCGCTTCCTCGGAGTTGTGCATGCGGCTCGACATCAAGGTGCGGCCATCGACGCGGACGATCCAATCTTCGTCGTGACGCGCGAGCACGAATTCACTGCCACCTTCGATGCGAGCACTGGCGATGGTTTGCGACTCGAGCATGGCGGGCGACGATGCACATACACCAGCGCCTTCGACAAGCTCGGACCACGCGCGAGTGACGAAACTTGCGCGGTCGCAGCGAATTCTGCCCGAATCGAGCGAAAATCTGCGGATTTTGCGTGGCATCGCCTTTGCTTATTCGTGCTTTCAGATGTCCATTCCCATTCGATGCTTGCAGAAAGTCAGCACGCCGCTGGCCGCGCTTTCGATCTTTGCTTGCTCGCCGCTGTCGCAACAGAGCTCGGGCGCGTCGAGCGCGGGGGCCGGCGGCGCGATCGCGCAAGCGGGAACGAATGGCGTGAGCGGAAGCGCGGGCACGAGCGCCGCAGCGGGAAGCGCAGGCATGGCGAACGCGGGTGGCAGTGGCGGACTCGGCGGAAGCGCGGGGCTCGGCGGTGGCGGCAGCGGCGGCGCAACTTACGTCGAACCACCGATTCCAACGGGCGCGTTCATCACGACGCCGGATCTGTCGCAAGCGCTCGCGAGTGTGCCCTTGAACACCGGCAGCGCGAGCGGAGCCGACGCAGTCGTCACGCTCGACACGAGCATGACGTTTCAAGCGATGACGGGCTTCGGCGCTTCAATCACCGATTCTTCGTCTTACGTGCTGACGAAATATTTGTCCGCGGATGCGCTCAACGCGGCGCTGGTCAAACTCTTCGATCCCGTGAACGGCGTGGGCCTGAATTTCTTGCGCCAGCCCATGGGCGCCTCGGATTTCTCGAGCGTCGGCAATTTTTCGTACGACGATGGCGACGCCGATCCGATGCTGTCGAACTTCAATCTGACGCAAGACCTCAAAGCGACGATCCCAGTGCTAAAACAGTCGCTGGCGATCAATCCGGAAATCTTCATCTTGGGCACGCCGTGGAGTCCACCCGCGTGGATGAAGAACAATCACTCGATGAACGGCAGCGGCAGCACTGGCGGCGATCCCGGCCTCGCACTGACCGCGTACGGACCACTGGCGCAATATTTCGTAGCGTACGTGCAAGCGTATGCGAAAGCAGGCATTCGAGTGAACGCGGTGACGCCACAGAATGAGCCGCAAAATGGCAGCGCCACTTACCCGGGCATGGGCTTGGATGCGCCGAGTGAGCTTTCGCTGATCGCACAGAACATGGGTCCGGCGTTCAAGAGCGCGAATCTGTCGACCATGATTTGGGCCTACGATCACAACTGGGATCACGAAGAATATCCCGAGACGGTGATCGGCGACGCGACCGCGGGCAGCTTCGTCGAAGGCGCGGCGTTTCATTGTTACGGCGGCGAAGCCTCCGCGATGACGACGTTCCACGACAAATTCCCGATGAAGAGCATCTATATGACCGAATGCTCGGGCGGGGATTGGCAGGACGATCCCTGGTCGAACACGATCGAGCTCGCGCTGAGCTCGATCCAAAACTACGCGCAGGCGGTCGTGCTCTGGAACATGGCGCTCGACGAAAATGAAGGACCGCGCAATAACGGCTGCGACGGTTGCCGCGGCATCGTCACGGTGAATAGTCAATCAGGCCAAGTGACGTACAACGTCGACTATTACGCGCTCGGACACTTCAGCAAATTCGTGCGCCCGGGCGCGCTGCGCATCGCGTCGCAATCATCGAACGGCGCGCTTCACCAAGTCGCGTTCCAAAACAAGAGCGGCCAATTGACGTTGGTTGCGCACAACACCAGCCAAAAGGCGCTCAGCGTCCAAATCGGGCAAGACGCGAACGCGATGAACGTGAGCGTGCCCGCGGGCGCGGCGCTCACGGTATCTTGGGCTCCGCCGAGCGCCGCAGAGTGACTCAGGTGCCGGCGAGCGCGGTGTTCATGACCGCGCCGCTGAGCACGTTGTTCGGGATCGTATCGCCCGTCAAACCGACGGCGGCGGCGAGCGTTTGGCCCATCGCGCCGAAGGTCGCGTTGTAGGCGATGTCGCCCGAGGTCGAGCCTTTGCCGCTCTTCGAGTCGATCGACATGGCTTGATATTCCTTGCCCGCGGCAGGTTGCGCCACGCCGCCGATCACGCTCGCCTTGAGCTTCGATCCGATCATCACCGTGACGTGATGGCCGTCGTTGTGCTGGCGGCCGTTCGCGACGTCTTTCGCCTGCATCGTGCGACCGAATACGTTCATCATCGCGAAGGTGACTTGATCTTGCATCTTCGCGCTGCTGAGCGCGTTCATCATGTTCGAGATCGTGCCAATGCCGGAAGCATGACCCGCGATTTCGCCCGCAAGATTACTGTCGCTGTGGTTGTCCCCGCCGAAATCGATGTGCACGACCACGCACGGCGTCACCTTCATCTGAAATAGGATCAACGCGGCTTGGATCTGCGAGTCTTGATTGTCGTTTTTGATCGAGCTGAGGCTCGTGAGCAGACCGTCCTGGAGCGTGCGAAGCTGCGTGGTCGAAGTCGCATATTGGTCGATGAAGCTTTTCTGCGCCGTGTTGCCGGAGTCTTTGATCAATTGGTTCAGCGAATCGAGCCCTTGGTCGCGGAGCTTCACCAAATCCATCGAGCCGAGCCCGTTCTTCGGCGAGGCGAGCACGCTCGAAAGCGTGGTCGGCGTGAGCAAGGCTTGCGGCGCGCCCTGGTAGTACACGGCTTCGGTAAAGCTGCCGCTCAGCGAAATCGGCTGCGCGCGCACGGTCCCGAGCGCCGGCTGGAGCTCGCGCGAGAGCATGGACGGCAGCATCTCGCCGTTGGCGACCGCGCCCATCATGCGCAGTACCTTGCCCTCGTCCGGGTGAATCACGGTGTACGTGCCGTGGTGGAAAAAGCACGTGCGCGCCAGCGTGGAGGCGCCGAGCGTGGTCCACACTTTCGCGCCGTTGATCATGTCGCTACCGAACGCCATCGGCGTCGCCGCCATCGACGGATCAGTCGGGTGCCCGATGTTCGGATCGTCGTAAGTGCCGGGCACGTTACAATTGACCGGGTCGCCGCCACCCGAGGTGCTGAAGATCAGAAACTGCGGATTTTGCAGCATCGGCGCGGCGCCCGCGTCCGTGGCCGCCAGCGCCTTGCGCGGGTTCATCAAAATCGCGGCGGGCACGCCGGTCGCGAGCGAGCGCAGACCGACGAGCCCCGCACCGAACAGCATGCTGAGCAAAGCTTCGCGTCGTTTGAGGTTCATCTTCGTTGTTCCTATTGGCCCACGCTCACGACCCACGGCGAGATGCAGCCGAGCACGAACGTCGATTTGAGCGCGACCGTCGCGGTCTTGCCGGCGCTCGTCGCCGAGTTGAAGTGATCGGTCAAAATGCTGATCGGCTGCGCGTCACGGCTCGAGTCGAGCCCCATCAAGTTGTGCACGATGTCCGCGATTGCCTTGCCGGAATCCGAGCTCGAAAACACGGACGTGCCGCTGCTCACATCCACGACTTGGTCCGCGATCAACGCGCACATCTGCTCGACCGAGCTCCGGTAAAACGGATCCGGATCGTTCACGTAGAGCGCCGAAACCGCGCCACGACTATAGCCATCACTCGGCAAATTCGTCGAAATCGAAGGCACGGTCGCGCCTTTCGGCGGGCAATCGGTGGCGCACGAACCGGCTTGCAGCGTCTGCAACCCGCACACATCGTTGAGCCCGAGCCGATTGCTGAGCGTGGCGCATAACTGCGCGCGCCGCGCGATCGCGACCGGCGCGCCGTTCGTCTGCGTGGTCTTCGTGCCCGCGGTGTATGTCACGAGCGGCGAGGTGAAGAGCTCGTGTACCAGCGAGTTCCAATTGTAGTTGCTGCTCTGGAACACGCCCGCGACGCGGATCAGCTCCGGATCGTCTGCCAGGCACGGCCCGCTGTTGGCCCAGGCACACAATTTCTGGGTCCAAGCGATCGGGAATTTCGCGTGAATCGCGATCTGCTTGCCGAGATCGTACATCGTCGAGCCGTAGTCGACTGCGTCGTCGAACAAGAACGTGCCCGGGATCGCCGTCTGCGTCGCATCCATCTGCGTGCTGTAGTTGAGCGTGAAATTCGAGCGGAAAAAGCGCTTCATTGGATCGAGACTCCAATGGCACTGATTGCATTGCGCCTGCGAAGCGTGGTCAGGCGCGAGGCCCGGCGCGTTGTTCACCGTGATCTTGTCCGTGCCGTCGAAGGCTTGCC
>DATATR010000398.1:0-7345 GCA_036268695.1 Polyangiaceae bacterium | reverse complement strand
GGATGGAAGGCCAAGCGCTCGCCGGAGCCTTTCATTTGTTCGACGATCGCGTCGAGCCGGGTCGCGTAGCCGAAAAAATCGGCATCGCGGCGCTCGACAGCGCTTCGAACGCAAGCGAGCCCCGAAAGCAGAAGGTCTTCTCCGTTGGCGTCGCGTTCGCCGAGATATTTCGCGACTTCGACCGACAAACTCCAGCCATTCGCCCGAGGCAGCGACGAGCCGAGCACGTAGTCGAAACGACCATCGACCAGCTTCGATTCCTGATCGGCCAGAAAAGACTCTGTGTCGGAATACGGCAATTGATAGATCCTGACGCGCTCGGGCGCCGGCACGAGCTTCAGGCGCGCGTCCACGATGATCCCGAATTGACCCAGCCCGGCGCGAACCCCGCGAAACAGAACTTCGTGTTCAGCGCGCGAACATTCGAGAACGTCGCCGCTGCCAGTGACGACGGTCAGCGCTTCGACATTGTCCGTCTGCATGCCGTGACGAAACGATTGCCCGCCGACGCCACCGACGGACAGCGTGCCACCGACGCTCAAACCCAAGTAGTCGGTGAGAGTCGGTGGTGTCTGCCCGGTTAGCAGCGCTCGCCGCAAAAGCTCACGCCAAAGGCAGCCCGCGCCGACTTTCGCAAAGCCGTTTTCGACTTCGACACGATCGAGAAAACGAGTGTCGATGACCAAACCGCCTTCGACTTGCGCTTGACCGCGCGTGGTGTGGCCTTGACCACGCGCGGCAACCTGCATTTTTTCACGCTTCGCGAACTCGATGCCGCGGCGCACGTCATCGATCGATTTCGCGTACAGCACCGCCCGAGGCGTACGCGCGACGAGGCCGCCGAAATCCCGGCCAGCCTCCTTCCGGCTCAGCTCGTCGATTTTGAGGTCGCCGTCGAACGACGGAGCCTTCAATGCTTTATGGCCTTTTCCAGCACGGCCACGACTCGATCGCACTCTTCGAACGTCGCGCACGGGTGCGGCGCTAGGCGCACGAGTGTGAGCCGACGCTGATCGACGTCGATGCCTTCACGGGCAAGCGCGGCCACCGTGGCTTCGGGATCCGGCGGCGCGAGGCAAATACCACCCACACGCGCAGAGCCGGCGCGCGGCGTCCGCACCTCGAAGCCACGCTCGAGGCAGCGCTCAAACAAGTACTCGGTCAGCGCGGCGTTCTTCTCGCGCATGGCTTCCACGCCAACTTCGAGCACGAAGCGCAGCCCCGCGCGTGCGCCGTAAATCGGTGCCATGCCGGGCGTGCCTTGTTGAAAGCGGCGCGCCCCTGGCATCGGCGCGAATTGATCGATGAACTCGTGGGTATGCACGAACGCGTGTAACTCTGAGTGACCGAACCAGCCGGGATAGGCCGGCAAAGTCTGCTCGGACAACGATGGGCGGACATACATGAACGCGAGCCCAGTTTCGCCCGATAGCCATTTCAAGCAGCCGCCGACGACGACGTCTGCACCGAGCGTAGAGACATCCATCGGGTAACAGCCGACGGCCTGATAGGCGTCCAGCACGGTGAGCGCCCCTGCGCGACGAGCCGCCCCGAGAATCGCGGTCACGTCGATCAAGCCACTATTCCGCGAAACGGTGGAAATCGCGACCGCCGCGACGCGCTCGTCGATCTGGCGCACGATTTCTTCCGGCACGACCGAGAACCCGTCCGGCGCTCCGGGAACGACCACGACCTCGAATCCGCGCCGCTCCTGCGCCCGCCACAGGTGTAACGAAGAATGGAAATCGAGCGCGCTCACGACGATGCGATTGCGCTTCGCACTTGGAACGATGGCAGATGCGATGGCAGCTTGACATGCCGTCGCGCTATCCCGTAGCGCCACCGAGCCGCTCGGAGCATGCAAGAGCTGCTCGATCAGACCGGTGACTTCTTCGATCCGTTCGAGCCAGGCGCCGAGCGCGCGACTGTGCAGGCGGCGGGTGCCGACATACTCCTCCAAGTCACGGTAGCCGTCCGCGGGGAACGGCCCCATGCACTGGTTGGCGAAGTAGATGCGCTCTTTGAAGATTGGAAATCGCTCACGATAGCGCGAGAAATCCAGGCTCGTCATGAGAAGCAAACGCTGTAGAGGCCGCTCAAATACTCTTGCGACGCGGCGACCACGCTGGTCGCGCCGCGCCAAGTCGATTCGAGTGCTGCGCCGTCCGGCACGAGCTTCGCGAGCCTGAGCGAATCACCTGCGTGATCCACTTCCAGTGTTTCGTGCAGATCGAGCCAGGTCATCGACGACGGATTGAGCTCTTTCTGCCTGCGGAACTCTTTACCGACGCAAATGTCGACTTGGCTGCCGTAGATCTCGACCATCATCAGCGCGCCGACCGATTCCCACGGATCAGAGCTCAAGACGTGGGCGCGCAGCCGTTGCCCGAAGCGACGACCGGGCGCGAGGATCGCCGCGTCGTCACCTTTCATGCGATAGGGTTCGAGCGCGGCTACGAGGCGCTTGAACATCGCTTTGTGCGCGCGGGAAAAATCACCTTCGCCGAGCTCGTCGTTCAGTTGCTTGACGATGATCGAACGCACTTCGTCGTTTTCGATTTTGGCGATTGCCTGCGCCAGCAGGCTCGGGAAATCGTGCACGATGGCTTGCCAGAAGTTTGCCATGATCGCCCACAAAAAACCCATGTTGACCGGCTCGCGCGCGAGCCGCTGAAACAGCGGGTGATCGGCGAGCACGATCTCCTCTTCGTAGCGCCGTACGATTTCGGTGGCCGGCGCCAACTTGCTTTCCTTGGCCAGCGGAACTTCTCCGGACTCCATCTGAACTGCTTCCCTCATGTGGTAACTCTCCGGCGACACGTACACGGTCACGCGCGGCCGCGCGCTATCGTAACGGAGGGAGACGTAGCTGTGTAGCCCTAGGCGTTCCGACAACGGACGGCCGCTGGCAAAAGCGGAGATGCAGGCCGCGTAACCGGCCGCGTCTAGGCCGCGATCGCGCAAGCATTTGCCGACGCGTTCGAGCGCCTCCGCGTCGTTATTCACGTAGGCGGAAATCGGCACGTACAGCGTGCGGCGAACTCGACCCGAGGTGTTGCCGCTGGTGAGCGTGGTGCAAGTGAACAATGGGCGTGCGGAAAACGGCCCCTTCGTGCCGGCGATCGCGCGGCAAAACGCCGAGGCCTCGCCCGCGGGCATGGCACCCGCCTCACCCAAGATCGCTTCCATGTCGCTCAGCGTCGCGGCTTTGTGGCGTACGTAGAGCTTCACGCGGCTGTCGGCGGTCTTCGCCAAATCCAGCGACAAATACTTGTATTCGTCGAGATCACTGCCGCGCCGAGCAGCCGCCGCGACGCGTGTCCATGCGTCCCCGAAACCGAGCCGCGCGAGTGCTTTCTCGAGTAGCGCGCCGGCGCGACCGAGCCCTTGGGCTTGCGCATCAAAGTAGATTTTGAACTCGGGCCCGCGCCGCTTGAAGAAAGATGCCGCGTGCCAAATGGCAAGCTTCGAGCCCGGACCAGGTGCAAAAATCTCTTCAATCGCGTGCAGGCGTTCGAGCGTGATGTCGAACTGCTGCGCCAAGCGCTGGGACAGCGCGCGCCCGGCTGCCCAGTTCGACTCGTGCGAAGGCTCGTCCCCCAGCGCCTCGACCAGCATGCGCAGCTCGGGTTCTTCGCCGAGCACGAACGAAAATTCGTAAGGCGTATGGTCGTCGCACACGTCCGATGACCACTCCGGCTCGAGCCCAATCGCGCGATCCGCCCACGGTGACGACATCGTCTTGAACAAGCCGATAACGTCGCCTTCCCGCCCCTCCAATCCGGTCGCGCGACACAGCGCGGTGAGTTGCCTGGTCGCGCGCTCCGTGTGACTCTCGACGGCGACAGTGCCGGCGAGCTTGGAGGCCTTCATCCCAATCTCCTTACTTTAGGTGCGAATTTCTGGTCAGAATCCGACTCCCGGGAAACCGCGGGGCGGCCCGTTCGGCGGGGTGAGGTGGCAGGTGGAACAATCGTTGACGTTGCCCGGAAAACGATTCGAGCGGCTGTGCACGAAGTGCACGCGCACGTCGAGCGCGTTGTCCGGTTCGAAGGAGAGCGAGGCGTGGCAACCGAAACAGGCCGTGCGATCCCCGATGCCGTGGTTCACGATGCTGAGCGACGAGCGATCCTTGTGACAATTGTCGCAATGTCCAGTCGTCGGCATGTACGTCGTTTGCGAGTTCGAGCCGACTTGGAATGAGAACGTCGCGCCACGGTTCAGCGCCTCACCACCCCAATCACGGCGAGCTTTGACCGCAGCGATGTACGTGCCAGCCTCCGCGTCCGTCGGGATGGTCAAGCTCTGAACGTCCGAGTTTGGAATCGTCCAGAGTGACGGATCCTGAAAACCGCCGATGATTTCCGGCAGCGGCGGGATGATTTCGGCGACGCCCGTCCAGCCCTGCTCGGCGCGACTCGCGACCGTCACTTGCGGCCCGAAGAACTCGGAGATGTCGATGGTGTCGAACGGATTCGTGAGCTTGTCGGTGGGGCCGCTGATCGCGAAGAGCATGTTGCCTTCACGATGCTTGAGCGCGTAATAGAGCGTCGCGCTGAGTCCGAGATCGAGGTAGTGGAGGCCACCTGCGGCCGTGCCGTTCACGAAATCTGCGTACGTCGGCAGCGATCCGGGCGTTGTCAGTAGATTGCCTTGACCGTCCTTGAACAGGAGTCGGAAGGACACCGTGTCGCCAGGCAGAAAGAAGTGGCCGTTGGCGGGCGCGTTCACGAGCTCTAGCTCGGGCTGAAAGCCGTAGCCAAACGGATGATCGGACGGCTTCGAGTGCGTGAACTGCACCGTTCGATTGGTGAACGGATCCGTCGACCAGATCAGCGACATCTGCGTGGCCTTGGGCGAGATCTTACCCGAGCGCTGCGCCACGTGCAGATCCTGGCGCGACTGCACCAAGCCCTCCACGATGAATTGCGTCGCGTGCGAGCAGTCGCCAGGAGCGGTGCAGCCGAGCGTGATCTGACGCACGTCGTAACGACGCACGAAGCCGTCGTCGGAGCCGCGCCATTTGTCGTCCGTGCCAGCCAAAAACACCAGTGGGTCGCCGGCGAGATGCCCCTTCGCGTCTTTCGGAATGGCGAGGAAGGTGCTGTCTTGCTCCATCCAGCGCGCGCCGCGATAAAAGCGCTGTCGAGTGTAAGTGCCGTCACCCGGCGGACGAAAATCTTCTTCAACGAAGTGCACGCCGCGCCAATCCAGGTGCGACATTTGGCTCGAATGGATCAACGGATCGATGCCTTGATCCGTCGTCGTCGTCACGGTGGCGGTGATGTCGATCTCTTGCAGGAAGCGTGGGTCGTCGCCGACGAGGTCGATCGGTTTGGCGACTCCGTCGTCGAAAAACAGGCTCAGGCCAATCGGCTCCGCGTGCTTTGATGCGTCGTCGCTCGGCGTGGCCGTCGCGACGTTCGCCGCAGCGGCGAGCACGAGGGTAGCCAAGCCGAGTTGCGTGAAGACTGACCGGTATGCGACGCGGAATCTACCCATGTTGCCTCTTCCCTTCCTCATTTGACGACGAACCCAATTTTTGAATGTAACAGATCTGATCACGATCACGCAACGAACTTACGCACCGCACTGTTTCGAATTGGCGTCTTTTGAGCGCATTAGTGTGCGGATTCCGCTTTTGGTAAGAGATACGTTTCTAATCACTCACAAAGGTTACGAAGCGGAGGCGCGCGCGAATCCCGCGCTTCTGCCCACGGCATATGCGCCTGGCGATACTCGCCACCCCTCAGCGCATTTTACGTCGCACGAATTCGTAGCTTCCTCGAACGCCATCGCGTGCAGAGCTCCGAGCTCCTGCGCCGCAACGACGCGTTCCCTGTTTTTATAAGTAGCGCCCGTCTCGGATTTCGTTTCACCAATCGCGAGTTGATATCGAATCTTCGTGGGCGCATGTAGGAAATGACAGTTCGAGTCGCATAACGCGACGAGTCGCTGGCGCCTCTTTTAGGCTGAAAAACCGCTAAATTCGCCGATAGCGCCAACTGCAATTTCGACCGCGCTAACATAGCCGCATGAAGCTTTACGACCTACGTTCGGACACGCTGACGAAGCCGTCGCCCGCGATGCGCGCCGCCATGGCGGATGCCGACGTGGGCGACGATGTGTACGGCGAAGATCCGACGGTGCGAAAACTCGAAGCGCGTGTCGCGGAAATTCTCGGCAAGGAAAGCGCGGTCTTCGTCCCTTCGGGCACGATGGCAAATCAGATCGCGCTGCTCGTTCACACGCGCCCGGGCGACGAAGTGATCGTCGGTGAAGGCACGCACTGCATGCACTTCGAGGGCGGCGCGGCAGCGGCGTGGTCCGGCGTACAGTTCGCCGTCGTTGGGCGCGGCGGCCTATTCTCGAGCGAAGAAATGCAGTCCGCGATTCGCCCGCGCGCCGAGCATTTGCCGCAGTCTTCGCTCGTGGTTCTAGAAAATACACACAATCTCGGCGGTGGGCGCGTGTTCCCGCAAGACGAATGCGAGCGCATCGCCGAACGCGCTCGCGCTCGCGGCCTAGCCTTGCACCTGGACGGCGCACGGATCTGGAACGCCGCGATCGCGAGCGGGCTCGAGCCCAAAATCATCGCGCGCCCGTTCGACACGCTCAGCGTCTGTTTCTCGAAAGGCCTCGGCGCGCCAGTCGGCTCCGCGTTCGTCGGCTCGAGCGAGCGCGTGCAGAAGGCGCGTCGCTTTCGCAAGATGCTCGGCGGCGCCATGCGCCAATCCGGTATCGTCGCGGCGGCGGCGCTCTACGCGCTCGAACACAACCGAGCACGGCTCGCGCAGGATCACGAGGCCGCGCGTGCTTTCGCCGAACGACTCAGCGAAAGCCCGAACATCGAAGTCGCGCCGGTCGAAACCAACATCGTGCTGCTCAAAACCGAAGCCGCGGTCGCGAGCGAAATCGCCGAGCGCGCCGCCGAACGCGGCGTCTTGATTCACGCGATGGGCCCGCGCATTTTGCGCGCCGTGACTCACCTCGACATCAGCCGAGACGAAGCCGCCGTGGCCGCCGAAATCCTGAGCGAAGTGCTCGCGGCTTCCTAGTCAGGCTTCGGCTTCGAGCGCGGGTTTCGACGGAGCGCGCTGAGCGCGCCCCACGTCGTCCAGCTCGACGCGGCCGTCGCGCATGCGCACGACGCGTGGCATGCTCTCGGCGAACGCAGGATTGTGCGTCACGACGATGATCGTGGTGCCGTGCTCGCGGTTGATCTGGAAAAATAAGTCGTGAATCGCGTCGCTCGTGGCGCTATCGAGGTTGCCGGTGGGTTCGTCCGCGAGCACGAGCTTCGGGTCGAGCGCGAGTGCGCGCGCGACGGCCACGCGCTGCTGCT
>DATATR010000397.1:0-6202 GCA_036268695.1 Polyangiaceae bacterium | reverse complement strand
GATTGGTATTATCCCTCCCCCGACGGACGACTGCTCGCCTACGGCGCGAGCGTCGATGGCAGCGAAGACAGCGTGCTCGGAATCCGCAACGTCGACACGGGCGCGGATCTGCCGGACGTGATCCCGCGCACGCGCCACGCTTCGGTAGCTTGGTCCAAGCTAGGCGATCGCTTTTTTTACACGCGCTACCCGAGCGATGCACCGGCCGGCGAAGAGCGCTACCGGCGTCGCGTCTTCATGCACGTCATCGGACGGGACCCCGCGCTCGACGCGCTCGTGTTCGGCAGCGATTCAGCGCTGACCGATCACCCGAATGTCAGCATTTCGGAGGACGGACGCTGGCTCGTCGTGCACGTGCACAAGAGCTGGGGCGTGAGCGAAGCGTACCTGGCGGACGCCGCGCAAAGCCCGCTCACATTTCGCCGCATCACGCCCGAATCCCCCCATTCGTACGAAGTGACGGCGCACGCGGACGCGCTTTACATCCTGACCAATGAAGGCGCCTCGCGCTTCGCGCTCTACGGCGCCGATCCGAAAGCCGCAGCGCGCGAAAACTGGCGGCTCATCTTGCCAGAACACGAGAGCGACGTGCTCGCCCACGTCACCGTCTGTCAGCGCCAAATCTTCGCTGGGTTCATGCACGCTGCCGCGTCGCGTTTGGAACGATTTTCAGTCGACGGCGCGAGCCTCGACGCGATCGCGTTGCCGACCGTCGGTACGTGCGACGGATTTTCGGCGCTCGCCGACGGAGCCGAGATTTTTTGGGGGTTTGAATCCTTTGCGTCTCCGCCGGCGGTGTATTCGCTCGCTCTCTCTTCGAGCGAGATCCGACTCTGGCAAAGCGCGAGCCGCGACTTCGACGCCTCGGCTTATGCCGTCACCGCGCGCGGCGCGCACTCGAAGGATGGCACGCTGATTCCTTATCAGCTCGTGCATCGCCGCGACGCAAAGCTCGACTCCGCTGACAATCCCACGCTGCTCTACGGCTACGGCGGGTTCAACGTCAGTCTGTTGCCGCGCTTCTCGCGCGCCAATCTCTGTTTCATCGAGCAGGGCGGCATTTACGTGCAAGCCAACCTGCGCGGTGGTGGCGAATTCGGCGAAGCGTGGCATGAAGCCGGACAGCTCGCCGCGAAGCAAAACACGTTCGACGACTTTCGCGCGGTGGCCGAAGACTTGATCCGCGCGCGGGTCACGCGCACCGAGCGACTCGCCATCCACGGTCGCTCGAACGGCGGACTCTTGGTCGCCGCCGCGATCACCCAATATCCGGAGTTGTTTCGCGCGGCGATCTGCGGAGTCCCACTCACGGACATGTTGCGCTACGAACGCTTTCTGATCGCCAAGCTCTGGATCCCAGAATACGGCTCTTCGAGCGATCGCGAGCAATTCGAATTCTTGCGCGCCTATTCGCCATATCATCGAATTCGCAACGGCACGCCGTACCCGGCCGTACTCGTGACAACCGCCGAGAGCGATACGCGCGTCGCTCCGCTCCACGCGCGCAAATTCGCAGCCGCGCTCGGCTGGGCTACCGCCTCGTCATGGCCCATCCTGCTCCGCACGGAGCTCCACGCTGGGCATGGCGCCGGTACGCCAGTCTCGAAATCGGTCAGCGAATGGGCGGACATCCATGCTTTCTTGTGCGCCACGCTCGATGTTCACCGATGAAGAGTCGCGGGAACGCGGGACTCCCCAAGAGCGCCTGAAGAGTGCTAGCGTGGTGGGTCTATCCCGAGGTGGTATCTCATGAAGCTCGAGTACCAGGCACTGCTCGCCGCGCTCGTGCTAGGCGGGTCAATTCCGAGTTGTGTTACCGAGCGACCGGCGGACAGTGCGCCGCCGGTTTACGCAACTCCGAGCACGGCACCATCGGTTGCAACGGCAGCCGCCATGCCCGTCGCGGCCGCACCTTTGCTGACGAATTCCTCCTCTTCGCGATCCTTGATCGAAACTCCCAAACCCGCGACCGCACCGGCCGCCACAGCTCCTGCTACAACGACACCATGAGTACTGCCAAAGAGATCATGAACCTGGTCGGCGAACGCCTCGCCGCCAATCAGGAAGCAGCCTCGGCGATTGGGGCAATCTACAAATTCGTGCTCGACGGCGACGGCGGCGGCACTTGGATCATGAACCTGAAAGACCAAGTCGGCGTCACGGTCGGAGACGGCGACGCGGACTGCACGCTCAGCATGTCCGCCGAAAATGGCGTCGCGCTGTTCGAGGGTAAAATCAGTGGCGAGCAGTTGTTCTTCAGCAATCAACTGCGCGTCGAAGGCGACATGAGCCTCGCGCTGCGGCTACAGAGTTTGCTCGCCATCGTCCGCTGAAGGCCATGACCGGACCAAAAAAGAACCCGGATTTGGCAGGTACCTGGCCGCTCTTCGACGAGGGCAAGCAGCGGCCATTTCCGGGTGATCCGAAGCAGACGCTCACCTCTTCTTCGCCCGACGAGAAAGAGCTCGCGGCGCTCGACAAGCGCGACGAGTTCGTGGACAGCCCCGCCAGCGTCGAAAAGGTGGCAAAGCGCGCGCGCGAATCGTTGCCACCGATCGCGCCGGAATGGATGCGCGCTGCACGCGCGCTCGCCGATTGGCTCGAGGCGCGCATTCAAGCCGGCAGCGTGGACGCGGTCGAGCAGGCAGCCATCGCGCGCGCGTGGGCCGCGTGGTCGATCGGCGGCGCGAGTGAAGCCCATATTCTGCGCGTCGCGCACCTCGTCGGGCGAGCGCACAGCGCGATCCGCGACACGCCACGTCAATCGAATCAGCTTCAAGCTGCGTACCAGGCTTGCGCCGGTGTCCTGCACAGTAGCTTACCGGGCGGCATTCGCGAACGCATGCCATTCGAACGCGCGCTGTACATCGTGCGTAAATTGCACGACGAGGCGGATCACTGGGCCGCCATCGTCGATGGCACTGCCGAGCTTCTAGGTTGGAAGGACTACGCGCGCGTTCATGCCGCGTCGGTCGTGCGCGCGGTGATCGAGCGAGGGCGCTAGCCAATGGTCCGAGCGAGCGACGCGGCGCGGGTTCCCGCGGGCTCGGGCAATCCCACGGTGGTGTTCTTCGGCCTGTTCGGCTCGTGGACGCACATGGCGGCGCGCAAAGTGTTCGGCGCGAGCGCCACGTTCCGCGAGAGCTCGACGATTTCACGCGTGTTCGAAGCAGTCACGAACGGCAGCGCAGCGTTCGGCGTGGTGCCGATCGAGAACTCGACCGAAGGTGGCGTGAATCAGACCGTCGACGAGCTAATCGACCGGGATTTACGCATTCACGGCGAAGTCGTGCTCGAAATCGCGCAGTGTCTCATGGGCCAAGCGCGGGACTTGTCGGAAATCGAACGCGTCTCGTCGCACCCACAAGGACTCGCGCAATGCCGGCATTGGCTCGCCACGCATTTGCCCAACGCCGAACAGATCGCGAGCCTCTCGACGACTTCGGCCGCACGTGACGCGACGCTCGATCCGCAGCTCGCCGCGATCTCGAGCCCACTCGCCGCCGAGCTCAACGGGCTTCGCATCATCAGCCAGAACATTCAGGACAACGCCGAAAACGCGACGCGCTTCGTGGTGATTGCGCAGAGTGACGCCGCGCGCAGCGGCAAAGACAAAACGAGTTTGGTCTTCTCGACCGCGCACACCCGTGGCGCGCTCCTGAAAGCGCTCGAAGTGTTCGACGCTGCCGGCCTCAACTTGACGCGAATCGAATCGCGCCCCGCTTCTGGCCGACGCTGGGAATACGTTTTCCTAACCGATCTCGAAGGTCACCGCGAAGACCCCGAAGTCGCCCGAGCGCTGCGCGAACTCGAATCGCGCTGCTCGATGGTTCGCGTGCTCGGCAGCTATGCGCGCACAACTTGAGCGCCTACCCGAACTTGGCGGAAGCCATTGGCAGTTGGCGATTGAATGGATTCGCACCCAAACTTCGGCGGATTTCGCCATGTAGGCAACTGTAGACATGAGTGCGCAAATAATCTATCTTCACTAAGTGGTTCAGCATCCAGCACTTGAAGGCAGCGAGGATACGGCAGCCGACAGCGGTCTTCGCGCGCGAGCGGTCGCCGGCTACGCGCTGCGCGACGGCCAACTCGAACACAAGTTGACGAAGTCGCCGTTGGTGCTTGGGCGCGGTTCGGGCGCGGACATCGTTCTTGCTGGGCCGCTCGTCTCGCGTCGGCATGCGGAACTCGCGGATACTTCACATGGCTGGGTCGTGACCGATCTCGGAAGCCGCAATGGCGTATTCGTGAACGGCCATCGCATCACCGTGCCCGTCGTGCTCGAGACCGCCGACAGCTTGGCCGTCGGAGACAGCACGTTCGTACTCGTCGCACTCGAGGATCAAGCGGCTCGCACCGGCGCGACGATGTCCGACATTCGCGCAATCCGCGAGGTAAACCGAATTCCACTCGATTCGTACACGAGCGAAGAAGTCTCGGTCGCGACACGACGCGCGGACGCGCTGCAGCTGCTCGGCGGCGTTGTCGACAAAGCGCTCGCGCTCGGCCGTGGCGAAGAAGCCGAGCACTTAATCGGCAATCACCTCGTGGCCGCGCTGAGCGACGCCAGCGCGGGTCGCCCTGTCGCGCCCGAAGTCGCGCGCGCCGCAGCGCAATATGCGGTCAAGCTCGCGATCGCCACCAACAAGCCCGCGTGGATCGATTTCACCTTTCGCCTCTACACCGCGTTCGGCAACATCATGCCTCTGCCGGTCGTGGACGAGCTCTACACCGTGCTCCGTCGCGTGCGCGGCATCGATCGCGAGCTGCTTCGCGCGTACACCGAGCAACAACGCGGGCGCGTCAATTTGAGCCCGCCAGAGCGCTTCGTGTTGCAGCGGCTCGAGGGGCTCGAGCGCCTTGCAGCGTGGCACCCATCGAGCCAATAACAGGCGCGAACCAGCCCGAGCGAGCTAGGCTAGAGTGCGGTCACCATGACCGTCAAACGCTTGGCTCGGTACTTCGTGCGCGGCTGCTTGGTGATGGCTCCGCTCGGCCTCACCGTTTACATCCTCTTTACGATTCTACGCACGATCGACCAACTCTTGCCGATCGGCATTCCGGGCGTTGGTCTGCTTTTGACGCTGATCTTGGTGACACTAGTCGGCATTTTCACGTCCAACGTCGTCGGACGTAGCGCGCTCGAAACGACCGAGAGCCTGCTCACACGCTTGCCCTTGGTCAAATTGATCTACACGTCGATCAAAGATCTAGTCAGTGCGTTCATGGGCGACAAAAAAAGCTTCAATCAGCCCGTCGCGGTCACGCTGCTTCCCGGCGGCAACGTCAAAGCGCTCGGCTTCATCACCCGAGACGGTTTGCACGCGCTCGATCTGCCGCACCACGTCGCCGTGTATTTTCCACAATCGTACAACTTCGCGGGTTACCTCGCGGTCGTACCGCGCGATCAAATCGAAACGCTGGATGTGAGCAGCGCGGAGCTGATGACGTTCATCATTTCCGGCGGCGTGTCCGGCTTCGGTGTCGGGCAATCGCTGCTGCCGCCGCCGAGTCGCGTTTGAAAAGACCGAGCGCGAGCCCTGCTCATTTTTTGTTGGGTTACCTAGGCCGAGTCGTCCGGCTCGAGCACGCGCGCGCCGAGGCTGAGCGCGCCGTCCTGCACGGACTCCATGATTTGCCCAGCTTCGTCTTCGTCGAATTCGAGCAGCGAAACGAGCTTATTCAGTAGCTCTTTTTCCGCGTCGCTCTGTTCGCCATCAGCGTGCGTCAAGAGCGCCGCATTGGCGAGCAAGAGCTCGCGCTCTTCTTGCGTCAGCTCCTTGAGCGGCGCATCACCCATCAGGGTGCGCTTGTGCTTCGCGTAGTCGAGCAGCTCCTTCTCTTCGTCTTCGCTCGCGTCGAAACCACAGAGCAGCCCTTCGATCACCCCAGACTCGGGCGCGGCAACTTTGCCGTCAGCCCAAGCCACCGCCACCAGACACTTTACAATGTTCTTTTCGCCGGGGGTCATCGTCACGACCATAACATCAGGCGCTGCACGAAGGAATCGCGCTCGTTCGCGGTCAGCGAGCGCGAAACACGGGGGCCCGGGCCGCAGGCTCGAAGCCCCCGCTTCGTTCAATCAATAGCGATACAGCTCGGGCTTGTACGGACCTTCGACGGACACACCGAGGTACTCGGCCTGCTTCGCCGACAATCGGTCGAGTTTCACGCCCAACTTGCCGATATGTAAACGCGC
>DATATR010000396.1:0-21547 GCA_036268695.1 Polyangiaceae bacterium | reverse complement strand
AGGAGGGAGGGCAAAAGCTGTTCTAGCAACCTCTGAACCGCGTAGTTGTGTGGGCCGCCGATCGGACTCATGGCGATGAGCATCCCGTCCAAGAGCTCGATGCGTTCGTCTTGGAAGGCGCCGAGCGAAATGAGCTGGTGGTACTCAGCGCGGCGAAGCGGGCGAATAATTTCAGGAGCCGAAGCGACCATGGCGACCTCTGCTGGAGTTTAGCATGCACTCGCTCGCATCGGAGCGATGTTCGCGCCAATTGCCGGTTTCTTGGTTGGGTTCAGCGCTCGGCGTCGCGGCACGCACTGGTAGCCCGCGGCTCGCGCTCAGTGCTCGACGAAGATCGTCGCTAGATATTTCTTCGAGAATTTTTTGAAGGCTTCGCTGGCCATCGTTTCGTACAAATCGGCGGGCGTGGTCGTGTCCGTGACGGCGCGCAGATCGGGCGCGCGCCAGACGGTGAGCTTGAACGGGAGCGGCTCCGCGTCGCCGGGAATTTCGAACGAGGCTTTGCCGATCACGCCCACGCCGGAGATCGCGAAGCGCGGGCGCCTGCTGGTGAACGCGCCCGACATTTCAGTGTGATAGACGATCAGCATCGTCGGGACGGTGGCTTTGACGTCAGCGCCGTCTTCGAGCGTGGGCGCGGCTTTGGCGTCGACGAGATCGCGCGGGAAATGTTCGTTGATCGCGCTGGCGAGTGCATCGGCCGCGGCTCGTTCGCGCGGCGCGACGTGCGCGGCATCGAAGAAGGCGCTCGGTAGATTTTTCTCACCCGTGAAGTATGCGCTCTGGCGCAGCACTTTTTCCGCGGTTTCGATGGTTTCGCTGGGTTTGCGCTGGAAGCGCACGTCGACTTCTGGGCCGTGCTTGGCCGTGAAGCGCAGGAGCCGTTCGAAGAACGGTAAGAGTCGAGTTTGGCTCGGCGCGAGCGCGGGTTTCAAGGCTTGCAGCGTCGCTTGGATGCGCGCGTCGATCGCGCGATCGAGATCGGGGTCGAGGAACGGATAGCGCGCGTACTGCGCGGCGAAATCTTTGAGCGCCGTGAATGTGCCGAGGGCTTCGGCTCGAGCGAGCTCTTTGAGCAATGCGGCGTGAAGCGCCGCATCGACTTCGGGTTGGATTTTCGTTTGGGGGTGCACAGCGACGAACTGTTCGATCGCAGCCACGCCGCTTCGCGCTATCGCATCGCGGAGCTCGGCGCGCGGCAAGAGCACGGCGGCGACGTCCGGGTTCGTGCCACCGCGCGCGAGGTAAGCGCGATAGGCCGCGGCGCTGTCGGCGCTGCGCGCGGCTCGGTAAAGTCGCGCTTCACTCAACGTGTTGCGAACGCGAAACGACAGGCCGCCCAGGAGCACCCCCAAAATTAAAGCCAAAAAAGGCCAGAATTTGAGCCAACCGGGCACGACTCTGCGCATCGCTTCCGCGGGCGCGAACGGGTTTTTGAAGCCATTGTCGACCAGCGGATCGACCAAGGCTTGCTCGCGCGCGCTCGAATCCGGTCCGGCATTCGCCAGCCGATCGCGCAGCTCACTCAATTGTTGCGCGGCCCCGGCAGCGAGCGCGAGATCGCGCGCGGGGAATTCGAATTTGTTGCCGTCGAAACCGACGCGCAGCACGCGCCGCGCTTCGTCGACCGTGATTTGGGTTTGCTCGGACACGCGATGCACGGCGAGCTCGGGCGCGCGCGCGTCGATCACGCCGATCGGAAATAGGTATTGCGCGGGGCGATAGGGCACGGCGTAGGCATGAATGTGGCGCGCGGCGGCTTTGAAGAATCCCAACGCGGAGAGCGCGAACAAGGCCGAGTAAATGCCAGCGAACGAAAGCGGCACGAGCGCATAGCGGCTCGCGAGATCGCCGTAGCCGATGCGGAGCGTGAAGATCGCGAGCACGAAGGCAGCGCCGCCGAGCAGCGCGAAGCCGATCATTTTCGCGTCGCGCGCGAGCGGCAAAATCGCGAGTGGCGCGGGCGTCGCGCTGCCTTGGGTGGACTCGACGAAGCGCTCTTGGACGGGGCGAGCGAGCCGGAAAAAATCGACGCGATCCATCAGTTTCCCTGCTTCGAACGCACTTTCGCGCGTTCGATCAATTCCCGCAATGCTTCGCGCGTGACGCCGAGGCGTTCGGCCGTGCGCTCGGCGAGCGAGGTGGTGGCGACGCCGGGAACGAAGCCGTAAGTCGGGTTTTGCTGTGCGTCGAGCTCGACTTGCAGAAACTCGAGCCGCGTGATCGGTGGCTCGTGTTCGAGCCGCGAGGCAAATTGCAGGAAGTGCGTCGTGATGAATGCTTGCGGTTCGAGCTCGGCGAGCAGTGAAACGACGAGCTCGAAAATCTCTTCGCCTTCGGACGGGTTCGTGCCCGAGCAGAGCTCGTCCAAGATCACCAGACTGCCGAAGGTGAGCTCTTCGAACATGCGGCGAATGCGCAAGAGCTCGGTGCCGAGTCGGCCTTCGCGCTGATCGGAGCTGTGTTCGTGCGAGAGCGAGACGAAAAGCCCGTGTCGAATCGGCAGCGAAGCGACGCGCGCGGGCACGAACGCGCCCGATTGCGCCAGCAATTGCGACAAGCCGAGCGCTTGCAAGAGCCGGGTTTTCCCGCCTGAATTCGGACCGGTGATCACGACCAAGGCGCGCGCGCCGGCGTCGATGTTCGCGGTTTTGGGTGGGCGCTCTTCGAGCAACAAGAATGGGTTGAACAGTGCTTCGAGCTCGGTGCGCGCGCTCGGGTCGGGCTGGAGCTCGGGCAAACACATGCGGAGGCCCTTCGCTTCGGCGAACGCTTTCAGGCCCAGGCTGGCGAGATAGAATTCGATTTCGACGAGCAGCTGGAACGCGCGCATCACGTACTCTTGAACGCCGTCGAACGCGGCGTTCGTGAGTCGGCCGAGCAGCTCGCCTTCGCGGAAACCATAACCTTGAATCCAGAGTCTGAGTTTCGTCAGGAAGCGGCCGAAACGCGTGCGATAAAATGGGTTTTGGTGATTTTCGCTGCTGCGGACGATTTGAAAACTGCGCAAATTCCCGTCGTAACCGACTTGGATCCGGAGCTCGATCGTGGCGCGACTGTTCTCGTAGTCGAGCAGATTGACGAGCGTGGCGTAGGCTTCGCTCGAGCGCGCTTCGCGCGCGAATTCGCCGATGCGCGCCAGGCCTGACTGCGAGCCGGTGAACGCGCGCGACAGCTCGTCGAGCAGCTCGCGCACGTCGCGCAAGATATCGACGCGGCGTCCGATCGCGTCGTAGCGTTTGCCGCGATCCGGCGCTTCGAGCCGGAGCACCAAGTGACGGATCTTTACCGCGAGCAAGCCGAGCTCGTGCGCGCGACTCGGGTGTTCGCTGAGCTCGCGCAAAATTGCTTGGCGATAGGCGACCACGCGCGGATCGCGCGGCGGATGCGCGAGCAGCCGGGTCAAGTGTGCGCGCTCGGGCACGTATTTTTGCCCGCTCACCGTGAACGACAGGCAGCGCGTGACGAAATCACTCAAAAATAGCTCTTTGGCAAAGCACTCGGGATCGAAGTCGCTGTCGCCATAGTTCGCTTGCTCCCAAATCTTGGTGAAGCTCTCGGCAGTGCCGCCGGTTGCGAACGCGAAGGTCAACGCTTGGCGCAGCGCGCGTGCATCAAGCCTCGACTGTGGCTCCGGATGGAGGAGGTCCGGGACGTTCGTCATCGCCGTGCGCGCGGATTCAGTAAGCGCTCGTTGCGCTTTGGGTTGCGCCTGCGGAGCCGCTGTCGTCGCTGGAAGAGCTCGAGCACGCGACGCACAGCGCGAACCCGGCTAACCCCAAAAAAATACGAGCGCTTACCAAGCCTCGCCCAGCCAAATTCATGCGCCGAGCGTATCATGCGCTCGAGTTCTCACGGCAACGCGGATCGGGCAGTATGGCGCAGCCTGCGAACCGCGACACTGTCATTTTAAGCGCAGACTGCGCGTTTCGGCGGAGCTCAGCGCGGGCCGCCGAGCGGTGCAGCAAGCATTTGTGTCGCGGCGCGCTCGAGCCAACTCGCGAATCACGATGCAGGAATCGCGAGCACGCAGAGCGAGTCTTGCGTCCAAGGTGAGATGTCGAGTTGAGCGCTTCGCGCGGGTGGGAACGAGCTTGCGTTTCCGTTGCTCGAAAATGCGGGTCACTGATTTTTCCGCCAAACCGTGAAAGCCCGTGGCAGATATTGTATTCTGCGTGCGTCGCGCGGGCCCGAGGGTACGGCGCGAATTATTTTCTGCAACTGAATGGCGACCGTTCCGACACCACCATTGCAAGAGGACGTAGATAGTGTCCTCGGCGCCGAGCCGGACTCCGAAACGGGTCCGCGTTTGCGGCTCGCGCCAGTGCCGGAATTTCGCGCGGTGTACGAGACTTACTTCCCTTTCGTTTGGCGCTACGCCGCGAATCGCGGTGTGCCGCCCATGGCGATAGACGACGTGGTGCAAGAGGTGTTCGTCGTCGTGCACCATCGCTTGAAGAGTTTCGAAGGGCGCTCCTCGCTGCGCACCTGGCTCGCCGGCGTGTGCCGAAACGTGCTCCGCGATTACTTACGGAAGCGCAGCAACCAAAAAACCGGCGACAGTTTGGACGACAACGTCGAGTTCCGCGCGGACGGCATGGGGCCGGCCGAAGCGCTCGAGCGCAAGAACGCCGTCGAATTGGTCGACGGCTTGCTCGATCAGATGACCGAGCTGCAGCGCGAAGTCTTCATCCTGTGCGATATCGAGCAGCTCTCGGCGGTCGAAGTTGCCAGCATGCTCGGCGTCAACGAGAACACGCTGCGGACTCGGCTACGCGCCGCGCGCCAAGTGTTCAACGCAGGCGTGACGCGTCATCGTGCTCGGCGAGCTTGGGGGGAACGTGGTTGAGCTTCATCCCGAGTCGCGAAAACTACTCGAGGTAGCGCGCGACGCGCGCACGCCGACCGCGGCCGATCGCGAACGCGTGTTTGCTTCGTTGATGGCGAGCGCGGCCGTGACGAGCGTGGCTCCCGCGGCCGCGGCGAAGACAGGCTTGGCCGGAAAATTCGCGAGCAGCGCACTGTGGCTCAAGGCGGCCGCGTCGGTTGCGGTGTTGTCTGCGGCGAGCGTTTCCACTTTCGTCTACGTGCAACACCGCGCGCGCAGCGTTGCTCAGCGCCCGCTCGCGCCAGCTTCGATCGCGGCGATTGCGCCGGCTGCGCCCGCACCGGCCGAGTCGATCGCGCCGGTGGCTCTGCCGCCCGCTGCGAGCGAACCGAGCGCGACCAGCGCTCGGGAAGAGCGCGCTCAGCCTACGCCGCATCACGCCGTTCACGTCGAAGAAAAGTCGCTCGAGCTCGGCATGTTGCACCAAGCGCGCGAAGCGCGTCGTTCCGGTCAGCCGCAGCGCACGCTCGAGCTCACCAACGAGCTCGCGGAAAAATATCCGCGCTCGAAGCGCTGGGCCGAGCGTGAAACCCTGCGTGTGCTCGCCTTGTGCGATCTCGGTCGCGTGGATGCGGCGCGCCGCAGCGCGGCTTCGCTTCAATATTTGTGGAGCTCGCCGCTGCGCGCCACGTTGAACGCGAGCTGCGTCGGCAAATAGCCGCAGCTCAGCGCGGCTTGGGCGGCGAAGTCCAGCCGATCTCGCGCGCGGTCTCGATGCCCACGCCGAGCTCGGCGAGCGACTCGGGCACACGCTCCGAGCCGGGCGCGAGCACCAGGTTTCGCGCCATGACTTCGGCGTAACGCTGCGGAAAAGGCGGCACGCGATCCGGTTCGACCAAGCCTTGAGGGATCAAGGCGCGCCCCGTGGCGTCGTACTTGTCGCTCGCGCCGAGCGTGTGAAAAAACTCGTGCGTCGTGACGAACAGCGCGAGATCCACAGACGACGGATCGAGGTCGATGCGCGCGACGCCGACGCGACCGCCGAGCTCGCTCGAGCCCTCGACCCAGGCGATGCCTTTGTCGCGCGGGGCGCGCAATACCAAATAAATTCGTGAATCGAAGGCATGCGTCGGCAAATGGCTGGCTTCGTCGACGGCGTGCGTCCAGCGCCAGAGCTCGTAAGCGTGTTCGGCGAGGCTCGGCAGATCCGAGCTCGGATCGCTCGGCGCCGTGCGATCGACGCTCACCGGACCGAACTGCGTAAACGTGATTGGCCGCTCCAAACTGCCGCCATAGCGATGATATTCGGCGGCAAGTCGGGCTTCGAGCGCGGGAAATCGCGCGCTCAGGCTGTTCAGTGCCGCTTGATCCACCGGCCCGAGTTGGACCAGCGCGATCGCGACCGAGACAGGTCGCTGCCATTCGGTGCGCGCTCGCCGCGAGTAGATGTCGTGTAGCGCGTACAGCACCGTGATCGCGAGCAATCCGATCAGGATCAAAAGCCGTACTCGCGTGGCTCCGCGCGCTTTGGTCTCGGTTTGCATCGAGCCGCCTCAGTTCAAGCTCGGTCCGACGATCCGAAACCAGAGTGAACGCGTCGTGCCGCACTGACGGCAGCGGAGCTTCGCTTCGCGCAAGCGCACGCCGCGATGCACCAGCGCGACGTGCTCCGTCACTTCGTGATGACCGCCGCAGTGTGGGCAGGGCACACTCGTCGCGTGCGTTTCGATCACCGCCGCGGTCGAGGCGTCGAGTGGTCGCTCCGGGCCGCCGCCGGGCTCGAGTTGGAACAGCTTTTCGCGATCCTTCGCGAGCTTTTGTTGGGCGCGCGTTCGTTCGCGCAGGGCGGCGCGTGGACGGCGTTTTGGCGGGATTTTTGCCATATTTGCTAGCTCAAGCCCCGTCGAGAAGATAACGCAAGCGGCCGACGATCACGTCCAGCGCTTGCGCGTTTTGGCCGCCTTCGGGCACGACCAAGTGCGCGAACTGCTTGCTCGGCGCCACGTGCAGCAAATGCATCGGGCGCACGCTCTTGTAATACTGCTGCTCGACCGATTTGAGATCGCGGCCGCGATCGATCAAATCGCGATGCAGCCGTCGCATCAAGCGAATGTCGTCGTCGGTGTCCACGTACAAGCGCAAGTCGAAACGATCGCGTAGCTCCGGCACGGCGAAGAGCAGGATCCCTTCGACCACGACCACGTGGCGCGCGGGCACGGAAATGGTTTCGCGCTTGCGTGTGTGCGTCGTGAAATCGTACTGCGGGCATTCGACGGGCCGGCTCTGCTTCAGCTCGTCGAGGTGCTGGCAGAGCAGTTCGTTGTCGAGCGCGCCCGGTTCGTCGTAGTTGATCGACTCGCGCTGTTCGGCGCTGAGCCCCGAACGATCGAGGTAGTACCAATCGTGTGAAATCAGCGTCGAGTGGTCGTCGAGCGCGTCGCCGATTTTGCTCGCCAGGGTGCTCTTGCCGCTGCCGGTGCCGCCGGCGATGCCGAGCAGCAACGAGCGGGAGGACCCAACTTCGAACAGGCTCCGCATCGAATCAGTATACCCGGCTCGGTACCGCGGTTTTCGCGGGATTTTATTGGATTACTGGGAGGCGCGGCGTGCACTGCACAGGTTCGAGCTGGGCTTGCTGCGGCCGCAGAGGTGGGGGATCGTGTCGGGCTCGTGACAGATCCGTGGCTCATGTTTGCGAGCTTAGCCCTCGCGGTTGTCGTGGTCGCTGGCTTTTTGCGCCTCATGCCGCTCGCGCCGCGGCGGCGCTTGCGTCGTTCGGTGATCCTCCTCGGCTTCTACGCGGCGACGCTCGCGCTCGGACCGGGGCTCCGCTTGGCGCACGCACCACAGGCTGCGGCCATCGTCGCGGTCGCGGGTCAATTGCTCGAGTTGCTCCTGATCATCAATCTCGCGGCGATCGCGATTTTCGATTTGCTGTTGCGCGTCGCGCGCGTCGACTACCCGGACATCTTGCACGACGTCGTGGTCGGCGCGGCTTACGTGGTCGCGTTCGGGTTCTTGATGCATCGCGAGGGCGTCAACCTGACGAGCATCGTGGCGACTTCGGCCGTAGTCACCGCTGTGGTCGGCCTGTCGCTGCAAGCGACGCTCGGCAACGTCGTCGGCGGCATCTCGCTTCAACTCGACGATTCGATCAACGAGGGTGACTGGATCGAGCTCGAAAGCAAAACCCAAGGCCAAATCAAAAAAATTCGCTGGCGCCACACCGTGATCGAGACGCGCGATTGGGACACCTTGATCGTGCCGAACGGCCAACTGATGACGCAGTCGATCAAAGTGCTCGGCAAGCGCGAGGGCCAGCCACTGCAGCACCGCATGTGGGTCTACTTCAACGTGGATTTCCGCTTCTCGCCCGGGGATGTCGTGCGCGTCGTTAATGAAGCGCTGCAAGCGGCGGCGATCGAGGGCGTCGCGAACGAGCCGAAAGCGCACTGCATCTGTTACGACCTCGCGCGCGACACGCGGGACAGCTTCGCGTACTACGCCGTGCGCTACTGGTTGACCGATTTGGCGCGCGACGATCCGACGAACTCGCTGGTGCGCGAGCGCGTCTACGCGTCCTTGAAGCGCGCTGGTTTTCCGTTGGCGATTCCGGCCAAGGCCGTGTTCGTCTCGCACGACGACACGCAGCGCCGCGCCGAGAAAAAGCAGCACGAGCTCGACTCGCGCATTCAGGCGCTCGCCGCGGTCGACCTATTTTCGCACCTCTCGACCGATGAGCAACGCACTCTGGCGCAATCTGCGCGACTCGCGCCGTTCGCGCCGCACGAGGTCATCACGCGCCAAGGCGCGGTGGCGCACTGGCTCTATGTGCTGCTCAAGGGCAAGGCGCTCGTGCGCGTGCGCAACGACGAAGGCGAGGAGCGTCAGGTCGCAACCCTCGAAGCGCCGAATTTTTTCGGTGAAATGGCGCTGATGACTGGGCAGCCGCGCGAGGCCACCGTCACCGCGGAGTCGGACGTCGAGTGTCTGCGCGTCGATCGCAATGACCTCGCGGGCATCATCAAGAATCGCCCAGAGGTCACGCACGAGATCTCCGAAGTCTTGGCCAAGCGCCGGGTGGAGCTCGCAGCCGTGCGCGAAGATTTGGATTCCGAAGCGCGGAGTCAGCGCCTGAACAGCGAGCGGAGCCGAATCCTTCACGCCATTCGCGACTTCTTTGCGCTCGAGTGAACCGGCTCGAGCGCGCTCACTCCCAAGAGTTGAGTCGCTTCGCGCACTCGAAGTTCGTAAGGGCGCTTTCGTTACGAAGGCCGATGGCGCCCACGTCGCTTGGCAATCGCGCCGGGATTTTGCGCAACTGTGAGCAGCGCGAAACTCGAGGCATGCTATCTGTCCGCTCGGCTATTCTTAACGGCAGTGTGCGCGGAGTCCCATGAGGAAGTGGCAAGGTCTTGGTACGCTGGTGATCTTGGGCTCGTTCGTCGCGTGCGCGACGGCGACGAACGGCGGAACACCCGCCGGAGAATCGGGTGGCACCGACGCGATGGGCGGTGACACCACGACGAACCCAGCCGGCGGTGACGGCTCGGTCACTGCCGGCACGTCGTCTTCGGCGAGCGGCTCGACGAGCAGCTTTGGCGGTACGGGCACCGCGTTCGGCGGCAGTGCGGGGGTCGCGGGCGGCACTGCCGGCAGCGGCACCGCGGGCAGCTCGAGCGCGGGAGGTGCCTCGGGCGGCGCTGGTTCGTCTTTTGGCGGCAGCTCTGGAACTAGTTCCGGAGCGGGCGGCGTTTCCAGCGCCGGCAGCGGTACGGCGGGCTCGGGCACTGCGGGCGCCGGCACGGCGGGCAGCGCCGGCTCCGGCAGCACGGGCCCATGCATGAATCCGGTCGACAAGAGTGGCGGAAACTCCGGCGATCTCGGCGCCGGACCCGACGTGTGCATCCGCACGATGGACAAGTTCAACACCGTCGGCTGCTCGAACTTCGATGGTCGAATGCTGATCGTCAACGGCATGCCTGCGACCTGTGGAGTCGCCGCGACTTACACCCAGATCGGCGGCTACAACTACATCGAAGTTACCGGCACGGGAGAGACGTTCGCGTCGCTCAGTTGGTTCTGCTCTGCCGCGTCTTGCTGAGGCGCGGCTATTCGCTCAGCGCTTCGTCGACCAGGCGTCGGATTTCTTCGAGCTTCGGATCGGCCGGCTTGTGTGCGCTCGGTCTCTCCGCGGCAGAACGAATGGGCGCGCTAGCGAGCGCGGCCTCGAGCTCTTCAATCGTGCTCGCTGCGTCTGCGCTCGGCGCGCGACGGGCTTTCTTACCGAGTAAGCGGCCGAGCCAGGAGCTCGGCTCGTTCAAGTCGAACTCACCGCGCGCGATGCGCTCCGGCTCCGTGCGTAGCTTCGCGCACAGCTCGGCGTTCGAGTCGGCCCAGGCTTTGGCTTCGGCGAATGCCTCTTGTTGCGTCGCGGACAGGTACTTGTCGACCTTGCGCACGGACTGTGCGCGCACCGCGGCGTGAAGCGCGAGTGCGAGCGCAAGCTCGATCGGGCCGAGCGCGGTGACGCAACCGATCGACGGTCCGCCGCAGGATTTCCGGTAAATATGCGAACCTTCGAGCAAGATCACGCCGAACCCGAGCGCGACCGCGCTCAGATCGACGGCCAAGTCCAACTCGAGCCGCGGCGGCGAATCCGCTTCGCGCAAGACGGCGAGCGCGATCGCGCGGCACAGCGCCGAGCTCAACGCGATGGCTTGGCGCGCTTCGCCGGGCAGCACATTCACTTGCCAGAACTCGCCCGCGTCGACCAAGCGCTCGATTGCTTCGGGTTCGGCCTGCGAAGGTCCGCAGCTGCCGCACGCGCCGGAGCCGCAGCTTTCGTCTGCCGCGCCGTAAAAGCGCGCGCTAATCGCCATCTCCGACAAGCCCGCGTGCTCGAGCAGGCGATCCAAGAGTTGTTGCACGCTCGCTTCGTCTCCCGTGAAGACGTCAGGGAAAAACTCGCCGTTCGGCAGCACGAGGCTCGACGGGGCCGCGCCGAGCTCCAGGCTGCGAGTGACGAGCGCATAGCTTTGCACCAAGGCGCGCCGCACATCGCTTTCCGGTAGCTCCATCGCGCTGAAAGCTTAGCACGAGCACTTTCGGCATCGCGTTCCGCTGGCAAGGCCGCGATTTTCCGGCACACTAGCGGCGCCGTGACTCGCCCCGCTGTGGTTTTGTTCGATATCGATGGCACCTTGATTACGACTGGCGGCACCGGTCGGCGTTCGGTGAATCGCGCGTTTCACACGCTGCACGGGCGCGTGGATGCGTGCGATCGATTTGGTTTTGGGGGCATGACTGACCGGCTGATCGCGCGCACTGGCCTCGAAGCGATCGGCGTCAAAGCGACGCCCGAAGCCATCGATGCTTTTCTGGCCGAGTATTTGTTGGCGCTCGCGGACGAAGTCGCGCGTGCGGATAGTGAAAAGTTCCGGCTTTTGCCGGGCATGCAAGCGGCCATCGCGGCCGCGCTCGGCGCGAACATGGCGGTCGGGCTCGGCACGGGCAACGTGCGCGAAGGCGCGCGGATCAAGCTCGAGCGAGTCGGGGTGCATCATCACTTTCGCTTCGGCGGCTTCGGTTCGGACGCTGAAGAGCGCTCGCACGTGATTCGCTTGGGCGCGGAGCGCGGCGCGGCCGAGCTCGGCGTGCCGCTTGCCGAGTGCCGCGTGGTCGTGATCGGTGACACGCCGCGGGACATCGAGGCGGCACAGGCGATTGACGCCGAGTGCATTGCGGTCGCCACCGGCGGCTATTCAGTCGAGCAATTGCGCGCGGCGGGCGCTCATTTCGTCTTCCCGGATTTTTCGGAACCGGTTGCACTTTCTGCGCTTCTAGCCGACTGAAGAGCTCGCCAAAGCAGGCCCAGATTGGCATCCGAACGGCGAAATTGCGAATCGGTTTTTTTCGTAGAATCAAGCACTTTCATTGATGAATCATGGAAGGCCTTGCGCTCCTACCCTGGTCTCGGTCATAGACAACTCATGAAGACTTTCGCTCGTGTGTTACCGGTTCCAGGTTTTGCGGTCAGCGCCGTTGGGCGCACCGCGCTCGGCCTGCTCGCGACCTGTGCTCTGCTCGGAGCCTGCGCGAGCTCGGCCGGTGATCGCGCCAACAATCCCTCGGGCAGCACCGTCGGCCCGTCGAAGCCCGTCGCCGATCCGGATCCAGGCGACAGCGGGCCGATGACCGAAGCGCCCAAGCCGCCCAAGGCGACCGGCAATCCGCTCGTCGGCATCAAACTGTGGGTCGACCCGAACTCGAACGCGATGCTGCGCGCAAACGCGATTCGCGCCAAAGAGCCGGACAAGGCCGCGATCCTCGACAAAATCGGCAATCAGCCGCAAGCGCTTTGGCTCGGCGAGTGGAACAGCAACATCTTCCGCACCGTGCAACATACGGTCGAGCAAGCGAAGGAAGATGGCGCGGTCGCCGCGTTCGTCGCTTACAACTTGCCGCACCGCGACTGCGGTCAGGAATCCGCCGGCGGCCTCAAGAACGGTGACACGTACAAACATTGGATTCGTCGCATCGCTGCGGGCATCGGTAACGAGCCGGCGATCGTCGTCTTGGAGCCGGATGCGATTGGGCTTTTGACCAAAGACAATTGCTTGACCAAAGATCAGCAAACCGAGCGCCTCGCGTTGATCAAAGACGCGGTCTGGGTGCTGCGCCAGAACCCGAAAGCGATCGTCTACATCGACAGCGGCCACGCGCATTGGGACCCAGCGCCAGTTTTCGCGGAACGCCTGAAGCAAGCCGGCATCGAAGACGCGAACGGCTTCGCGCTGAACACGTCGAACTACGTGACGACGGAGGAGAACATCGCCTTCGGCAAGAAGATCTCGGCGCTCGTTGGCGGCGCGCACTTCGTGATCGACACGAGCCGCAACGGCACCGGCGCGACGCCCGACAATCAGTGGTGCAATCCGCCGGGTCGCAAGATCGGCAAGCCGCCCACCACGACTACGAACGAACCGCTCGTGGACGGCTTCCTCTGGCTCAAGCGCCCCGGCGAATCCGACGGCGAGTGCAACGGTGGGCCGAAAGCCGGCGTGTTCTGGATGGAAAAAGCGCTCGACATGGCGCAGTGAAGCGCGTCGGATGCAGACAAGCCGGCGCAGTCGTCTTTGAGCTACCGGTGCGCCGCTTCGTCGTCAGCGCTGAACCACAAAAAAGAGAAACGCCCCCGAGTTTCCTCGGAGGCGTTCGTGTCGTGCGCTTCAGATTGAAGTGAGCCGAATGCTCACTTCGCTGCCACGGGCAAACCCGTGGGCGCCATCACGCGCTCGGATTCAGCAGCGCCCGCGCCGTGGAAGCCACCCGTGAGTTCCGGGTAAGCCGGGCCACCGTGCTCGTGGAGGTCGAGCCCTTCGAGCTCGCCGTCTTTCGAGACGCGGAGGGTGCCGGTGGCCTTCACCACGTACATCAGCGCGAAGCCGACGACGCAGGTCGCGATCGTGATCGCTGCGCTGCCGATCGCCTGACCGATGAGTTGCGCCGTGCCACCGCCGTAGAACAGGCCGGTGACGACCGACGCCGCCGAGTTGTCCGCGCCGGTCGGCGTGGGAGCGCCGTACTGGCCGGTGGCAAAGAACCCGAGGCTCAACGTGCCCCAGATGCCGCAGAAGCCGTGAACCGGCACCGCGCCGACCGGATCGTCGATGCGGAGCCACTCCATCAGGTCGACTGCGAGGATCACGACACCGCCTGCGATGGCGCCGATCATGATCGCGCCGAACGGTGACACCCAGTAACAAGGGCAAGTGATCGCGACGAGGCCGGCGAGGAAGCCGTTCACGGTGATGCCGCAATCCCAGATCTTGTTGCGCGGGTACATGAACGCGAGGGCCGAGAGGCCGCCGGCACATGCCGCGAGCGTGGTGTTGGCGGCGACGCGGCCGATGCCGTCGGCGTCCATCGCGGACAGCGTGCTGCCCGGGTTGAAGCCGTACCAGCCGAACCACAGGATCACGCCACCGACGGCCGCGATCACCATGTCGTGGCCGGGCGGCATCGCGCCGCCGTCACGCTTGAACTTGCGACCGAGACGCGGCCCGAGCGCGATTGCGCCGGTCATCGCGACGAAGCCACCGATCGTGTGCACGACGGTCGAGCCCGCGAAGTCGTGGAACGCGGCCGGGTGGATCGTGTTGAGCCAACCGTCCGGACCCCACGCCCAGTGGCCGAGGATCGGATAGATGAAGCCGGACACGCCGAAGCTGTAGAGCAAGTCGCCCACGAAGCCCGTGCGACCGACCATCGCGCCCGAGGTGATCGTGCTGC
The DNA here is from genome assembly GCA_036268695.1 of Polyangiaceae bacterium. GTDB lineage: Bacteria > Myxococcota_A > Polyangia > Polyangiales > Polyangiaceae > PMG-095. The sequence continues at coordinate 7,425 of DATATR010000396.1, read as the reverse complement.
AGGTGTCTGCGAACGCGAACTGGAACAAGAAGAAGGTGAGCATCGAGACGCCAGTGGTGCCGAACGTCGCCGGTGCGTTGTGCAAGAAGAAGAACTCCTTGCCGATGAAGCCGTTGCCCGAGCCGAACATGAAGGCGAAGCCCCAAGCCCAGAACAGGATGCCGCAAAGGCACGTATCGACGATGCCTTCGAGCAGGATGTTGACGGTCTCGCGCGAGCGCGCGAAACCGGCCTCGAGCATCATGAAGCCTGCTTGCATGAAGAACACGAGGAACGCCGCGATCAGCGTCCACATGTTGTTGATCGGATTCACGTAAGCGGGCGGAGCTGCTGCCGCATCATCCGCACGAGCAATGCCGAAGTAGTGACTGGCCGCCGTGATCGCGATGAGCAATGCTCCAACGCCGAGCAATTTACTCGCCAAAATGACGGCGAACAGCTTGCGACTCCCTGGTTGTCGCCACCGTTCTTTCAATTTTTCTAACATCGAGTCACTCCTCAATTACGAGCTGTTGATCGCGAAGGCGATCTGGTGTGGGCACCTTTGGAGTAACCTTCCGAGTGTTTCGCCGATTTTTCGGATTCAGGTCAGGACTCAGAAACATATTTACGGAAATCGTCATGCGGTAGGAGCCTGGCCGACATGCATAACGGCTCGATTCGGCTCGGCAAATCGGCGATTGCCGAGCCGCAATTCGGCCTCCCTAACGCATGGACCTGAATAAAAAAATTGCGTTTGGCTCGAGGATTCCCGGATAGTTCGCGGACCGAAAATCGAACACGCACTCAGGTGGGCGAGGGCGCCGAATTCGTCGAAATCGAAACGCAGCGCGGGCGAAACCAAAGCGGACACAATCCGGTTCGAGCCGCGCTCGCCGCGTGGCATTGTGGGACAATGGCTGGCTCGAGTCGGCGCCTTATGCAGTCCACGCCCCAGATTGCGAGGCGTATCGCGATCATAAAAATCCCATGAAACTGCATGCCTCGCGTCGAGCTCGAGCGGGCACAATCTTCGTGAGGCTATTTCTCGAAACCACGAGCGAGCGAGCAAGCGAGCAACACCGAGATGTCCCAAGCGCGAACGGTCCTGATCATCGACGATGAGATCCAAATGCGGCGCACGCTCAGCGCCGCACTGCGCGGCCAAAGCTACGAAGTGATTGAGGCCGCGACGGGCACGGATGGATTGGTCAAGTTGGCTTCGCGCACGCCGCGCGTAGTTTTGTTGGATTTGGGTTTGCCGGACATGGACGGCATCGAGGTCACGCGTCGCATCCGCGAGCAGAGCGATGTGCCGATCATCGTGATCTCGGTGCGCGGTGACGAAAAGAACCAAGTTTCCGCGCTCGACTCCGGCGCCAACGACTACATCACGAAGCCGGTGCGTGAAGGCCCGTTTCTCGCGCGAGTGCGCGCGGTCTTGCGCAGTACGGATCCGGCGCGGCGCGAGTCTGCCGCATTCGTGGTCGGCGGATTGCGCATCGATCCGGCGCAGAAGCGCGCCTGGGTGCGCGGCGTCGAAGTCGCGCTCACACCGACCGAGTTTCGCTTGCTCAATGTCTTGATGCAGGAAGCCGGCCGCGTCGTCACGCATCAACAGCTGCTCCGCCAAGTGTGGGGCCCGACGCACGCACGCGAGATCCAATATCTGCGCGTCTACATGAAACAGCTCAGGGAAAAGATCGAACGCGAGCCAGCGCGCCCTGAATTTTTGGTGACTTCGCCGGGCGTCGGTTACCGACTCAAAGTGACGGACTGAGAGAGACAATGCTCCCGCTTCGGCGCGCATTCTCGGCGCGCGCGGCACGAGAGCGTCGATCCGCGTGCCACCCTGCTGCTCAGGGATTTCCGTGCACGACCGCCTTCACCTCCTCTTTGCCTTTTTCGAGTCCGACGCGTCCGAGTGATTTCATGAATGCTCTCAGCACGTCGGGGTCACTCGCCAGTAGCGCCGTCAAAGCGTCGCTGTTTTCGGCCATACCGCGCAAGAACCAGGTGCGAGCCCGCGCGTTCTTCTGAACTTCGAGCACGAGCTCGTGCAGCGTGGGCCGCAACGCGTCCTCCCGCTGGCTGATGACGATCGCGGCGAGCTGCGGGCGATCGGCCATGGCCTGCGCGGCGGCGTTTTCGCCGCTCGGCTGATTGCTGATCCGGTCGAGCGTGGCAACCAATACCAGACGCAGCGCTTTCGGATGTGCCGCAAGATGAATGGCGGTGCGGCGTGCGAGCGCGTCGTCCTCCAGGCGCAACGAGGTGTCTTCCAGGAAATCGTCGAGCGCCTTCGGATGCTCCAGCGCTTGGCCGAGGAATTGGTGCACGTACTCCGGATGCTGATCCAAAATCCGCAGTGTCGCCTCGAACGACTCGTGACGTATCTTATCGTTGCTCCAAGCGGTCTCGATCGTCGGCTTTTGCGTTCCAGCACTACAGCCGACTAGCAATAAGGCCGCGACTCCGCACGACCAGTGATGACATATGGACATCGCGCCAGCTAGTGCAATGCCGGTGCCATGCGCCCTGGGCCTTGCACACTGCGATTGCGCGCGCCCTTGACGCTCCATGTCGCCGGCCTGCTCCGCCGCTTGCTCGGAGCCTAGACCAATGGGCCTCGCTCGAGCTGAAGCGCGAGCGGTTCGCGCGCCCGGTTTAGGTTCAGCGCCCCTGGCGGCGAACCATGGATCGAACCGCTGACCTGCGATTCTTCCGCCTTGCGGGATAGTGTCTATGCGCCTCCGCGCCTTCCAGAAGCGTTGGCCGCGCCGTAGGTGTGCCGGATGAAGAACGCAAATCGAGTGGTCATCATCACGGGCGCCTCGCGTGGCATCGGGGCTGGTCTGGTTACTGGCTACCGCCGACTCGGATTCGGCGTGGTTGCGACGTCGCGATCGATTGAAGCTTCGAAGGATGAACAGGTGCGAACAGGTGCTGGCAATTGCCGGTGACATTCGGGATCGCGCGACTGCCGAGCGGGTCGTCGCGGCCGCCAAAGAGCGCTTCGGGCGCGTGGATACTCTGGTGAACAACGCCGGAATTTTCGTAGCCAAGCCGTTCATCGCGTACACGCAAGAGGAGCTCGAAGCGGTGACCGCGACCAATGTCACGGGACCCTTTCACATGACGCAAAGCGTTCTTGCGGAAATGCTCGCGCAGCAGAGCGGGCACGTCGTCAACATCACGGCATCGCTCGTCGAGCAACCTTTGGCTGCCGTCCCTGCGGGGCTCGCCGCGCTCACCAAAGGCGGTATGAACGCGCTCACGAAGTCGCTTGCAATCGAGGTCGCGAAGCGCGGAGTGCGCGTGAACGCTGTAGCGCCAGGCCTGATCAAGACGCCGATGCACGCACTGGCAACTCACGACTTCCTCGCGAATCTGCTGCCCATGGGCCGCATGGGCGAGACACAAGACGTGGTCGACGCCGTTCTCTATCTCGAGTCCGCATCCTTCGTCACCGGCGTGGTTCTCCCGGTCGATGGTGGCGAAGCGGCAGGCGTCGGTTGATCAATTTCCATCTGGCTGAATCACCGCTCGCCACAATCCGCTTCGCTGCACGCGCTTCGATCTATATCAATCAACAACTGAAGGAGGACACGGATGGACTCACGCCTGTTGATGACGATGCAAGTGAGCTTGGCCGGCCCGCAGAAGATCGGGCTGGTCCCTCACGGTACTCGGGTCATTGCACCGATCGCGAGTGGCGACTTCGAGGGCCCGCGGCTGCGCGGCAAGGTGCTGCCCGGCGGCGGCGATTGGACGCTGCTTCGCGCTGATGGCGTGCTCGAACTCGACCTGCGCGTCACGCTCGAGACCGATGACGGCGCTCTGATCCACATGACGTCCTTCGGCCTTCGCCACGGACCACCTGAAGTGATCGCGGCGCTCGCGCGCGGCGAGAGCGTGGACCCGAGCGCGTCCTATTTCCGAACGACGCCGCGCTTCGAGACCGGCCACGCAAAATACGCATTCTTGAATCGGCTTCTAGCCGTGGCGAGCGGCGACCGGCGCGCAACCGGCCCCATTTACACCATCGATGAGCTTCGATGAGGCTCTCGTGCTCGCACAGCGCAGAAACATCCTCAAACTCGCCGCGCTTTCGCCGCTCATCGGATGCGCGCGAGAGAACATCTTGGCCCCTTCACGCTCAGCCTCCGACAGGAGAACTTCCATGCGTTCACGTCCACTGATGACCCTGCGTTTGATCACGGCACCGACGCAGACCGTGGGTGACTGCCCGCATGGTCATCGTCTTACCTTCCCCATCACCGGGGGCGTGTTCGAGGGTGATAGGCTGCGCGGCAAGGTGCTGTCCGGCGGCGGTGATTGGGTGGTCAAGCGCGCGGACGGCGTGCTCGAACTCGATTTGCGCATCACGCTCGAGACCGACGATGGCGTGCTGATTCACATGACTTTCGCGGGCATTCGCGACGACGTCGTGCCGGGCGCGCCTTATTTTCGAACGTTGCCGCGCTTCGAGACTGCCGAGCCGAAGTATTCCTTTTTGAACCGGCTACTCGCGGTCGGCACAGGCGAGATCAGTCCGAGCGGGCCGGTGCACGTAATCGAGGAGATTCTGTGAGAGCCGTAGCAAAACGACTGGCAGCGGAGTGAAAGAGCATATTCTCCAGTGAAAAATGAAGGCATTCCCGGCCGGCCGCGCGAGGCTCCAAGACTACGAGGCATTCCTCGCGATCGTTGAGACCGGGAATTTGACGCAAGCGGCCGCGCGCCTTCGCCGCTCGCTGCAATCGATCAGCCGATCGCTTTCGGCACTCGAAGCGCAGGTCGGGGTTGTTCTCATCCGGCGCACTACGCGCGTCGCACAACCTACCGAAGCCGGCCTCGCCTTCGAGCGCCGCGTAGGCGCGGCATTTCGCGAGATCGCGCTCGCCGAGGCCGAGCTCGGCGATGCTTTGGAGACTTTGAGCGGCACACTCCGCCTCGCAGGCTCGGCTTACTTCATCAGCCACTACGTGATTCCGGCGATCAGAGACTTCTCGCACCAACATCCGGCCGTGAAGTTCGATCTCCGCATCTCCGAAGAGTTCACGGAGCCGGTTCGTCATGGGGTCGACTTGATGATTCGGATTGGGCACCTTCCAGCCTCGCCGATGAAGTCGCGCAAGATCGCGACGCTGCGCCGTGTGGCGATCGCTTCAACGTCGTACATCGCAGAACGTGGTCGACCGGAAAATCCAGCGAGTCTCGCGCGGCACGCATGCATCGTTCGCGCGTCCGCGCAGGACGCTCGAGCGTGGACCTTCCACGCTCGAGACGGCAGTGCCGTTCGCGTCCCGGTGCAGGGTTCATTCGAATCCGACAATGCGTACGTGACGATGCACGCCGTGCTATCCGGCTTGGGCGTCGCGATCGTGCCTTTCTATCACGCGCGCGAGGCCGTCGCGGCTGGGCTAGCACAGATCGTACTCGACGATTTCACGCTGGAGCCCACGACGGCTCATGCAATATGGCCCTCCGGCTCGCGACTACCGTCGCGCGTGCGACGGTTCGTCGATCTTCTCGTCCAACGGCTCAAGAAGGAAGCCATCTGACGGCTGCAGCTCGACGGAGATCGCGCGGTCGCTGACTTTTTCGAGCCAGTCGACGGCCTTGCCGGAGCGACTCTTGAACGCAATGTGAGTCATGGCTGTCGTCGGGGCTGCCCCGTGCCAGTGCTTCTCGTTCGGACCGACGGTCACGACGTCGGCCGGCCCGGTGTCTACACGATCGGGCCCATCGTGTTCGACGAATCTGCGTGCTGGGTCGTGCGCTTTCACTTCTATGATGAATGTGTCGATTCCGACACCTCGCCGCACGGGCACGCTGCATTTTTCATCGACGTGCCGTGACTTCGCCGCGCCGGCGTCCGCGCTCTCCGCGGTCACCGCCTAGCAACGTATCGATCGTCAGCTGCACAGCTTGTTGGCCAGCCGCGTTACGGCGCTCGCCCAGCGATGAAGCGCAAAGTCACGTTGGTCCCCTCAATCTGCTCTCGGAGTCGATGCACAGCCGCGCGCGGAAGGACTCTCCTCCAAAAACGGATCGCCCGCGTGTTGTCGTGAATCGCGCGCAGGAACCAGCGCCCTGGGTATCGGACGAGCAGCTCCTGGAGCGCCGCTTCCGCGACTCCCGTGCCTCGGTGTCGCTGCTCAACAAAGAATTCCGCGAGGATGAAGTCGGCGTCCTCGGGCATATATTTGAACGGAGCCGCGCCTACACAGACGAAACCGACGTGACTCCCGTCACTAGATATCACGAACGACCTTTGAAACGGCTGTTCTGGGTCGCCGTCCGAGCGAGCCTCGCGCAGGTTCGCGAGCGGCGTCACCGCCGCAGTCCAGTCGCCAGTGAGATCTGGCTGCCAGTGTCCGGCGTCGTCGAGTGAGTAGAAATCGGTATCGAACCGCGAAATCTCGCGAACGTACATGGGCCATGTGTTGACAAAGAAGGCCAACGCCTCCTTCGCATCCTGAACCGCCGTAAGTAGAACTTGCATCCAAATCTCATCCGCAACAGCTCGAGCGTTGCCGATCTGGCCAACGTACCGGCGTTCAGCTGCGGGCGCCAGAGGGAGCGTGCGAGCGCAGCGAGTGACGCGACCGACAAGCCCGTCTGCTGCAACGCTTTGTTAGCCAGGCGACGCCAAGTGCCCGCAGCTCCGCCGCTCAACGTGCTACGCTGGCAAACGCGATGGTCGATTTGGTCGCCGTTTACGCGCGGCACGCTCAGAGTTTCGATCGTGTCCGGGTAGGAGAAACGATGGAGGTGCCGTATCTCCAGGCGGTGTCTCAATTGGCGCCAGCGCCGGGTAGGGTACTGGACGTCGGTTGCGGCAGCGGAGAACCGATCGCGCGCTACTTCGTTGAACATGGGTATCACGTGACCGGCGTCGACGCTGTGGACGAGATGCTCCATCGCTCGAACTCGGTTTCCACAGATGATATGGCGTCAGCAAGACATGCGACGTCTCGACTTGATCGAGCAGTTCGACATTGTGATCGCTTGGGACAGCTTCTTTCATCTGAAGCTCGACGATCAACGCGCAATGTTCGAGAGATTTCGGAAGCACATGTCGCCGCGAGGCGTCCTCATGTTTACGAGTGGAGTCACCGAAGGTGAAGCTGTCGGCGGCGATATGTTCGGCGACCTGCTGTACCACGCGAGTCTTGACACGGCGGAATACGCTCAAATCTTTTCGAGGGTTGGCTACGACGTCGTCAAACACAGTGTGGAAGACCCACACTGCGGCGGTCGCACGGTTTGGATCGCCCAACTCCGTGACATAGAGATCTGAGTGAGCGTGAGTTCGTCTGTGACGATCTCGTCTGGCTAACTAGAGACTATACCGCACAGCGGGCGATTTTTACACCGCAGACGTCGCTGCCGCAGCCGCTCCAATAAGCCAGACCGGCGATCATCTGGAATTCCATA
>DATATR010000395.1:0-7298 GCA_036268695.1 Polyangiaceae bacterium | reverse complement strand
TGAGCGGCACAGCGTTCGCCAATGGCCGCTACCCGATCGCGAATCAGCTCGTCGTCAGCCCGGCAGACGCGACGCACCTCGCGCTCCGCACCACGTTTGGGCTCGTGCTCAGTGAAGACCAAGGCAAGAGCTTCGGCTGGGTGTGCGAAAAAGCCGCTGGCTTCGTCAACAACGAAGATCCGCCCGTCGAAGTCACGGGCGATGGCTCGATCCTCGTCGCTTCGTCACAAGCGTTGAGCGTGAGTCACGACGGCGGCTGCGCCTGGCAACAACTCTTGCCCGATCTCTCGATCGGCGATGCCGACGTGGACGCCTCGAATCCCAAGCGCGCGGTCGCGATCGCGTCGTTGTACGCGAACGGCATGACGAACTCCGGCCTCGAAGAAACGCTCGACAACGGCAATGACTGGGCGCCACTCGGTAACCCGTTCGACGGCTTGCCCGCGACGGTCGCGATCGCGCCGTCCGCGCCGAACACGATTTACGCGAGCGGCACTTCGATCACCGATCTCACGCCGCTCGTCAGTGTGTCCAAGGACGACGGCAAGACGTGGCAGCAAAATCCGGTGAACATGGGCGGCGTCACCGTGCCGTTCATCGCCGCCGTAGATCCGATGCAGCCGGGTACCGTCTACGTGCGCGGTCCGACCGCCGACGGCACGGATGCGCTGATCGTGAGCACCGACTTCGGCGTGCATTGGCAGGCCATTTTTCAGGCCAAAGGCGCGCTTTACGGCTTTGCCTTGTCGCCGGATGGGACGCAAATCGCCGTCGGTGGGCCGAGTGACGTGCTGAGCGTCGCGAGCAGCGCGGACTATCAATTCAAAGCGATCGGCACGCTGAACCCATTGTGTTTGAAGTGGAGCGCGCAAGGTTTGTACGCCTGCGCGGACGAAGCGAACTTCGGCTTCTCGCTCGGCCTGTCGAAAGATTCGGGCGCGCACTTCGACCCGCTGTTCCACAAACCGGATTTGAAACTCAAAGCCTGCCCGAGCTCGACGCCGACGGGACTCTACTGTCCGCAGGCGTGGGTCGGGGAACAGGCGTTGCTCGGCATCGACGCGGGCGCGCCAGACAGCGGCGTGCCGTCGAGCGGCGGCGCGAGCAACGGCAACGGCGGCAGCGAACCCGCGGACGCCGGCATCCAGGACGCAGCGGCGGCGACCGGCGGAGCGCCCGAACGCGACGCTTCGGTCGTGCCAGTGGCGGATACGAACCCGAAGTCTTCGAGCGGCGGTTGCGCGGTTAGTGCGCGCTCCGCGCACGAGCCACACTCAGCCTGGCTCTGGTTCGCCGTCGCTGGCTTCGCCGCACTTCGCTCGAGGAAACGCAAATGCGCTTGAAATTCGCGCTTTTCTTGCTTGCGTTGCTCGGCACGTCGCTTTGCGACGCATGTTCGAGCTCGAGCGGCGATCCGAGTGCGAACACTCCAGGCAATCCAATCGCGAGCAGTGATCCGGACTCCGGTTTGGCGGACGAAGAAGTGTCGTGCCAGGCGGATCCGCGCGTGAATCCGTACACGCTACCGCTGACACTCAGCGGTGCCGCCGGCTACGAAGTGACGCTCGCCGACCGTACGCCTGATCCGTCCGCGCGTGGACTCAACCAATGGACGATATCGATGAGCGATGCGAACGGCGCGGCGCTCGTTGGTGCACAGCTCGTATTCGCAACCAGCATGCCCGACCACGGGCACAGCAGCGACGCGCCGATTGCGCCGCCGACTGACGCGCAAGGCAACGTCACGGTCAGCGGCTTGGATTTTTTCATGGCCGGCGTATGGCGAATTCAAATCGACGTGTATCCGGCAACGAGCGGCAGCGCGAGCGGCGTGGATCCGGCGGACACCGTCGCGTTCATGTTTTGCGTCGAAGGCTGAGCGCGTGGGCTCGAAGCGCGCGTTTCATTTCGGCTGCGTCGTCGCGTGCAGTAGTAGCCGATTGAACGCGAAGAATTTTTGAGCCGAAGGTGAGCCGTGCACGCTTCTGCGATCCGAGCATGAGGCGATCTCGTTCGGCGCTGAGAGTTTCGCGAGAATCGGTCTGTGGCTCCTGCGGCAAGGGCGCTCTGAGCCGCAGGCCGATTCGCCTTTTGCCGCTGTTTTTCGGGCTGCTTCAGGCTTGTTCGAGTGCTGCTCCGCCTGGCAGCGGGCAAGCGGGCAACGCGGCGAATGTAGGCGCGAGCGGTGGAAGCACGGCGGGCAACGCGAACGGCGGCGGCGCGAACGGCGGAGCCCCGTCCGGCGGCGCGGCGAATGGCGGCGCAGCGAGCGCGGCCGGCGCAGCCGAGGATCCCGACGTGGGCACGAGCGGCCCGGTGGTCGTGAACAACCTCGCGCTGGGGGATGATTTCAACGCCGTGTCCGACGGCGCGCTCACTCGGCTCGGGGCACTTTACAATTCGAGCATCGGACAATGGACGACCGGACCGCGTTGGTCGTGGGCCAACGACGTCGAATCGAGTCTCGCCAACTACGAGCGCGCGAACGGCGAACTTGCGCCCTATTTGTTCAGCGAAACTTACGACCTGAATCTGTCCAAGAATTTCTTGGACGATTTCGGTTACGACGACGAAGCCTGGTGGGCAAACGCCTGGATCCGCGCCTTCGACGACACCGGCGACACCAAATACTTGATGATGGCGAAGACGATTTTCGCCGACATGATCAACGCCTGGGATGCGAGCACCTGCAACGGCGGCGTGTGGTGGAACCGCGATCGCGCGTACAAGAACGCGATCACGAATGAGCTATTCATGCTCGTCGCAGCGCAGCTGCACAATCGCACACCGAGTGACGAAAATTACCTGAACTGGGCGACTCAGGAATGGACTTGGTTTTTCACTCCAGGCGGCATGGTGAGCGATCAAGGCTTGATCAACGACGGCCTCACCAGCGATTGCAAAAACAACGCGCAGACGACTTGGACGTACAATCAGGGCATCGTGCTCGGCGCGGCGGTCGAGTTGTTCAACGCGACCGGCGCTGATAGCTACCTGAAAGAAGCCCAGAAACTCGCGGACGCCTCGACCACGCGGTTGATCACTTCCGGCGGGATTCTACAGGAGCCATGCGAACCGAACGCGAGCTGCAACGACGATCAAAGCAACTTCAAGGGTATTTATCAGCGCCACTTATTGCGGCTCTACGATGCGGAGACCACGCCCGCATACGGCGCATTCCTATTCAAAAACGCGCACTCGGTCGCAAACAACGACCGCGACGCAACGAACAGCTTGGGTAACATGTGGGCAGGGCCGTTCGACAGCTCGGACGCTCAGCGACAGAACTCGGGCTTGCAAGCACTTCACGCGGCGGCGCCGCCCTGGACCAAGAATTTGCCGTTCTTGCGTGCGTCGGGCGGAGCGAGCTTCAATCACGCGATGGGGCGACCGATCGCGCCGCTCGCCTGGCGTTGCGATCCCGCGAGTTGTCCGAGCGCGGGGTCGATGCAAGACGGCCCCTTCATCGCGTATTTGCCAGCGGGCGCGCACGTCGCGCATTTTGGACTCGCGGCGAGCCGAATTTCGAGCGCATCGACGCCACTCGCCGAGCTCGAAGTGCGCGACGAGACTGCGGGCAGCGCGATCGCAACCCGGGCGATTCCGTGGAGCGCCTTCGACGTCGCGCGCGCGACGCAAGATTTCGCGATCCCTTTCACACAGCAAGATAGTAGCCATGCGCTTTCGTTCCGCGTGCTGTGGCAAGCCTTGAGCGGCGCACCCGCGCTGACCGTGAGCGACGTGTCGATCGATCGAGGGTTTGCCACGAGTGCGGCGAACATGACGCACGAGTGTGGCCGCCTCGACGCGTTTCAAAATTGGGAAGCCGATCGCTTTCGCGACGCGGCTTCGTGCGAGCTCGCCGCGGCGGCCGCGGTGACGCTGCCCGCGGGGCATGCGAGCGCGCATTTCGAGCTCAAAGTCGACAACTTCAACTTGGACGGAGCGCGCGTCGCGACCATCGCCGTGCTCGATCATGGAAGCCTCGCGACCGTGGTCACGAAAGATCTGGCACGCAGCGATTTTCGCACGCTTTTGTACCGCGATTTCGCGCTCGAATTCACGGCCGAGAGCGGTCACAGCTACGACTTCGTCACGACTTGGCAAGACTCCGCGCTCGCGCCGCGTCTGACCGAGCGCGGCGTGTACGTCGTGGCCGCGACAGAAGATGCGAGCATCAGCTTGCCTTTCGACACGCGCGGCGTCGGCACCGCGCCGGGCGACGGCAGCATCGACGGCGTCGGCAGTGTGTTCGCCTCACAGTGGCTCGGCAGCGCGCTCACGGTTTCCGGCCATGCCTTCACGTTCGGCAGCAGCGCGAGCGGCGCGATGAACGTGCTCAGCGCGAATGGCCAGAGCATCTCGCTGCCGTCCAAGCCGGCGAGCGCCATTCACCTCGTGCTCTTCGCCGTCAATGGCACCCAACCCAATCAAACATTCACCGTGCACTACTCAGACGACAGCAACGCCGCGATTGCGCGGAGTGTGTCTGATTGGGTTTCGGCAAGCCCGGGCGCGGATGAGGCTTACGCCGTTGCCGCGCCCGCGCGCTGGTCGAAAACTGGGCTCGAATACGGCAATTTTCACATTTTCGTGCACACACTGCCGCTCGATTCCACGCGCACGCCGACCGCGCTTTCGCTGCCGATGAATCCGAATTTGAAGATCTTCGCGGCGACGTTGAGCGAGATTGCGGAATAGCCGAGCGCCCTGGCAGCGTGCGTCAATTCTTCTTCAACGCGAGCAGCGCAAACATCCCGCCCTGCACCGGCCGCGCCTGAAAAGCGTCCCATTGCCCGCTGTCCGTGTAATACAAATCGCCGAACGGGACGCGCGCGGTGGATGTGGTCGCGTACTTGTAGACGCCGTCGATCAACGTTTTTTGCACGCTCGGGTCGGTGATTGACGCGGCCGTCCAGATTTCCCAATCGCTCTTCGTATACGGGTTTCTCGGGTCGAGCTGCACGCCGTAGCTTTGCGCTTGCGAAGCATACCACGCAGCTTCTTCGTTCGAGATCGCGCTCGGAACCAAATTCAAACCCAAGATCTTGTCGTAGAGCGCGTTGTATTTGAGACTCCAAGTGCCGGGCTTGTCGTACTCGAGCAAGAGGTGCATGCCCGACGAATCCTGGGCTTTCGTCGCCCATTGGGCGGCGAGCGCTCGGGCCTGTGAGCCATAGCTCGCGGCGTCCGCGGAGTTGCCCGCCGCGCCTGCCAAGATGGACATCGCGCCGACACCGACGATGCCCTTCAGCGCGAGGTTCACGCTGTGATTGATGAAGCCGGTGAAATCATCGGTTTGATTTTGGTTTTCCGGGTCGAGCGTATTCGGCACGAGGTAGTCGGCCCATTGCTTCGCGATTTCGTAGTGCGTCGTGGCGAAGGCTTTGCCGTCTGCGCTCGAAGCGTGCTGCACGTAAGCCGCCATCATCAAGAGCATGTCGGCTGATTCTTCAATCGGCATGTCCTCTTCGTTGCCGTCGTTGTGGCCCGCGGCGTTGGGATAAGCCGAGCCCAAATCATGCTCCGCGAATGGCTTGGGCCAGCCGCCATTTTCCGCATAATCGAGCAACGGATCGAGCATCAGTTTGAGTAGCAGCGGGCTCGTGTACAAGAAAGCGGGCGACGCCGGAAACACGACGTCGACCGTCGACACATTGCCGTCACTGCTGATCTCCTTGAGCATCAACCATGGCTTGTCTTCGCTGCCGACGAGCTCGGTGCCGCCGAAGGCTTGGCGCAAAGAGAGCGTGCAGAGCGCGGCGTAGTTGTCGCCGCCCGCGGCTTTCGCGTCGCTCACGATTTGCGAGTCGAGCAGCGCGGCGCGATTTGCGGCGTTCGCGGCATCGTCGAATTCATCGGCGACCATCGCTTGCCAGGTCGGCCAGTACGATTTCCAAAGCGGCGACAGGTTCTTGCCGAGGTAGCTCACCGCCGGATCGCGCGCGTGGCCGATCACGAGCGTGATTGGCCCGCTCGACGCACTACTGACTTGCCCGAGATCGAACGAAAATGCCGCCACGGGCCAGCGATCGTCGATCGCGCGCGGCATCGCTGTGTCAATCGAGCCGTCGAGCTTGCCGGAAGATGCGGCGAGCCCGCGAACCACGGTATCTTCACCGATTTCGTTGCTGCTTTGGTCGTTTGCGGCCGCGGCGATGAACGCGGTGCCCCAGGAAGGATATTGGTTCACTTCGCTGAGCGGTGTCGGCGTCGCGGGCGTGAAGCTCTGCACGATCAAATTGCCGCCTTGATGCGGCACCAGCTCGCGCGCCCAGTTCACTTGCTGGGTCGAATCCCCGTGCGCCCATTCGCCGGAAATGTCGAAGTAGAGGCTGACCGCGTGCGATTTGCCGTCAGTCGCTACTGCGCTCGCCGTGACGTAACCGAGCGGCGCGGACTGTCGCTTGAGATCGGTTGGCTCGACCGGAGAAAGAAAATCGACGCTGAGCGCGACACCGCCGCCGCTCAGCACGAATTGGGTTTTGGTCGGCGTGAGCGCGCGCTTCGACAGAGTCATCGCGCTCGCTCCGGCGAGATTGGGCGCCCCCAAAAAAACGAACGCGGCACCGTCGATGCGCGCGATGCCCGTGATGGCTTTGATGCCGCCATCCCAAAAACTCGGCCAAACCGTGTTCGGCGCGTCCGCCGCGGACCACGTGCTCAAGTAGGGCGTACGCACGATCAACGGCACCGCAGGCGGTCGACCGAGCCATGTCGCGTCGATCAGCGGCGCGTTGCCGGCCGCGCCCGCGCTTCCACTCGCGCCGCCGTTGCCGCCTGCCGTTGCGCCGGCATTGCCACTCGAGTTGCCCGAGCTGCCGCCACTGGTCGCGCTCGAACCTGCGCTCGTGCCAGCCGCACCGCCGACGCCACTCGCGGTACCTGCGCTCGACCCGCCGTTATTCGTGGCCGTGCCCGCGCTGGCGTCGCTGCCCGAGCCAGACGAGGCGCAACCGCCGGCTGTGGCAAGCGAGAAAAAGGACAGCACGAGGCACAGCTTCGTTCGATGATGGACTGTCATAGCGCGCGAGGACTCCGCACTCAGATGCGAAGTGCGCGTGCGATCGGCTCAGCTCATCGCCACAAATCAGTAAGCGCTCAGCAACGGTCGATCGGTTCGGGTGGAGCACCCGGTTCGGGCGGGATCGGCGCTGGTTCCGGCGGATCCGGCGGCGGGTCGTCGATCGGCGGACGTGGCGCACCAGGGCCATTCGGGTCTGTTTCGCTTCGAATTGTGAGTCGGGACATGGTCGAAAATCTGCAACAACCATTCCCTTTCTTCTTGCGCGATGGCT
>DATATR010000394.1:0-3773 GCA_036268695.1 Polyangiaceae bacterium | reverse complement strand
CGAGTTGTACCAACGACGTAGTGAAAGACCCCGCTTGCAATGCGTTGACTCAGTGTGATGGCGATCCGGACTGCTCTCCGCTCTCGAAGTGCATCGAGGAGTGTCCGTGACTGATTCACCGCCCCAGGTCGATCCGCACGCGGAGCTGATTCGCTCGCTGATCGGCACCACAGTCGGCGGCCGGTACGTCGTGGAGCGCTTGCTCGGTCGCGGCGGGATGGGACTCGTGCTCGAAGCGCGTCACCGCGAGCTCGAGCAAAAGGTCGCGATTAAGGTGATTTTGCCTGAGTTTTCGGCAAACAGTGTGGTCGCCGCGCGCTTCATGCGTGAGGCCAAGGTGGCCGCGCGCGTTTCTGGGCGGCATCTCGTGCGCGTGTTCGACGTCGGCAAGCTGGACTCGGGAATGCCGTATCTGGCAATGGAGCTGCTCTCCGGAAACGATCTCGACGCTGAAGTTTCGCGCCGCGGCGCGCTGCCAATCGAAGAAGCGATCGACTACATGGTGCAAGCGGCGCTCGGCCTCGCCGAGCTGCACACGCAAGGGATCGTGCATCGCGATCTCAAGCCTTCGAATCTGTTCATCTCGACCGCAGACGGCGAACGCACGATCAAGATTTTGGATTTCGGCATCTCGAAAGAAGCGCCGGGACAAGTCGGAGCGCTCACCGGAACCGATACGGCGATCGGCACGCCGAGCTACATGTCGCCCGAGCAGATCAAGACGCCGAAAGAAGTCGATCCGCGCTCGGACATCTGGTCCTTGGGCGTGATTCTGGCCGAGCTCCTCACGACGAAACTGCCTTTTCCGAGCGAGAGTGCCAGCGTCGGCGAGCTGTTTGGGATCATCCTGTTTCGCGATCCGGTGCCGCCGCGGCAGCGCCGGCCCGATTTGCCACTCGCGCTCTCGGATGTCGTGATGCGTTGCTTGTCGAAGAATCCGGATCAGCGCTACCGCGACGTCGCCGAATTTGCCGAGGCGTTGCGGCCGTTCGCGAGCGACGCGAGCCGGCATCGCATCGACGCGGTTCGCCGCGCGGTCGGCCCGGTCACGATGCAAAGCCGGAGCGGTCCCGCTGCATCGGCGGTTTCATCGTCCTTCGCGCAAGACACGGCCCAAGATTCGTTGCCGACGGTGGTCGATCCGGCGCGCGATCCGACGCAGCTCAGCGCTGGCAGCGAAGCCGCGAACGCACCTCCGCTCGCGCTGGCGGCGATTTCGCGGCCCGCGGTGTTCGTGCAGGCTGCGAGCGGCAAGAGCTTGGCCACTTCCACGCGCAACATCTCGTTCGAAGTTCCGCTGCAAAAGAGCCCGCGCGCGCTGCTGATCTTCGTGGCTGGGATTGTGGTTTTTGCCGTGGGCGCCTTTGCGTTCGCGCGGGTTCGATTCAACGCGGATGGCTCCGCGCCTGCGAGCAGTTCGACGCTCACCGGCGCAGCGAGCTCGAGCGCGGCTGCCGCGCCGCAGGTCGAACCGCTGCCGTCGCTCGCGCCGAACTCGAGCGCCTCGCCGCCCAAGGTGGAGCCTCAGACCACAGCCATCGTTGGTAGCGCGAGGGCGAGCACGCTCGCGCCGAACGTCGCTTCGGCAAATCCAAAACCGCGCGCGCGTCCAAAATCAACGCCGAAACCGGGCGCGGACGACTTGATCCTGGATCGGCGCTGAGCGCGACTCACCAGCAATCTGGCGAGCATGACCTGCGGCGGTTGCGGCGCGTGGAACAACGATCACGGGAAGCCGGACCGCGACGCCGAAGGCTGTGCCGCGCTCGGTCCGCTTTGTGTGACCATCAATAAAACCAAAGTTTAGGATTTTTCCTGGCAGAGCGGTTCGGCGCCCTGCACGGATGCGCACGCGCGGCGGGAAATTGTGCAATCGAGTGTGAGCGCGCGTCGGTTGCGCTGGGCGGGAGGCGCGCGCGGAGCCACACTCGCCGCCCACTCGGAGGTTCGCATGGAGCTCGAGCAGAGCGTTGGGTTGAGAGCGGATGGAAGCGTAGCGGTGCCGGAGCGACGAACGACGATTCGTTCGATTTTGCTCAAGCTCGCCGCGATGGGCGTTCACATTCCCGACGGTGTTGGCGAAACCGAAGTGCTGAGCCTCGGGCGCGATTTGTTCGCGCGTTATCGTGAGCAAAGCCGGCTCTTGAGCAATCACTTGTGCCCGGCGGATCAGCGCATTCAAAACTATTTGGACGGCTTGTTCGCGCGCTTGAATTTGAGCGCGGCCGTGCGCTTGCCGAGCGAGACGCTGATCGTCGATCGTTATGGGCTCGCGCGCGAGCTTTCGCTGCCGATCGATGCGGACGTTTGGCACAACGAAGTCGTGTCGAGTTATCGGCTCGACAACGGCGTGCTGCACAATCCGATGAACGATCGCCGCACGACGCAAGGCGTGTTTCACGTCGCTGAAGGCGGCTTGCCGATCCCGGCGGACAAGACGCGCGTGCCGCTGATCGCGTACGCGAATTTGTTGCGCGAGGCGCTCAATCCGCCGGCGCATTTGCTGAAGCTGCCGTTCACGGCGAACTGGCACGAACCATGTCAGGCCATGGTGTCGCTCATGTTGCGCCCACTGGTGTGCCCGGCGGTGCCCAAGGTTTCGCCAGAAAAGCGCATGGAAGTGCGGTTTTTCGCGCCGGGCGGCTTGTGCTCGAACTTGGACTTCGTGGAGAGCATTTTCGGCAACGCGGGCGACCCGTTCTTGTCCGAGAACGATGCGGCGCTCGACGTCGATCATTGGACCGGCACGACGGGTTGCGTGATTTTGGCGCCGCACCTCACGCGCCTGAAAAAGAAAGATCTCGGCTTGCCTCACGTGAGCCATGCGAGCGAAGCGGAGCGCGCTGCCGGCATGTGTTGGGCGAGCGAAAATGAGCTCTACAACAACGGCAGCCCCTTCAAAGTGACCGCGCGCAGCATCGACGGCGTGATGGTGACGATCCTGGCCGACAACTATTTCGGGTATTGCAAAAAAGAGGTCAAAACCCAAATCGGCTACAGCGCGAACTTGTTCGGCTTGGCCGAGGAAGAGCATGCCGGTGGCGCGCTCGCGTTTTCGACCGTGAGCCTCGGCGACCAGTATGACGCGCGCCTCACGAGCTCGGAACATCGGTTCTCGGAAGTGCTCGAATTGTTGGGCGAGCGCGTGACGCTCCACGACGAAGGTTACGCGACGGATCGCGTTTATGCCGAGATTCACTACTTGCCCGAAGACATGCAAATCGACGTCAAGCGGCAAGACATCAAGTGGACGAGCAAAGGCGAAGAGCAACACCTGAAGCTCTTGCCCGGCCGCATTTACATCCATCCGAGCGGCTACAAGCTGCGCATGGAAAAACACCCGGAAGCGCCGAGCTGGCGTTTGATCGGCACGGTCGCCGAGGGCACGTTTTGCCATAAGCCGTGCACGGTTTCGGGCGGCGGCAAATCCGAAATCAGTAAGAGCTTGGTCGACGCCGTGCTTTACGGCCCGATCTACGTGCGCAGCTTCGAAGAAGATTTGGATTTGGTGGAGAACATCTTCAAACGCAATTTCCGCGACGCGCTCAAGCCGGAGCTCCGCGCGGCCGCCGAGCGCGACCCTTCGCGCCGGATCTTGTCGCCGGATCGCTCGCTCGGTTCGGTGATCAAATTGCTCACGCCGAATCCGGCAGAATTCACCGCCGAGTACAACGCTTGGCTCGAGAGCATTCCGAACTACGTGCGCGCGCTGGTGTTCGTGATCAAGCGCTTCTATCGCGCCGATTGGGGCGACAATTGGCGCAAGCATTTCC
>DATATR010000393.1:0-10394 GCA_036268695.1 Polyangiaceae bacterium | reverse complement strand
GACCTTCTCGTTGAAGCCGAGATGATGCGCGCGATAGACGACACCGAAGCCGCCGCGGCCAACCACCGCGTCGACTTGATATTTGCCGTCCAAGGTGGCGCCGACCCAATCGAAGGGATCTTCGCCGGCGTCGCTCATCATGCCGAAGCAAACCACATCTTCGACGCCCGCAAAATGTGGGCCTTCCGCGCCGGCTCGGCCGTGCGGAACTCGAGCGAAATCTTGTCGTTGAAAGGCCGAGATGCCCGCGCTATTCCCGCGCCGTGCCCAAAATCGAGTTCATGGCCAACAGCATCGGCGCGGCGAAAATCGTCGACGTCGAAGCCGGCGGCGAGCTCGTCGACATCTGCGATCACTATTTCGCACCGATTCCGTTTTCGTGTCGCTCGGCGAGTTGCGGCACGTGCCACATCGAAGTGCTCGAAGGCGCGGGCTACCTCGATCCCCCCGAAGAACCCGAAGCCGAGCTACTCGACATCCTCGGCGGCGGCGACGGCACCACGCGCCTGGCCTGCCAAGCGCACGTCAAACCCGGCCCCGGCTACATTCGAATTCGCGCGAAGCTTGGTTGAATCTCGTCAGCCAGCGTCGCATTTCTTTTTGTTTTTTTGGTTTTGATGGTCACGCGATACGTCGCAAGCCGTCAGAGCCTTCGGCGTCGCGTTGCGTTTGGTGTCGCCATCTTCTTCGCGCCGGGGCGCGCGCGAAGGGCGTGGGTCGGATGCCCGGAAATAAAACAAAGCCGCAGATTCGCCGGGCTGATCACGGACCGGGTGAGTAGCCACACGCCAACGCGAGTCTGACCGAACAGGCGCCGGCTACTTACCAAGTAGAGCTAGTGGCCAAGCGCTATGGCGCGCGCAGGGCAGAAAACACCCCAAAGCGGAGCTTACGAAGGCGGACGCACTCGAAGCACGATCTTCCCAAGATTCTCGTTCGCTTCCATGCGTTCGTGGGCTTTTCGCACGTCGCTCAGCGAAAACACGGAATCGACTAGTGGCTTCAAACGCCCGCTTTCGAAGAGCGGCAAGGTGGTGCGCACGAATGCACGGGTGAGTTCGATTTTTTCTGAATTCGAACGGCTGCGCATCGTAAAGCCGGTGATGGTTTGGCGTTTGGCGAGCAAGCGACCCAAGTTCAGCGAGCTCTTCGCGCCCGAAAGCACGCCGATCATGACGTGCCGGCCGAGCGGCGCGAGGCAGGCCGCGTGCTTTTCGGCGTACGCCGCGCCCACGAAATCCAAAATCACGTCCACGCCGCGTCCGTCGGTTTCGCCTGCGATTACGGCCGCAAAATCCTCGCTCTTGTAGTCGATCACTCGGTCCGCGCCGAGCTTGCGCACGAATGCGCATTTTTCGGCGCTACCCGCGGTTGCGAACACGTGCGCACCGAGCTCGCGCGCGAGCTGCACGGCCGCGCTACCCACGCCGCCCGCGGCCGCGTGAATCAACACCGATTCGCTCGGCTGAGTCCGCCCAGCGACGACCAAAGCTTCGCGCGCGGTGAGGAATGCTTCCGGGATCGCCGCGGCCTGTTCGAACCCGAGTGCGTCCGGGATTTTCATCGCCATTGCTTCCGGAACCACGACGCGCTCGGCGTAGCCGCCGCCGCCGAGCAGCGCCATCACGCGCGCACCGAGCTCGTGCGTGCCGACGCAACCGGGCCCGAGCGCAGCGACTTCGCCGGCGCATTCCATGCCCAAAATGTCGGTCACGCCGGGCGGTGGCGGATACGAGCCGCGCCGCTGCAACAAATCCGCGCGATTGAGCGAGCTCGCGTGAATGTCGATCGCGATTTCGCCCGCGCCGGGCTCGGGCCTTTCAACGTCCAAAAGCAGCAGCTTTTCCGGGCCGCCGGGCTCGAGGACGCGGACGGCTTTCATAGTTGCGTCAGGTGCGCGGCGCCGATCACGCCCGCGCGCTCGCCGAGCTCGCTGACCAAGAGCGGCACTTCCGCGAGTGGTGGCGCAAACGCGTAGCTGCGGAGCGCTTTGCGCACGTACGGCTCGATCAAATCGAACGACGCGGAAACGCCGCCCGAAAATACGACCGCGTTCAGGTCGAGCAAATTCTGAATGTTCGCCAGCAACCGGCCGAGCGCGGTGCCCATCATTTCGAACGTCCTCAGGCCGGCAGCTTCACCGCGGCGCGCACTCACGGCGATTGGCAACACTTCGGTCGCGTGTCCTCCGCCGTATTTGGCGAACTCGCGCAAGAGCGCGCGCGTCCCGGCATAGGTTTCGACGCAGCCGCGCTGGCCGCAAGCGCAGAGCGGCGCGTCCGCCGAGCTGTCCACGTTCATGTGCCCCACTTCAGCGGCGAAGCCATTTGCGCCGGGATAAAGCTGATGCCCGAGCACGAGGCCGCCGCCGATGCCGGTGCCGAGCGTCATCATCAAGAAGCTCGGGTGCGCGCGGCCGTGGCCGTGCAGCCGTTCGCCGAGCGCGGCCGTGGTCGCGTCGTTTTCGACCGCGATTGGGCAATGCAAGCGTTTCGCGAGCTCTTCGGCGATGTGCACGCCTTCGAAGCCGGGCACGTTGGGCAAGCGCCAGCAACGGCCGTCCGAGTTCACTTCGCCCGGGATCGCCACGCCGACCGCGTCCGGCTTGGAGGACAATGCGAGCACGGTGCTCGCGATCGTATCGAGCACTTCTGCCGCACCCGAGCCCGCGCGCGTCGGCGTCGATGTAGAACGAACGACTTCGCCGTTCTCGACGATGCCCGCTTTGACCTGTGTGCCTCCGAAATCGACGCCAATCAACATCTGACGCGGCAACGTAGTCGCCTCGCGTGGAACTTCAAGACGCGCCGCAAAATGCGCGTTATTCTCGGCGAATCGTTCGGGAAGGAGCGCACCATGAGTCTATTGCGCGTTGCCACACTCAATATCTGGAACAAGTCGGGACCGTGGCTCTCGCGTTTGCCGCTGATCCAGCAAGAGATCGCGCGGCTTTCGCCCGAGATCCTCGGGCTGCAAGAAGCGTTGCGCCTGCGCCCGCCGGGTTCGGAGCACGCGCCGATCACGGCGCAAAACGACCAAGCCACGGAGATCGGCGAGCGCTTCGGCTTTCACGTCGCGTACGCGGCCGCGAGCGATTACGGTAGTGGGCTCCTGTTCGGCAACGCGCTGCTCTCGCGCCACCCGATCCTCGAACACAAGGCCTTTCTGCTGCCGCACCTCGACAGCGGGGAGACTCGCTCGTTGCTCTATGCGCTGTGCGACACGCCGCTCGGGCGCTTACCGGTGTTCGTTACGCATTTGAATTGGAAGTTTCATCACGGGCTCGTGCGCCAAGCGCAGGTCACGTTCATCGCCGATCGCATCGCGGAGCTTGCGCCGATCGACGACGCGTTGCTTCCGCCGGTGTTGATGGGTGATTTCAACGCCGAGCCCGATTCGGACGAGATCCGCTACCTCGGTGGTCGCTGTGCGCTCGACGGCAAGACCGTGTACTTCGGGGACGCTTGGATCTACGGCGGCGAAGGTCCAGGCTACACCTTCTCGCGCGAGAACGGCTATGCCGTCAAAGCGCGCGAGCCGTCGCGCCGCATCGACTACATTTTCGTGCGCGGTCCCGATCGTCAATTTCGCGGCGAGGCCATGCACACCGAAGTCGCGTTCCACGCCGTCGATCACTCTGGCGCGGAACCGGTGTGGCCGTCCGACCATTTTGGCGTATGCACGGATCTCGAAATGGTGCCGCGCCGTTTCTAGATCTGGGTCGTTTCGCGGGAAATCGCTACAATCCCAGCATGGCGATCTGCAAAGGCTGTGGTGATGAAACCGAGGAGCTCGTGACCGTCAAGGTCTCCGGCAAAACCAAGAAGCTCTGCGAAAGCTGCGCCGATGCAGCACGCGAGAACGATCAGATCGCCGAAGAGAGCGAATCCGTCGTGCAAAACATGATGGGCTTCAAAGGGCGTCGCTAGTCGGCGCAGCGTGCCTCGTCTGGCGCGCGTTGCGCCCGACAAGGCTCGGGTCCGCACGCCCGGAAATAAAAGAAAGCTCCAGATTCCGCTCGCTCTCGTGCTCGAATCAATTCTCCCATTCACACACTGCTTCGATCGTGTGCGAGCACAAGCGATCGTTCCACTCGCCCGGCGCGTCGCCGCCGGCCCATTGGAATGCGCAATGTTCGTAGCAGGGGCCCATACCCGGACCATCGCTGTCGTCACAAGTGCTCGCGGTTGCATTGGGTTGCCCTGCTGACCAGTCGGTATACGAAAGCGGCTCGCCGTCGACCCAGCTGTACGTGCCGGGGTTCATCACGCGCGGGCCTTTGCCGTCCGTCGCGCCGATCCAATGCTCGTTCGCGTCGAGTCCCCACACGAAGTCGTTTTCTGATTGATCCGAGATCGTGACGAGGTGGCCGCTGAGGTTCGAGCAGTGCATGCGCGCGTCGGCGAAGTCGGCGTCATCGTGCATTACCAAATAACAATGGCCTGTATCGGAGAAGTACGTCGCATCGTCGCCGTAGCGCGAGCAGTCGATGACCGTGCTGCCGCCGCTGCCACCGTTCGCGCCGCCGGATTCCGCAGAGCCCGAGCTCCCGCCGTTCAGCGCGCCGCCGCCGGAAAAACCGCCGCTCGACGCGCCAGCGTTCGACGAGCCGCCATTCCCCGAGCCCGCGCTCGAATCGCCCGCGGTGCCGGTGCCGGCGCTGGCCGCGAGCCCGCTGCTACCGCCAGAGGCTGTTCCCGTGCTGCCGCTTGCGTTCACGCCACCGCCGTTTGCCTGGCTGGCACTGCCGCCCGCGCCAGTCGACGCCGAGCCTGCGGCAGCACTGGAAAACAGCCCATTGTTCGGCGGGCTGCCGCACGCTGCGCTGCCGAACAGCAAGGCCGCCACAACGGGAAAACCGAATCGATTGAAGAGCAACATCACGAATTTTCTCTCAGCGGGCCCTGGTTCGGAGCCACGGCACGGCGAAGCGAACGAGCCAGCGAAACTTCATGGGCTCACGACTGAACTAGTCTCCGCCTCGGCTCGAGCGCAGGCATCGGTTCCAGAGTATGCGCGCGCTGCCGCTGAAAATCTGGCGAATCTTCGGGAGAAAACCAATATTTTTCAGTTAGGGAGCTTGCCCTTCCGGCGCGCCGCGAGCGTGCTCGTGCCGGCTACCGCTTGTGCGTTCGGGTCGGGTGCTCACCCACTCGGCCCATGAAAGTGCATTCACGAGCGGCCGGTCTGCGACCCGGCTCGCGCGCAATTCAGCCGTTTTTCCGCTGGATTGGCGGAAGTTGGTTTTCACCGACCGGTTGAGCTAAAGAGCGGCGGACCGAGGTTTGGCTCGGCTAGAGGATGTCCATGAAGCACTCCGTTCCCCACGATCTCGGTCAAGAGCGCGCGAAGAAGGTGGCCGAGTCCGCGCTAGCGACGTATGCCGAAAAGTACGCAAACTATAACCCGAGGGTGAAGTGGACTTCGGCGAATCGCGCTGAAATCTCGTTCAAGGTGAAGGGGCTGTCTCTTTCCGGCGCGCTCGAGGTGCTCGATCGCAGCATCGACATGGATATCGACGTCCCGTTTTTGTTGCGTCCGTTCAAGGCGCAGGCGCTCGGCGTGATCGAATCCGAGATCAACGATTGGATCAAAAAAGCCAAGGTCGAGGGCTGAAACGCGCCGGGTCGGCGAGCGCCGCGCGAAGAATTCGGCCACATAACGGAGAAGTTTGGAGACTCCGCGCTCCCGCTCCGAGCGATAGGTTTTCTCTCGTGGAGCAGAGATGAGCCAGTCGAACGCGGAGCAAGTCGTGTACGTGGGCAGCGGAGCAGGCGAGCTGCTCGGCTTCTCGATGGATCGAGCAACCGGCGCGCTCCGTCGCTGCGCGCAAACGCGCGCCGGCGAATGCCCGTCCTTCGTCGCGTTTCACCCCGAGCGCCCGTTGGCTTACGCGATCGACGAGAACGCGGGCGTGGTCCGCTCGTTCGCCGTGAGCAACGGCGGCGAGCTCTCTGAAATCGGTTGCGTCGATTCGGGCGGCGCGGGACCGGCGTACATCTCGATCGATCGCGCGGGCAGTTTCGCCTTCGTCGCCAACTACGGCGGCGGCACGATTGCCGTCTTCGCAATTTCAAGGACCGGCGCGCTCGAATCAGCCGCGCAGGTGGTGCAAGCCGGTAAACATCCGCACTCGATCGCGGCTGATGTCGACAATCGGCGCGTCTCGGTGCCCGTGCTCGGCGAAGACGCGGTTTTGCAGTTCGCCTTCGATCCCGCGCGCGGCCTGCTCGAGCCAGCGAGCGTGCCGCGCACGCGGCTTCCGTCCGGCAGTGGACCGCGGCACATCGATTTTCATCCGACTCTGCCCGTCGCGTACGTCGTCCACGAGCACTCGAGCGAGCTCACGGCATATGCCATCACGGACGGGGAATTCACGCCGCTCGTGACTTGCTCCACATTGCCCGGCGCCATCGGATTTCCAGGCAATACCGGCTCGGACGTGCACGTCGCTCCGTCCGGGCGCTTCGTCTACGCCTCGAATCGCGGACACGACAGCATCGCCATTTTTGCGCTGGATCAGCGCGGCCTGCCTTCGCCAACGGCGCACGCGGCGACGCTCGGCAGCACGCCGCGAAACTTCTGCCTTACGCGGGACGGCTCGCTGATGTTGGTCGCAAACCTGCGCTCGGATTCGGTGACGACGTTCGCAGTCGACACGGAAACCGGCGCGCTGTCCCCGCTCAGCACGACCGAAGGCATTCCGATGCCGTTTTGGGTCGGTGCGCGCGCGGCGTGATCAGCCCGCGTCGAGCCGCAAGCCCAAGTGCTCGCGCACGGTGACGTAACGCGCGCTCACGCTATAGGCGATCAACTGCTCGATGCGTGAGGCGAGCGGCGGCGAACCGGCGTCTTGTGGCAGCGCGCGCACGCGCTCGATCGCGATCTCGAGATCATTCGAGAGCACGAAGCCCATCGCATCCGCGGCCACGTCGACGTCCTGCACCCAGCGCTTCAAATCGAGCGAAGCGCCGTCGCGCAAGAGCTTCGCGACCACGTGCGTGAGTTGTTCGAGCCGCGTTCCAGTCGCAAGCTCGCTCAGCGCGCGGAGCGCGTCGACCACCGGCGCTTCCAGATCGGGCGCGACGGGGAACTTCGGTTTGACCAAGCGAATCGCGGCAAATAACCAGGCTTTCAGCGCGGTGATGTTGCTCAGCAGCTGGCGCACGTAGAGCCCGGGCATGTGATAAGCGAGGTGGCGTCCGGCCAAAAATGACGCGGCGATTGGCGTCACGTCTTCGGTGAATGCGCGCGCGCCGAGCAGCAGCGCGGGCGGCGCGGTCGACAAGAACGAGACGCACGATGGCGCTTCTGGGTTCTGATACATGCGTGGTTCGGGCAGTGAGAGCACACGCGCGGCGTTGCTCACCGCCGCGACCACGCCGTACGGGTAACGTTCCATATCAATCTGGTGATCCGCCGATATCCCGAACGAGCTGAGTGGTCGCGCGCGCGCCGCTACGACGAACGGCTGAATCAGCGCGAACAGCTCGGTCAAGAACGGCTCGCTCGCTTCGGGCATGCATGCGAGCAGCCACTCTTCGGTCGAAGCGGGATCGGGGATCTCCGCCGGTTCTTCGCTGCGCATGCGATCGAAGAAACGCTCTTCGTCGGGCTCGGCTTGTCCGAGCACGTGCAAGGCCTGGCAGATGCACCAAGCGGCATCCGCGTGGCGCGCTTCAGTATAGACCTTGCGCAAGAGTTTGTAGGGTGCGGGCTGATACGCCTCGCGCTCGATCCAACTGCCGATCAAGGCGATCGCTTTGTCGAAGTGCGGCGCCGGATCGTCCGCGTACAATTTCGCGAGTTTTTCCTGGAAACGCGTGTTCTCGGGCTCGACCTCCAGCGCCGATTCGTAGACGGCGATCGCTTGCTCCTTGCGATCGAGGAAGCGCTCGTACACGTCCGCAAGCTCGGCCAGGGACTGCAAGAGTCGCTCGGTGTCGCCCGCGCGTTGCGCGCTCGCGATACGCAGCTTGAGCACGTTCTTGACGCCCTCATAGTCGCGGAGCCGCTGGCGCAAGGACAGCGCTTCGTCAATCGCCGCCCCGAGATCGGGATCGTGTTCGAGTGCTTCGCCGAGCAGTTCCGAAGCTTGCTTGAGATCCGAAAGCTCGCGTGAAGCGATCATCGAAGCGGTGTGCAGGTATTTCGCTTTGTGCTTCGGCTCGTCGACGACTTCGGCGAGCTTCACGATGACTTGAATCAGCTGCGGCCAGTCTTTTTCGGCGCCGTAAAGCTGCATCAGCTTGGTCAGAATCGTGCGATCGTTCGGGCGCTCGCTGAGCGCGAGCAGGTAACTCTTCGCCGCATAATCGGAGTCGTGCAGTTTGGTTTGCGCGACGTCGCCCATTTCGAGCAAAATCTCGACCTTGCGCTCGCCTTCGGACAAGCCGAGCTCGCGGTAAAGCACGTCCATCACTTGGCGCGGCTGATTTTCTGCGCTGAAAACCCGCGCCAGCGCGCGCAGCGGTTTGGTCGCCTTGGGGTCGAGTTCGCTCGCGCGTTCGAGCGCGGCGCGGGCTTCGTCGTTCCGATCGAGCTTGTGTAGCGCTTCGCCGCGCCTGAATTCCGCTTCCGCTTCTTCTCTCGGCGAGAGCAGCGAGCGCATTTCGCCGAGCAGCTGATCGCACAGCCACAGGGTTTGCTCCGCGCTGCCGTGCTCGCTAGCGACCTCGGCGAGCCGCAACATCGAGCTCGCGTCGCTCGAGAACCATTTCATCAAATTGCCGACCTGCGACAGCGCTTTGTCCGCGGAGCCACTGCGGGCCAGTGAGTCGACGTACAAAAGCGCGATCTCGCGCGCCTCGTCGGGCTCGAGCGCATCGAGCTGCGAGAGCACCGGCTCGAAGCGTTTGGCAGCTTCGACGAAACGCTCTTCGTCGTGCGCGACGTGACCGAGCACACGCAAGGCCTCCGAGTTACTCGGATCGATGTGCAGCGCGAGCTGCGCGGTCGCGACCGCGCGCGCCGAATCCATCAGGTGTTTGTGGCAAATCAGGCTCATTTCGCCGGCCAGCTTCGCCCGCTCGCGCTCGTTCTTCGCGAGCTGGATCTCTTCTTCCAGCAGCTCGACCGCCGTCGCGTAGTTGCCATGCTCGACGTATTTCTTGACCAAGCGTCGGCGCGCGGCCGCATCGTCCGGCGTCAAATCAGCGGCGAGCTTGTAACGTCGCAGCGCGCCTGCGGTGTCGCCCCGCGCCTCGAGCACTTGCGCCGCGCGCACTTCGAGCTCGGCCTTCGCCGCCACCGTCGTTGCGTTCTCGCTCAGTTCTTCGATCGCTGCCAGCGCGCTCTCGGCGTCGCCGACCACGGCGCGCAGCGTCGCCAGCGCGTCGAGCGCTCCGGCGTGACTCGGCGCGAGCTCGAGCACGCGCTCGTACGCCGCGATCGCTTCATCCGGTTTGTTCAGGTTCTCGGCGAGCACGCGCCCGAGCAAAAGCCCGGCTTCGATTTGGCGCTCGACCTTGCCGCCGTTCGCTTGCCGGCGATAGAGTTCGGCGAGATCCGTGTAGCGCTCCAGCGCGCGTAAATGGCGCGCGAGCTCGCGGCCTGCGTCTTGATGTTCGGGATCGAGCTCGAGCACGGTTTCGAGCGCGTCCGCCGCGCGTTCGTGATCCAAATATTCTTCGTCGTACACGCCGGCGATGCGCTCGTAGAGCGTGATCTTTTGGCGCGCCGTCACGGCAATGTCGGCTTGGGCGCGCAGCACTTCGAGCAGTTCGCGATAACGCCCAGCGCGCGTCAGCACGCGGTCGAGGCCGCGTAGGGCATCGGCGAAGCGCGGATTTTCGGCCAGCACTTCGCGGTAGGTCTTCTCGGACAACTCGAGCTTGTCGAGATCCACGTCGTAGCTCTCCGCAACTTCGCACAAGAGTTGATGGCGTTCGTCCCCGCGCAGCGTCTTGGCGCGCGTTTGGCGCACCGCGAGCGCGCCGGCTGCGTCGCCCGCGGCGTCGAGCAGCGCGATTTGTCCTTCGGCCGCTTTGGCGTGCCCGGGATCTTCTTCGAGCACGCCTGCGTAAAGCTCGCGCGCGGCGGCGGTGTTGCTGAGCCGCGTGTTGAGCACTTCGGCAGCCTCGACGCGCAGATCGCGCGCGACGTTCGGCGCGGCCACGTCCGCGCGGCGGAGCAACACTTGGCCGTACTCGGACCACTGCTGCGCCTTCTTATAGATCGTCGAAAGGACCGATAAAGCGCGATCGTGATTCGGTTCGGCCGCGACGAGCTCGGTCAGCCAAGGCAACGCCAAATCCGGGCGCATCACCTTTTCGGCGTACCAGCGGCCCATTTGGAACAAGAGCGCGTGCCGCTCGGCGGTGCCGATGTCTTGCCCGGTCGCTTCGATCGCGCGGCCAAGTACCTCTTCCCAAGCCGGAAAGCGCGTGCCGGCG
>DATATR010000392.1:0-10671 GCA_036268695.1 Polyangiaceae bacterium | reverse complement strand
GGCGCGCGCTGGCGCCAAAGCCGCCGAGCACGACATTGGGGAGGGGCGGCGGCGCGCGCAGGTGGCGAAGCCGCCGAGCACGGCGCGGGGTGGGCAGCGACCTCAAAACGAAAGCCCGAGTGCGGCACGTGAACGTCAGTTCAAATCGGAGCAGCAGCGGGTGCCGGTCGAGTAGTCGAAGTAGCTCTCGGCGTGCGAGGAGATTTGCGCGTCGCAACCCTTCGTGGTGGGGCGGGCGTAGAAGCCGCCGAGGAACATGCTGTCTTCGACCCATTCGTCGAGGTTGCCGACCATGTCGTAGATGCGATCGCTGCCCCATTCGCTAGCGCAGCTCGCGGTTGCGCCGGTGAGGTGGAGCAGCGGATCGTTGCCTTCTTCGACCAAGTTGAGCCGCGGATCGAGCAGCCCGATCGAGGAAGTGGCGTGAAGCTCGTAGCCGGCGTGGAGCAAGCGATGCACGTTGCATTTGCCGGCGCGAAAATCGTCCCCGTACGGGAATTGCTGGTCTTTTTGGCCGCGGCACGCGCTGACCCACTCGTCTTTGGTGCACAAGCGCTTGTGCGCGTTTTCGCACGCTCTCTTGGCCAAGTGATACGAGAGATACGCTTGCGGCACGACGCCGGGCAGCGAAACCGCGCGCGGCTCGAATCGGTGTTCGCGCTGAAAGTTCGACAACTCGGGCAGCGGCAACGCGCGCGCGGCGGGCGTTCCGAACTGGTCCCGCTCGCAAAGCCAAGCGTCCCGCACGCTCGCGGCGAGCTTCGGGCTCGGCGGATAGTACGGCGACAATGCTTCCCCGGTTTTCGCGTCGACGGTCGAAATCTCGAAACGATCGATGCAAAAAGAATGCACCCGCACCATGTCCGCGCTGCATTGGCGCGCCTTGCGCGGCGCGTCCGCGCGCGAGCTCTTGAAACCGATCGCGGCGATTGCGAAACAGAGCGACGCGAGGATCCGACGCATGCGCGAAATACGAACATTTTCGTCTCGGGCTGACGAGCGCGAAACGCGCGGCGAGGTGAAATATCGAGGCCGACGCGCACGCGCTGTGAAAGAAAAGCGCGTCCCGGCGGAGAGCTCGCGCGCTAAAGTTTGGACAATTGCAATCCCGCGCGGAGCGACGCATCTTTGAGTGTGTATGGCGACGGAGCGGAAAAGCGAGGCGTTGCACTTGGTGGAGCGTATCCGCGCCTCGACGCAAATCGACGATCAGCGAATTTTGCGCGCGTTCGAGCGCGTGCCGCGCCACGAGTTCGTGAGCGAGTCGCAGCTTCCGCACGCGTACGAAGATCGCGCGCTGCCGCTCGCGGAAGAGCAGACCATCAGCCAGCCGAGCATGATCGCGATCATGCTCAAGGAGCTCGCCTGCGAAGCAGGCGAACGGGCGCTCGAAATCGGTGCGGGCTCGGGCTACGCGGCGGCGTTGCTCGGTGAGCTCGTGAGCGAAGTTTACGCAGTCGAAGTGCGGCCGGCGCTCGCGGCGCGCGCGAGAGCGAGCCTCCTGCGGAGTGGCGCCGCAAACGTGCACGTGATCGACGGCAACGGCAGCTGGGGCTTGCCCGAGCACGCGCCGTACGATCGGATTTTGGTCTCCGCCGCGCCGAAACGCGTGCCGGGCGCGCTGGTCGAGCAGCTCTCGTTGGGCGGAAAAATCGCGATTCCCGTCGGAGACGAGCACACCCAAACGCTCTTGGTCGGGCGAAAAACTGCGCCGAACAGCGTGGAGTGGCAAAAAACCGTGCCCTGCATTTTCGTGCCGCTCGTCGGCGTGTGAGCCGCGCGCTCAGGCCGAACCGACGGTGCGCGTCGTGAACGACATCGGCGTCGCGCCGACACGCGCGTAGGCCCGCGCCCACAAATCGGCGAGCGGCGTTTGAAATACGATCTCGGCGGTCACGTCTGTCGGCAGCCAGGCGCCGGCCTTGATTTCATTTTCGAGCTGCCCGGGACCCCAGCCAGCATAACCCACCAGGGTGATTAACCCGCGCGGTACCTCGCCCATCGCCACGAGCTCGAGCACTTTGCGCGAGGCGCTCGCGACGATGCCTTCGGCAACCTCGAGCTGACCGTCGAGTTCGGCCGGCAGCTGACCGCTCGGGTAGAGTAGCCAAACTTGGTCTTGCGAAACCGGTCCACCGATGCGCGCGACTCCGGCTAGCTCCGGCGGCTCGCTCGCTAGCTCGGTGCGCACCAAGAGCTCGGACAAGCTCATCGCTTCTTGACCGTTGAGCACCCAACCGAACGCACCATCGGGGCCATGCGCGGAGAGCAACACGACGGAACGCTCGAAGTTCGGATCAGCGAGCGGGGGAGAGGCGAGCAAGAGCCCCGGAGCCAATACTGAAGACATGCACCGGCAAGCTAACGTGGCAGCCCTCATCCGTCGATCGAGGCGGCGGCGGCGTTTTTCGACGGGGGCTCCGGTCGACGCGCCAAATTCGCGGCGAGCCCGGGATAAACCCGGGCTTTTCACGACGTAAAGCCGATGAACCGAGCGCGCGCCGCGGACCTCGCGAAAGCCGCGTGTCGCGGCCTCGGGCTTGCTGATAGAGTGGCCCGGGTCGATGCGCGTCACTTTTTATGGCGTTCGGGGTTCGGTTCCGTCACCAGGGCCGCAGACTGCCCGCTATGGCGGGAACACCTCCTGCGTCGAGGTGCGACTCTCGGACGGTTCGGTGTTGGCACTCGATGCGGGCACCGGCTTGCGCCAACTCGGCAACACGCTGCTCCGCGAAGGCCGCTCATCGCCGGTTCACCTGTTGCTCTCGCACACGCACTGGGATCACGTGCTCGGCTTGCCCTTTTTCGGGCCGCTGTGGGGCAAAGAGAATCACATCTTCGTTTATCCGCTAGCGAACGAAGCCCAAGAGCGCTTTCAGCGCAACATTTTCGACGACATCCACTTCCCCGTCAGCGTCAACGATATCCCGGCGCGCATGGAATTCGTGAGGCCGGACGCGCCGACCTGGCGCATCGGTTCCGCAACCGTGAGCCGGATCATGTTGAACCATCCGGGCGGCGCGCAAGGTTTCCGCATCGACGACGATGGCGGCACTTCACTCGCGTACATCACGGACAACGAGCTGCGCGCGGGGCAAGCGCTGGTTACCGTCGAGGAACTCGCGCGCTTCAGCGACGACGTCGACGTGCTGATTCACGACTCGCAGTATCTGATGAGCGACATGCCGCACAAGCACGGCTGGGGTCACTCGGTCGTGGACGACGTGCTGAATTTGGGTGTGCTCGCCGAGCCGAAGCGGCTGATCCTGTTTCATCACGATCCCGATCGCACCGACGATCAACTCGATTCGATCGGCCAAACGTCGCAGCACTGGATCACCGAGCATGCCAAGGGCACCGAAGTGATCGTCGCCAGCGAAGGCTTGGCTTTGGACGTAGGCGGGAAGTAACGCCGTTCGCAGGTTTCGGGCAGGCGTGGCTGCGTGGTCCGAAGCAAAGGCAGGCGGTCAATCGGCCGAATTGGCTGAACGTTACGGCTGCGAGCGGCAGCCGCAGCGTTGCGCCCCGGGAAAAGTGCGTTCCAAATATTGGTGTAGGAGTGCGTGAAAGTCCGCAGTAAGTCTGTCGGCCCATGAGAACACCTCGCCTATCCTTTTGTGCTGCAGTGATTTGGACCCTGGCGGCATGCGGCGGCTCGCCCGCGCCAGCGCCCGAAGCTCCGCCACCGCCGGCGGCCACACCAGCCGCACCCGAAGCGCCCGCCGCTCCGACCGCGGAAGCAAAGCCCGCCGAGACAGCTGCGCCAGCCGCGCCCGAAGCGCCCGCCGCTCCGGCTCACGACGTGTGGTCCAAGGACATGACGAAGGATCAACAGGTCGCGTTCATGAAGAAGAACGTCGTGCCCGAGATGGAACCCGTGTTCAAAGCCTTCGACGCCAAGCGTTACGACAAGTTCAGCTGCAAGACTTGCCACGGTCCGGCGTTCAAAGATCCGCATGCGTTCTTGCCGAAGCTGACGCTCAAGGACGGCAAGATGGTCGAGTTCGAGAAGAAGCCGGAGATCTCGAAGTTCATGGCCGAGCAGGTCGTGCCGCACATGGCGACCGCGATGGGCATGAAGCCCTATGATCCCGCGACCAAAGAAGGCTTTGGCTGCGGCGGCTGCCACACCGTGAACATGAAGTAAGTCCGAGCGAAAGCTCGCGAGCTCAGCTTCGGATCGCAAAACCTCGCGCGAATCGGCCTAAAACGGCTGCTTCGCGCGCCCGAGAAGCTGAGCACGGCCGAGGATCTGCGCGCGAAACTGGTCAACGTCGCGAGCGGCGTGCGCAAGTGAAGTCGAACGGGCGAGGACACCCTCGTCCCGCTCGCTGACGCGGGCGCGGAGCGCGTGCACACTGCGGGTGCGCGGCCTTCCCGTTACGCGCTCTGTTTCACGCCCTGCGCCGCGAGCGAAAGCGGCTGCCACTCTTCCCAAGTCTTCAGTCGATTTTCGTAGTCCGCTTTGGCCATGCCGAGCGGCGCTTCGCCGAAGAAGACGCGCAGCGGCGGAGGTTCGGCGTCGACGATTCTGAGGATCGCCTCGCGCGTCGCGACCGGATCGCCGCGCCGGCCGACCGCGCTTTTTCGCGAGCTCGCCACGGCGCTGCGCAGCGCTTCGTACGCGGGCAGCTCCGTGGTGTGCACCGCTGAGGAGCCGCCCCAATCCGTTTCATAGCCACCGGGCTCGATCAGCGTCACGTTGATGCCGAACCCGCGCAGCTCTTGCGCCAGCGCTTGCGAAAATCCCTCGAGCGCCCACTTCGACGCGTGATAGAGCCCGAGCCCCGGAAACGCGGTGATCCCGCCGATCGACGACACTTGAATGATGTGTCCGCTCCGCTGCGCGCGCAGGTGCGGCAGCGCGGCTTGCGTGACCCAGAGCGCGCCAAAAAAATTCGTCTCCATTTGTGCGCGCGCTTGCTCTTCGCTGATCTCTTCGATCATGCCGAACACGCCGTAGCCCGCGTTGTTGATCACGACGTCGAGACTCGCGAAATGTTCGTAGCCTTGGTCGACTGCGGCGATCACCGCCGAGCGGTTGGTCACGTCGAGCTCGAGCGGCAATAGCGCGTCGCCGTACTGGTCGGCGAGATCTTTGAGTGTGTCGACTTTGCGCGCCGTCGCTACGACTTTGTCGCCACGCTCCAGCGCCGCGATCGCCCACTCTCGACCGAAGCCGCGCGACGTGCCCGTGATGAACCAAACCTTGTGCATGCTCGCTTCATCTGGACCAAGCGCCCAAAGCGCAAGTGGGCAGGTCACATCACGGTCAAAGATTTAGCCAAATTCCTGGGTTTATCGATGTTGTAGCCCTTGGCGAGCGCGACGTAATAAGCATAAAGCTGAAGCGGCACGGCAGTTAGAATCGGTGACACGGCCGCGTGATGCGGCGGCAGCGGGATGACGCGATCGACGAGCGCGCGTGTTTCTTGGTCGTCCGCGCCGGCAATCGCCATCACGAACGCGCCGCGTGCCTTGAGCTCGCGCAAATTGCCGAGCATGCGCTCGCGCGTTTCGTCCGGCGGCACCAGCGCCCAAACTGGGCTGCCTTGCTCGATCAGCGCGAGCGGACCGTGTTTCATGCCCGCGCCGGAAAGGCCTTCGGCCGGCAGATACGCGATCTCCTTCAGCTTGAGCGCGCCCTCCGCGGCAACCGGCACGTTCGCGCCGCGACCGACGAACATGGTGAAGCGCGCGTCGCAGAAACGCTGTGCCAGCTCTTTGCACGCGTTCGCTTGCTCGAGCATGAGCCGAACTTGGCCGCTCAGCGCTTCGAGTCCATTCACCCACAGCCGTCCGTCCGTGGCCGAGAGATCGCGCATGCGCGCGAAGCGCAGCGCGAGTAGCTCCGTGGCGAGCACCTGCGCAGTGAACGCCTTGGTCGAGCACACGCTGATTTCTGGGCCTGCGTGGACGTAGATGCCGAAATCGGTTTCGCGCGAAAGCGAGCTGCCGACGACGTTGGTGATGCCCGCAATCAACCCGCCGCGCAGGCGAATTTCGCGCAGCGCGGCGAGCGTATCCGCGGTCTCACCGCTTTGAGAAATCGCGACGTAGAGCGTGTGGCGATCGACGATCGGGTTTCGTGTCGAAAGCTCGGCCGCGTCCTCGGCGGTGGCGGGCATGCGCGCGTAGCGGCTCATCAGGTAGGCGCCGACTTCTGCGCTGTACAGGCTCGTGCCGCACGCCGCGAACACGATTTGGCGAATGTCGAACAGGCGCGCTTCGTGATTTTGCAATCCGCCGAGCCGCGCGGAGCCGACCGCCGCGTCGAGCCGGCCGCGCATCGAGCGATCGAGCGCCGCGGGCTGCTCGTGGATCTCTTTCAGCATGAAATGGGGGAAATTGCCGATGTCGGCGTCGTCCGCCTGATGCAAAATCTTTTCGATCCGCTTCTCGCGATCGCGCTGTTCGAGATCGGTCGTCTTGATCGACGTGGCGGAGAGCTCGGCGACTTCGCCTTGATCGAGCACGATCATGCGATCGGTGTAGGGCCGGAGCGCGACCGAGTCGGAAGCGACGAAACACGCGCCTTCGCCGAGCCCGACCACGACCGGGCTGCCCATGCGCGCCGCAACCAGGTGCTCCGGATCTTCGCGATCGATCGCCACGATGCCCGCGGTGCCTTCGACGCGCTTCATCGCCGCGACCACGGACTCGTGCAAATTCAAGCCAGTTTCCAGGCCGCGACCGATCAGCTCGGCGAGCACTTCGGTGTCCGTTTCGGAGTTGAACCGCGCGCCCTTGGCCACGAGCTCCGCGCGCAAGGCCTCGACATTGTCGATGATGCCGTTGTGCACGAGCGCGATGCGCTGCTTCGAGTCCAAGTGCGGGTGGCAATTGCTTTCGGTCACGCCGCCGTGAGTCGCCCAGCGCGTGTGGCCGATGCCGATGTTGCCCGGTTGGCCTTTGGGGTTGGCTTCGGCGAGCGCGCTCAAATGACCGACGCGGCGCGCGAGGTGAAGCTTCTTCTTGGCGATCGTCGCGATGCCGGTCGAGTCGTAACCGCGGTATTCGAGCCGCCTGAGCCCGGCCATCACGACGTCCCAGGCTGCCTCACTGCCGACGTAACCCATGATGCCGCACATATCGTTGTCCTTTCGTGCCGAGTGCTTCGCTCAGCCGTAAATGCGCCGGCGAATCTGGCGCGAACTGAGTTCCGGTGCCTTGAAGCGCAGCTCGCGCAACTCGAGCGCGATGCGCTCGAAAATTCGCTCGTTGCTCTCGCCTTGTCGCTGCAGCTCCGAGTGCCGCTCACTGATGTATTCGTCGACGCTGATCCGCAGCGCGTCGAACACCTCGTCGACCGCGCGCCGCGCTTGGTCTCGGCTCAGGCCGAGCACCTGCTGCAAGCGCTCACGCGGGTCATCGACGGCGATCGTCACCTCGCGACTGTGTCAGGCCGAAATCCGAAGGTCAAAATTTCTGCCCGGATTCGGGCAAAGCGCGGATTTCGAGCCGATTTGAGTGCACGGTAGTTCCGGTGATACCAAAAACCGGGCGGCGGCGTCGAACCAGCGCAGGCTGCGAGCGAAAGCTGGCTGACCGGCGATCGCGGCCCGGCGTCGTTCAAAGAGCAATGGGCTCCCTGCTTGGCAATCCGGATGCGGTGAACATGCGCGACCGTTCGTCGTGACGCACTGGTGCATGCGGGCTGCTCGGAGGCAACCCCCCAAGATCTCGCTCGGTCGCTCGCTCGCGACCAACCAGTCGGCGTGGCGCACGAACGAGTCGCCTGGTTGCGCGTTTGGGGCAGTGGCTCGCATGGTCCCAACCGAGCGGCGCTCGATCTCGCGTTTTGCAAGGAACGCTGCGTGCAATCGATTTCCAAAAGGTTAGAGCGTTTCTCAAGTTGGAGCGAGTTGTGTTGTCGCCGAACGTTTGTAGTTTCGAGCGGTTTTTTTCGCGGAGGCACGGCGCGGCGCGGCGCTTTTTCGGTGACGTCCCGCCTTCGCTAGCTATGCTCTGGAACCGGTTGCAGCTCGCGGTAAGGAAATGGCCTTGCCCTCTCACGAGCTCGCCATTTGCCTAAAGAACCCTTGAATAGGTCGTGCAAACGATGAACTCGAGTTTAGGATTTCGTTTCGGGCGCGCCGCATTCGCAACGATGCTGCTCGGCCTGATCGCCGCGGCCTGCTTGAGCGCCTCGTCCGGCAAGAATTCTGCTGCCACATGCAGCGTGGACGCGGACTGCCCGGCAGGTTCCCAGTGCACCAGCGGTCAGTGCACGTCGCCTACCGCGAGCGGGAACGGCGGCAGCAACAGCGATCCGAACGGAGGCAGCGGCGGCACGGTGAGCGTGCCGGGCGGCGGCGCGAGCAGTGGCGGCAGCAGCTCGATTGGCGGAGCGAGCGCGGGCGGCGCGATGCAAACTGGCCCGAGCTCGGACGTGGTGGACGACCTCGAAGACAACGACGCGCGCATCATCGTGACCAACGGGCGCCAAGGCTCCTGGTACTCGTTCAGCGACGGAACCATCACGCCGAGTCCGCCCGACGACAACGGCAATTCGAATGGCTTCACGCCCGGCTCGCCTGGCGCGGGCGGCAGCATGCACGCGGCGCACGTGCAAGCGAACGGCTTCCCGAACTACGCGGGCATCGCGGTCGATTTCAACAATTCCGGCGTGCGCCCGAAGGACACCGCGAATCGCAAAGTGTACGACGTGAGCGCGTTCGACGGCATCGTGTTCCAGGCCAAGGGCACCGCCTCGGGGCAGCTGCGCGTGATGGCCGTGACGAAGCAAATCGCCGGCACCACCGAAGGCGGCACCTGCGACGACTCGAACAGCGCGAACCATTGCTGGGACTCGTATGGCTCGAACTTCAGCCTCGGCAGTGATTGGACCGAAGTGCGCATCCGCTTCAGCGACATGAGCACCGACAACAGCTCGCCGTTCGATCCGACCTCGGTGTTCGGCCTAGCTTTCCAATTGAACGCGCAGAACGGCTCGCTCGACCTGTGGATCGACGACGTCGCGCTGTTCAAGGACGGCACGACGACGACCGGAACCGGTGGCAGCACCGGCCAAGCCGGCACGAGCGGCACGGCCGGCAGCAGCTCGGGCCAAGCCGGCAGCACGGGCTCGGCGGGCAGCAGCGGCAGCGGCACCGGCACGCCGCTTCCGCCGATCCAAGGCGGCTCGACCGGCTTCGCGACGCGCTATTGGGATTGCTGCAAGCCCGCCTGCGCCTGGCCCGGCAGTCAAGCGATGGAGAGCTGCGACATGAGCGACTCGAGCCAGGGCAAAGGCAATAGCGCGCAGAGCGCATGCAGCGGTGGCAACTCGTTCATGTGTTACAATTACGAGCCTTGGGTGGATCCGACGAACGCGAACGTCGCGTACGGCTTTGCTGCGGCATCCGGCTCGAACTACGTGTGCGGGCGCTGTTTCGAAGTGCAGTTCACCGGCACCGGCAATAGCGGCGGCACGAACGGCCTCACTCAAAAAACGATGTACCTGCAGGTCATCAACAATGGCGGCGTGCAGAGCAATCAATTCGACATTCTGATCCCGGGCGGCGGCGTCGGCGCGCTCAACGCATGCACCCAAGAATGGGGCTCGAGCACCGATCTCGGTTCGCAGTACGGCGGGCTCTTCGCCGAATGCAACGATGACCCGCAGTGCACCCAGCAGAAGTGCAATACCGCCTTCGCCGGCAAACCCGACCTGCTCGCCGGCTGCAATTGGTTCCTCGGTTGGTACACGGCGGCCGACAATCCGAACATCAATTTCAAGCAAGTGAG
Source organism: Polyangiaceae bacterium (assembly GCA_036268695.1). Taxonomy (GTDB): domain Bacteria; phylum Myxococcota_A; class Polyangia; order Polyangiales; family Polyangiaceae; genus PMG-095. The sequence continues at coordinate 921 of DATATR010000392.1, read as the reverse complement.
TTGCCCGTCCCAGCTCACGCAGAAGAGCGGCATGTCCGGCGGCTGACGGCCACTGACCGGAGCCAGCAGCCAAGAAATCCGATACGGCGCGCCAAAAGCATGCCGTATCGCTTTTATGCGCGCGATCCGCGCGGATCCATCCGCAAACTCCGGCGATCAATCACTGCATGTCGCAGACGAAGCTTGCGCAAAAACTCGCGCCAAGTGCCGACCACCGCAGCCGCGTTTTGCGCTACACCAAAAAAGGGCGCGATTCGTGATCGCGACGACGGATTTCGCACACTGCGTCGCGCACGGCTTCACACGATAAGCTGGGAGAAAATCATGACCTTCGAATCGCATGCTCGCTCGCTGTTCGGTTTTTCGATCGCATTCGTCGCCGCGTGCGGCAGTAGCGGCGGTGTCCCGAGTGGGGCAGCCGGGGGCACGAACACCGCAGGCAACACCGGAACGAGCGGCAGCGCGGGCTCGGGCGTGACCGCGAGCGGCGGCGCTGGGAGCGGCAACGGCGGAACGAGCAGCACCTCCGGCGGGACTACGTCGGCAGGGAACGGAGGCAACACGGGCGCGAGTGGAAACGCGGGCGCGGGCGGCAGCGCGGGCAGTGGAGGCACGCCGACCAGCGCGATCGGTTCCGGCGCTGCGCTCGATCCGCACTTGTTCGGGATCAATTATTGGAGCGAAGGCGACACCGAAGCGCTCTGGCCCACGGTGCAAGCGAGCGGTGTGAAATTGATCCGCTTCGGCGGTGCCGGCGCGGACGACGAGCAACCGACGAATCAGCGCTTCGCGGACGTCGCGACCGCGATTCGCAAGATCGGGGCGGAGCCGTATTTGCAGGTCTCGCGGCACTTCGACACGACGCGCGCGAAGCAGTTGGTCGACTTCGTGAACAACCAGCAAGCGCTCCACGTCGTTTAT
>DATATR010000391.1:0-15273 GCA_036268695.1 Polyangiaceae bacterium | reverse complement strand
GAGCTCGACGATCAGGTGCTGGCGCGTTTGCCGAAAAATGTCGTCACGCGTGCGCTCGGCATGGATGGCCAGCTGCGCGTCTCGATCCGCTCCTACACCGTAGTCGAAGGCGATCGCTATCTTTTGTGCAGCGACGGGCTGAGCGGCCCAGTCTCCGCGCCCGAGATCGCCAACGCGCTCGGCCAAGACGAAGCGCCGCAGCAAATTGCCGAGCGCTTGGTGCAGCTCGCCAATGAAGCGGGCGGGCCCGACAACATCGCCGCCTTGGTTTTGTTTTGTCAGGGCGGCCATGAGCGCGCACTGCCGGCCGACAGCGTGCCGCCGCCGCCGCCGGAGTTATTCAGCCTGCCGGGTGATTTCGATCCGGACAAATCCGATCCCGAGCTCTTGATTTTGGGGATCGAGGATCTCGACATCAGCGACAGCAAAGAGAGCGCGAGCGACGATCTGCTGAAGGCACTCGGCGATATGCTCGGACCGAAGCAGTGACGACCGAGTCCGCTGCCATCGGCGCGAGTTCCGAGCTCAGCCCGCACGAGCCGCCGCTACTCGAGCTCGAATTGCCGCGCATTTGCGCTGAAATCGGGCCCGCGCCGGAAGACTTCGTAGTCGACGAAATTCCGCTCTATGCCTTCAGCGGCGCGGGCGAGCACTGTTACGTGCGCCTCGAAAAGCGGAATTTCACCACGCCCGCGATGGTGCGCGTCGTCACGCGCGCGGCTGGCATCGACGAACGCGACGTGGGCTACGCCGGTTTGAAGGACAAACACGCCGTGACACGGCAATGGCTGTCACTGCCGGCCAAGGCGCGGCCGCCGAATGAATGGCAATTGCCCGAAGGCATTCGCGTGCTCGAGCACACGCGCCACGCGAACAAGCTGCGCACCGGTCACTTGCTCGGCAATCGCTTCCGAATCACGCTCGACGTGACGGACAATGTCGGCGCGCTCGACGGCGCGAACGCGATCGCCGAAGTCTTGCGCGCACGTGGCCTGTACAACTACTTCGGCGGCCAACGCTTTGGCCGGCGCGGCGACGGTTTGCGCCAAGCGCTCGATTGGCTGCGTGAAGGCGCGCGCGTGCACGGCGTGCCGCGCTTCCTGGCCAAGCTTTATCCGAGCGTGATCCAAGCCGAAGTCTTCAATCGCTACCTGAGCGCGCGCCGCGCGCTGGGCGGGGATCGCTTGATCCCCGGCGAAATCGTGCGCCTCGACAAAGCCGGCGCGATGTTCATGGTCGAAGATACGGCGCGTGAAACGCCGCGACTCGCCCGCGCAGACATTCATCTCACCGGCCCGATCTTCGGCCCGAAAACGCGCGCGGCGGGCGCCGAAGCCGCCGAGCTCGAGCGCTCGATCATCGAACAGCTCGGGCTCGACGCAGCTGCCTTGGAAAAACTCGGCCGGCTCGCGCCGGGCACGCGCCGCGATTTGCTCGCGCCGATCGAGGACCTTCGTCTCGAATGGGCCGCGGTCGGTCGGCTTGCGGTCGAATTTTCTCTTCCTTCGGGAAGCTATGCGACCGAACTGATTCGCCAGTTTACGGCGGCTTCGTTCTTGATCGACGAACCCGATCGCGGCGACGGCGGCTAAAGCCGACGCTAGGCGTGCGCGGCGAGCACCGATATACTCCCAATCATGAGTGGGACTTCGAACGACGTGCGAACGCTGGGTGACGCGAAACTCGAGGCGCTCGTGGAAGTGATGTTCCTCGCGGCCTCGGCCGACGGCGAGTTCAGCGAGGCGGAAAAGCGCCACTTCGTCAAAAGCGTCGAATCGCTCACGGACGGCCGAATCGCGCACGCGCGGCTCGAGACGTTGGTCAACGAAGCCGCGGAAGCGCTCGATCGCGACGGCCGCGAAGCGCGGCTCGCCGCGGTCAAAGCGCGCTTGCCGGAGCAAAACGTGCGCCGCATCGCGCTCTCGCTCGCGATTCAAGTCACTGCCGCCGACGGCATCATTCGCACCAGCGAACGCGAATTGATTTTGGAAACCGCCGAAGCGCTCGAAATCGACCGCGACGTCGCCGCCGATCTGGTCAAAGAGCTCACGCGCTGACGCGGTCAGCAAGCGCCGTTTTCTTGGCCCAGCGCCGGCTCGACCTGCCACAATTTCGCGCGTGATTGCTCGAGCTTCCGGCCTGCTCCTGCTCGCGTCGTTTTCGACCTTGAGCGGTTGCGCGCGTGAAACACCGGCGGCAACTTATCCCGAAGTCGCTGGCTCCGGCTGGGTCGTGCCCTCGAGCTATTCGTGGCCGCCGATGGTGGTGCCGGCCGCAAACCAGCCGCGCGTCGCCGCGCCGGCTGTTACGAAAGCGGAGCCCAGCGCGCCGATCAAGAGCGAGCCTCCCAAAACCGACGCGCCGTTCGCCAAGCTCGGCGACGCGCCGCGGCCGCGCACGCGCAACGACCTGCGCAGCGTATTGCCCGGCAGCGCGGCGTGCCTCGCCGAACTGCGCGAACGCGCTGTGCCGTTTCACACGCTCGAACACGAGCTCGGCGTAAAAACGCCGATCGTCGTCGATGGGCCGGTAAGCGGGATCCGCTACTACACGGGCGCGAACGGTCCGTTGATCGCCGATTGTCGGTTGGTGTTGGCGCTCTCGTTGGTCGGCCCGGAATTGGTTTCTATCGGCGTGAGCGACGTGCGGTTTTCGGGTGCGTATGTCTACCGCTTGAGCAACAAAGGTCGCGTCAGTTTGCACGCCTACGGCTTGGCCATCGATATGCACGGCTTCACGCGGCTCGGCGTGCACTACGAGGTCGAGCACGATTTCCGGCGCGGCCTCGGCTTTTCGCTCGCGCCCGACGCGCCGCCGATCAACACAATCGCGGTTCGCTTCCACAATAGCGGCCTATTCCACGAATACCTCACGCCCGACGACAACGCGGATCATCACGATCATGTGCATGTCGGGGTTTCGCCGTTGCCGGATGAAGTGCCTTGATTGGTGAGACTCGAGCTCACCCACTAGCTTGCTCCGTCTTTGAGCTTTTTGGCCCTACGCGAGCATGGTGCTTGGCCACTCGCGCTTCTGGATGCGCGACTGCGCGGGCGGCCAAGCGCCAAAGTCAGCGCATGGCCAGAGACATCCCAAGATGTGCTCCGGTTAACGAGCGGCGTCAGAGCGCGTAGTGAGTTCGCAAAATCTCGCTGGTGAAGCTCGCGCGAAGGTAGAAGCCGCGCGGCAGCGTCGCGAAGCGTGCGCCGTCGGCGTCGATGCCGCGACGGAGTGCGTGTGAATCCCGCGCTTTCGGTCGGATTTGTAAGCTCTGTCCGATGTGCCCGGTGATACTCTCAACGTCGCCGCGCCCGATCATGCCGGCGAGCTCTTCCCAATCGAAGCGTAGCTGTGCCTCGGCTCCGGGTGGCAAGGCCCACAAGAGCGGCTCGCCCACGCGCCGCGCGGCAACCGCGATTTTGCGCTCGCCTTCGACCGGCACCCAGAGCACGCGCTGCAATTTGCGGCGCACGCGCGACAGCGCCCACTCCACTTCACCGATTTCTTGCAGCGGAATCGTGCACACGAAGGTCGACTCGAGTGCACGGCCGCGCGCATCCACGGGCAGCGTCTTCAGCTCGATGCCGAGCGTTTCGAAATCCGGCTGAGCGCGCGAGCCGGCGCTGGCACCGAGCGCGCGCTCGAAAAGCGCGCCGACAAAACCCTTGGCGCGCCGCAAATCTTCGGGCGCCGCAAGCGCGAACCGCGCCGCGACTTCCGCGAGCGTCAGGCCGGACAGCGCGCGGGCGCGCGCCATCAGCTCGGCTTCGTCCGCCGGCGGCGCGAGCGGGCTCGCCACGACTTCGGCGTTCACGGCGCGGGCTTTCGGTAACGCGCCACGACGAGCGCGATGTCGTCGCGTTGCTCGTCCAAAAACGCGCGCACGCTGCCGAGCAAGTGCGCGACGATCCGCGTCGCGGCGAGACCCGCGCACGCTTCGAGCTCCGCGCACAGCCGATCCAAGCCGTAGGCTTCGCCGCTCGCGTTCGTCGCTTCGATCACGCCGTCGGTATAGAGCAAAAGGATGTCGCCGTCTCGTAGCTCGGCGGATTGGTCCTCGGTCGCATCCGCGATGTCGCGCGTCGCGGCGAGCCAGGTGCCCGGTGTCGCGATGCGCTCGCATTGCCCGGATTCTGCGCGTAAAATCACGATTTCTTCGTGTGCGCCGGCGAATCTGAGCTGACCACTCTCGAAGTAGCGAATCAAGGTCAAGGTCGCGTGCTCGTCTTGCCCGAGCCGCTTGCGCACATTTTCGTAGAGCACCGCGTTCGCAGCGCGCAAAATCGCGCTGGGCGCCGCGTCGAAATTCTGCGCGAGGAGCGCGGCGATCACGCTCTGCAGCATCATCATCACGAGGCCCGGTCTGAGGCCGTGACCTGCGACGTCACCGATACCGAGCCAAGCGCCGCCAGGACCCGGCAGCACGTCGTAGTAGTCGCCGCCGACTTCGGTCGCGGGCAACATGGTCGCTGCGATTTCGAGATTTTCTACCCGCAGATCGCGCGGCAAAATCGATGTCTGAATCTGAGTCGCGATCTCGAGCTCGCGCTCGAGCCGCTCTTTTTCGGCTTTCTCGCGCTGCCTTGCTTCTTCCGCCACGCGGCGTACGAGCTCGGCGCCGCGTAGCGCCGCGCTGATCAACTCGCGCAAGAGCTCGTACACCACGCGCCGCTTCGGTCCGAGCTCGAGCACGGCATAACCGAGCTGACGATTTTCGAAGAACAGCGGCTCGACCACGACCGATTTGCGCCGCTCGCCTCGCTCTGCGAGCGGCACGATTTCGAGCGTCGGGAAATGCGCGCCGGAGCTCGGCAATTCGCGCAGTTTGCGATTCTCGTAAGCGACGATCAGCCGGGATGTTTGGGGTGGCCGACCGTGGCCGTCGTACAGCGCGACATATGCCGAAGCGATGTCCAGCGCAGGCAAGCGATCGGCCAGCGCGCGCGGCAGCGATTCGACGTCGAACGACGTGATCAAAGACTCGCTCGTATCGGTCAAAATCCCCGCCGAGCGCTCGGCTTGACGGCGCAAACTCCGCTGTTCACGCTCCGCCGCATCCGCGATCAAGACGCGCACGCGCTGCCACACGTCTTCGAAGCGCATCCAGCGCCGCGGATCGTTCATCACGCTCGGCAAAATCCGGCGCCGCATCATCGAGGCCGCCTGCTGCCAAGCGCCGACGTCGCCTTCGATCGCCGAGGTGCGTGCCAGCATTTCGTCGAGCAAGGCCAAGAACTCGCGATCGGGGGCGCCCGTGAGCGCGGCGTGGATTGCGTCGAGCGTGCGCTCGATCCAATTCTCGGGACCGACCACGCGCGAGAAGCGTTCGGCGCGGGCGAGCTCGGCCGCGAGCTCTTGACGACGATGCTGAAACGCGGCTTCGAACGGGATCGGATCGGCATCGAGCGCGCGTTGCTGCTCGGACGGCGCGCCCTCCGACAAGCAGCCGCAAGAACGCCGTTTCACGAAATGCGACGGCAAAAGCGCGTGTCGGGGCGGAATTTCGCGTTCGAGCGAATCCGCGATGTAGTCGAGCGCGCGCTCGGCCATGTCCCAATACGGCTGGCGCACGGTCGCGAGGCTCGGCGACGCGCCGCGCGCCTCCTCGCTGTCGTCGAAGCCGACGACGGCGACATCTTCCGGCACGCGGATGCCGCGCTCGCGCAGCGTGCGCATCGCGCCGAGCACCGAGCGATCGTTCGCGCCGGCCAACGCGTCGAACTCGACGCCGCGCTCGATCAGCTCGGCCATCGCGGCGCGCCCTTGTTCATCGTCGAAATTCGCGACGATGACGCGCTTCGGATCGAACGGGATGCGAAATTGCGCGAGCGCGTCACGATATGCGCGGTAACGAATTTCGGCCTCGGCGTTGTCGGTCGGGCCGCGCAAAAAACAAATCTTTCGCCGCGCGTGGAGCGTGATCAAATGCAGCACCGCGTCGCGCATGCCGGCTTCGTTGTCGGCTTGCACGCAGGCATGGCCGGGCAACTCGATCCCGACCGAACAGATCGGCAGCCCGCGATAGGAGTCGAGAAATTCCTTCATTACCGACGCCGTCGTGCTCAAACTGAGCACGATCAGGCCGTCGAGCGCCTGCGCACTGGCGAGTTCGAAACAGCGATTGCGTTCGCGCTCGTGGCCCGCGAGCGAATACAAAGAGCCGCCGGCGAAGCAAATCAGATCGTAGCCGCGACGCGCGCACTCGCCGTCGAAGGCTGCGACCACCATGCTCGCGTACTCGTTGTAGAGTGCGTCGAGCAACAAGCCCACGGCGGGGCGAGAGCGGGAAGGATGCGCCAGAGTGCCTTCTTTTTGCCCGAAGCGGGCTCAGAAAAGCTTAGCAACTTCTTCGCTGCGGGATAGTTCGTGTAATCTTCGTGTTCGACGGATTCCACGAAGACGCGACGCGCACCGGTTGGCTCTTGCGGCTCAGCGCGAACGAGCACGGCGTCACGCACTGGGACACCGTGGTCGCGAAGCTCGACGAGCAAGGCAGCCCCGCGCCGCGCTCGACGCGGTGAGCTCATGCGGACAAGGCTCGGAAATTTTCGCCTGCCGCGCGGGACAGCGTTGAGCAGGAGCACCCCAAAAAAACCTGCACAAAACCGGGAAATCCCCGAAATCCGCGCTACCTTGCGGGCGTGTCAGCGCGCTTCGCCAACCATTCGCACCCGAGCTTCGAGCTTTGGATTTGGGTTGGGTTGCTCTGGGCAAGCGGCTGCGCGCAGTCGAAGGCGGAGCCGACGCGGCTCGAGCCAGCCGCACTGCCTGCGCCAGCCGCACTGCCCGCGCCGGCGGCGTCGACCACGAGTCCAGCCAAGGTAGAGCGTCGCATCGAGCGCGCCGTCACGAGCGCGCCTTCGCCGTCCGCGCGCGAAAGCGACGCGAAGCAGGCGGAGCCAGCGAGCGGCCCACGTGTATATGCACGGACTCGCTTCGTTTGGATTCGGCCCGAGCCGGACGCGAGCAAAGAGTGGATCGGCTATTTGTGGACGGGCGGCTCGGTCGCGCTGAAGAGCGCAAAGCCGGTGTACGGGCCCGGTTGCATGGAGTGGTACGCGATCGAACCGCGCGGCTACGTCTGCGTGGACGGCGTGCGCGCCACGCTCGACGAAAACGATCCGGAGTATCGCGCCGTCCTACCTTATGCCGCGAATTTGCAGTCGCCTTGGCCGTACCGGTACGGCGAATCGCTCGGGCTCGATATGCAAACCGTGCTGCCCGGTTCGCCGCTCGCGTTTCCGCCGCTGCCGAGCGCGATTCACGAGCCGCGCGCTCGATTACTGCGACGCTCGACCGTCGCGTACAGCCACGAAGCGAACGTGAACGGGCACGATTTCCTGCTCAGCGCGGATTATCAATGGTTGCCCAAACCGAGCGTCGTGCCGTATCCCGAGGTAAAATTTCAGGGCCTGAAGCTCGGCGTGGACGCAGAGCTTCCGCTCGCGTTCTTCAAAGCCAAAGATCGGCCGGCATACACGCAGAACGCGAACGGCGAATTCGTGGTCGCGAGCGACACCTTCGCGCGGCTCAGTCACGTCGAATTGACGGGCGAACGAGTGAGCGTCGATAAAGACGTATTTTGGCGTACGAAACGCGGTGAGCTTTGGCTCAAAGAGCGCGACGCGGTCTTGCCCGTGCCGCAAGCGCACACGCCGTGGGGCGCCGAAGTCGGTGCGCCGGACACGACGAAGAACGCGCCGAAGGGCCGCGCCACGTGGATCGAAGTGGCCGTCAGTGCTGGCTACTTGATCGCCTACGAAGGCACCCAACCCGTGTTCGCGACGTTGATTTCGCCCGGCCGCGGCGGCTTCGCCAAACCCGGCGAGGAGGACATCATCGAGCATGCGCTCACGCCGACCGGCACCTTTCCCATCTCCGGCAAATTCGCGACCGCGACCATGGAAGCGCCCGGTGAATACATTCACTCGGACGTGCCTTGGACCCAGAATTTCAGCGGTCCGCATGCGCTGCACGCGGCGTACTGGCACGACAGTTGGGGCGAATTCAAAAGCGGCGGCTGCGTGAACCTCTCGCCCATCGACGCCAAAGCGATGTTCGAATTCAGCGAACCCGCGTTGCCGCCGGGCTGGCACGGGGTGCGCTGGTTACCGTGGCTTGGGCCTGCCACCCTGGTGGTCGTGCATCGATAGTTAACCTGAAGCGACGCGCCGGTGCCTTCGCTTGTCACGTCTGCCGAGTGAGCCTGTTGCAAACTCAATTCTCAGTTGCAAATGCAACTGGACGTTCGAGCTGACACCAAAAGCATTGGCGTTGTTTCGTCATTCGTGCGTTTCCTGGCCGGAATCCCCGCATGCGAAGCGATCGCCGATTTGCTCGACGGTTTGGCCCAAAATCCTCAGTTGCAAATGCAACTGAAAAGCCGAGCGTCGAGGGAGCCCTCAGCAGCGAAGGGAGCCCTCAGCAGCGAAACGGGAGAGCTCAGCGTCGCTCCAACGGAGGTCACGCGCATGACACGAGCGCGCCCCACGCCGTCATTTCACCACGACTTGCGGAATCTTGAATTCGTCCCATGCGGGCGTGAGGTTCGAGGTCATCGGCGTTTGATTCCAGATGTAGACGGCGGGGAAATTCGTGACGTCGCCCGAGGGTGTGACCATGATCGCGGCGAGGTACATCTGCGAGGCGCGCGCGTCCGTGCCGGGCGGCGTGTATTGATTGGGCGTGAGCTGGAATTGCTCGTCGTAGTGACGCGCGGACGAGAAGACCAAGAAGTAGAATTTGTTGCCCTGCGGATCGACTTCGACGCTGGGCGACCACTTGGGCCAGCTGTTGAGCACGCCCGGGCTCTTTTCGCCGCTGCATGCCGGCGGATCATTCGCGACGAGCCGGACCGGATTGCCGCCCGCCGCAGGAATCACGGCGATTTCGCCGTCCGCGCGGTAGTAGAAGTAGCCGTTGGTGTTGCCCACGCGCGTGTACGCGATCAGCTGATCGTCGGCGGAGAAATCCGGGTAGTACTCGGCGACACCTGCAGTCGCGGCGCCCGCGACCGCCGTCGCCACGCCGCCCATCTTGTTGTTGAAGGGCACCGTGTAGATATCGCTTTCGGTTGGAGTCGTGAGCGGAGTCACGCCGTCGGCCGCGCTCAAGCCACCGACGTGACCACCGGCGATTTGCGTCGTGGACGTGTACACGATGGTTTTGCCGTCGTGGCTCCAATCCGGCATCACGGCCGCGCGCGTGTCACCGGTGCGCGGGATCAAGCCCCAGGTCATGTTTTGGTCCGCGAGCACCGCGCTGTTCACGGCCATGCCCGTGGTCGGCATGGTGCCCATCGCGGAGAGCTCGAACCAAGTGAGCTCGGCAGAGGTCACGATGTTGCGGTTCACGCCGGTCCAGCCGATCGATTGCGTCGGCGCGCTGTAGACGCTGACCGCGAGGTGCGACGTGTCGCTCCAAAACGCGGGCGAGAACGTGAACGTGCCGATGAACGGCTGCTGAATTTCGCGCGCGCCGACATCGGTCACGTAGCTCGGCCGCTGCCCGACGGTGTCTTTCTCGATCGACGAAATGATGCCGGCCCAAGGCCAGCCGTCTTTGAACGCGACCGCGCTGCCGTCCGGCGTCGAGGTGTGGCAGCCGATGCAGCTCACTTGGCCAGCGGGCGCGCCGCCCGAAACCGGTGGAGTCGGCTTTTGCGCGCCGGCTTCGTTGAACAAGTTCGACTCTTTTACGTCCGTGATGTGCAGCGCGTCGACCGTGCCTTCTTCGCCGACCTGAAAACCAACTAACTTCGACGCCGTCTCGGTCTCTTCGACCGAGGTCGTGGCCCAGTAAACCATCGCGCCGCCGGCATCCACGGCCGCGATGTTGAGCTTCGCCGAAGCTTTCGAGATCGCGCCGCCGCCGCTGCCGCGCACGGTGACCGTGAGCGCCGAGCCTGCGGCGTGCGCGGCGACGTTGGTCCAGACGTCTTCCGGCATCAGGTAGCTGTTCTTCGTCGTGTAAACGACGAAATCGTTGGCTTCGACGTCCGCGTGAACGCGGATCTCGAACAAGGTTTCACCGGCGCCGGGCGAGAAGTGAATGCGCGGACGCCACCAGTTGCGCGGCACGAGCGAGCCGTCGGTCGGTTCGGTGATGCAATCGGCGTTCGGACCGCCGGCGCTCGGATCGCCGAATTTGCTCGCCGAGTCCGGCGCGGCTCCGCTGTCGAACACGGGCTGGGTCGGGAAATCAGCGCAGTTGCTGCTGCACGGCGCAACCAGTGACGTGGTCCCGCCGTCTCCATTGTTGGTGCCGGTGTTGATGCCAGAGCTCGTGCCACCACTCGACGTCGTGGTCGAGCCTGACCCACCGCTGCCGCGCGCGGTCGAGGTATTGGCCGGGTTGGCCGAGCACGCGAGAACGAACGAAGGAAGCAGCGCGAGGATTCGACGGCTCATGGTCTTTTGTGCTTTCGAAGATACCGATCCGGCTTTTCCTCGCAAGCAGGCGCGGGCGCGCGCAGCGTTCATGATCCAGCAGAAATCATGCTGAATTTCTCGTCATGTGCGGCCAAAACGCGAGCACATTCAGCCGTTCAATTGAGGAAAACTGAACAAGTCGGTGAGCGGTGGAGGCGACGGCGCGCGGCTGGGGCGTGTTGAACCCCAAACCCATTTTAGTTCAACTTCGCGCGAGCTCGGCGCGGAGCTCCGCGAGTTCGCGCGCGAAGCCGCCCGACAGGATCGGGAAGCGGCACCAAGTCTTCGGGTCGAGGCTCTCGTCATCCACGTGAAAGCTCGGCGCGTAGCGCTCGCGCTTCCATTGATTGCGGCTCCACAAGCGAAAGAAGCGCTCGAGCCAGAGCAGTAGTTCTTCCGCGGAGAAGCTCGGGAACTCAGCGCCGAGCAGCGTGAACACGTCGCGCGGGCCGTGTTTGTCGCGGATCGCGGCGCGTTCGATCGCGTCGAGCACTTCGTACGGCATGAGGTCGGCTTCGTCGGTTTGCGTCGCGGAGGGCGGGCGCAGCTCGGCCGTCGGTGCTTGCGCGTTCACCGCGGAGAGCTCGGGCATCGGCGCAAAGCCATGCGGCCCGCGGCGTTCGAGCCACACGAGCCAACGCCGCAAAAATGCTTTGTCGATGCCGGCGATCGGACTCAAGCCGCCGGACGTATCACCGTCCATCGTGGCGTAGCCGACTGCGGCTTCGGAGCGATTGCTGGTCGAAAGGAGCAGTGCCGCATTCAAATTGGCGAGCAGCCATACCGAGGGCGCACGCACGCGCGCTTGGATATTTTGTAGTGCCAAGTCATCGCGCTGCCAGTCGAGTTCGCGGCCGAGCGCGCCTTGTATCGCCACCACGTAGCTCGACACGAGCGCCTCGACGTCGAGCTCGAAGTGCGTCGAACCGAGCGCGTGCGCGACCGCAGAAGCGGCATTGCGCGTCACTTCCGAGCTATTTTTCGTGGCTTGATACGCCGTGGTCAGCAAAGCCGAGACCAATTCGCGCTCGGACACCAAGCGCGACAATCCCTCCATGTACGACAATTTCTCGGCCACGCCGTCGATACCGAGCTCGGCCACGGCGAAGCGCACCATCAACGAAACCAAGCACGCGACCGCCGACGAATCCGCGCCGCCGCTCAGCGAGACCACGAACCCGCGCGACCGGCTCTTCCGACAATAGTCGAACAAGCCGAGCGCGATCGCGCGCGCGAATTCTTCTTCTTTGAGCTCGGGCGAGAGCTCCCACGGCTCGACTGCTTCCGAGCTCGCGCTCGGTAAAATTTCCGGAAACGCGAAGTCGCACGCGACGCACTCGCGCGGTTCGCTCTTCACCCGCGCCTCGGACGCGCTCAGCGCGGCGTAGCGCGTGCGCGTCAAATCGACGTCGATGACCGCGCTGATCAGCGCGCGATCCGCGAAGCTGAAGCGGCGCGCTTGCGCCACGAGTTTGCCCGCGGTCGCGATCAGGGCGTCTCCGTCGTAAATCGCGCGGCCGGCTTCGTTGCCGAGCAAATTTGCGTACACGTAGCTGACTCCGAACGCGCGCGAGCCTTCGAGCACGAGACGCCGTCGAATCTCTTGCTTGCCGAACGCGAAGTGACTCGCGCTCGGATTCAAAATCACGTCCACGCCGGTCAGCGCGAGTTCTGCGCCGCGACGCTCGGCGACCCAGGCGTCTTCGCAAATTTCGAAGCCGATTTTGACGCCCGAACACTCGAAGTGAATGTCGCCGACGGGCACGTCTTGGCCGAGCACGCGAACCGTCGTGCGCACGCCTTCGGGCCACGGTTTGAACCAGCGCGGCTCGTAGTGAATGCCGTCCCCGGCGAGCGAGCGCTTGCACACGAAGCCCGCGAGACGACCATCCACGAGCAACGCGCAGGCGTTGTAGATCGCTTTATTGTGAAACAGCGGCAGGCCGACCGAAGCGATGATGCCGCGCGAATACGGCAAAATCTCGGCCAGAAGCTGGAGCGAAAGCGCGTGCGTGTTCGGCGACAGAAAGGCGTCTTCGCAGCCGTAGCCGCTCAAGCACAGTTCAGGCAAACACAAGATGCTCACGCCGAGCGCGCGCGCCTCCTCGAGCGCGGCGATCACGTTGTCGCGATTTTTGTCCCAATCGAGCGGGGTCTGATTCAGCGTCGCGGCCGCGACGCGGAGAAGGCGCATGACCCAGCCACGCTAGCAGTTTTTGGGCTTACTTTCCGCTCGCGCTCGGGCTCGGCGCGGGCAGAGCGAGCGTGAATTCAGGCCCCGGGCGCGCGGCCACTGCATCGGCGGTCGCGCTCAAGTCTTTGCTCGCCCGCAGACAGCCGTAGCAATCGCCGAGGCCGAGAAAGCCGCAACCGCGGCGATCGTCGAAGCGCTTCAATAACGGCGTGACGCGCGTATCGCCTTCGGTCGCCGCGCGCGCGAGCCACTTCTTCACGCTCGCGCAGCCTTCTTTTTGCGCCTTGCTCACGTCGAGCAAGAGCTTGAGCGCGGGCGAAGCTTTGGCGCGCACGCTGTCGTCGTCCAAGTACGCGCGCGCTTTCTTGTTGATCGCGGCGGCCGCAGGCATCGACTTCGTGTCTTCCCAAACATCGTAAATCACGTCGATGCCGTCCGCGCCGAGGCCGCTCGCGGCGAGCTTCAGCGCGTCCTCGGAAGCTTGTGCATCGAGCGCGGCGCGCCGCACATCCCCGAGCGTTTGCGGATCTTTGGCGAGCGCGGGGTGCGCCGCGGCGCCCTTTTGATAAGCCGCGAGGCTCGCGGGAAATTGGGACAGCGCGGCGTAGCCGTGCCCGAGCGCACGCCACTCGCGCTCGCTGCGTTTTTTTTCTGGTTTTGCCGTGAGCTCCGCGAGCGCCGTTTGATCGCCGGATTCGGCGCGCGTGACGAGCTTGCTCGCGCCGTCGTCTTTGGGTGCCGCGCTCTTCGCGGCCACGCCGTCCGGCGTCGAGACTTCGTCTTTGCCGCCGAAGACGAGTGAGGCCACGACGATGAGCGCCGCGATCGCCACGACGGACAGCGCCGCACCGAGCCCCAAAATCCAAACCCGCACGCGGCGCGGCCCGAGCTGCACCTCGCGTTCCAAGAGCGAGCTCGAAACTGCGGAGTCGGACGAGACCGCGCCGTAGTCGACCGAGGCGCGCGCGGTTTGACCGAGCAGCGTCGGCGCGTAACCCTGCGCGGGCGATAAATCCATTTTCGTGCTGGGATTTGCGCTGGAATTGACGACCACGCTGGCACGCGCGCGGCTCACCGGGCCGGAAGGCGGCGTGCCCGCGAAGCCGAGCGACGGACCAGGCGGACCCAAAATCAAATCGATCCGCTCGATCAATTCGGCGGCGGTTTGCACGCGCTCGGCGGGAAGCTTTTTCATCAGCTCGAACACGAGCTCCGAAATCGCCGGGTCGACGTGCTCGGGCAATGGCGGCGGATCGGCGGTCAAGTGGCGCGTGAGCACGACCACCAAATCTTCGTCCTTGAACGGCGAGACGCCGCTCAGCATCTCGTGCAAAATCACCCCGACGGTATACAAGTCCGCGCGCGCGTCGACCGCTTCACCGCGCGCTTGTTCGGGCGACATGTACTCGGGCGTGCCGAACACGGTGCCGATTTGGGTGAGCGCGGTTTGTTCGGTGTTCGCGTCCACCTTGATTTTCGCGATGCCGAAATCGAGCACTTTGACGAAGTCGGGGTCGGTGTCTTTGACCACGAGCATCACGTTGTCCGGCTTCAAATCGCGGTGCACGATGCCGACGCTGTGCGCGGCGTGTAACGCTTCCGCGATTTGGCGCGCGATTCTCAGCGCGCGCTCCGGCGCGAGCGCGCCCTCGGTATCGACGACTTTGGCCAAGCTCCGGCCCTCGACGAACTCGAGCGCGAGGTAAAACGTGCCGTCTTCGAGCTGCCCGAAATCACTGGCGGAAACCACGTGCGTGTGGTCGATGCGGCCGGCCGCGACGGCCTCGCGTTCGAAGCGCGCGACGACCTCGGGAAAAGCCATCATTTCGCGGTGCAGCACTTTGACGGCCACCGCTTTGCGCATGTGCACGTGCTCGGCGCGATAGACCGCGCCCATGCCGCCGCTGCCCAGCAGCTGCTCGATGCGGTAGCGCCCTGCCAGAACGGTGCCGACCAGAGCATCGCCTTCGACGGCGTGTACTTCCTGGCGAGTGCTCACTGCGCGCTATTGTGGAAAGCTTTAAGCCAAGAGTCGAGGTTTAGTTCAGCTCAGGAACGGCCCTTGCCCGAGGGCAAAAGCCGGGGTGTAGTGGCATGAGAATTCGAGCTGATTCCGCGATGTAAGACTATCTTGGCGCCCGCTTCCCGGCCACGCGCATAAGCTTCGGATCCGTGGCCGACCGCGTAGCGCGTCCAACGAATGCGCGGGTGCCGTTTGCGGAAGAAATCATCGAGCGCGGCATCGCCGACCCAGACCAGCCCTTCGGCCTTTGATTTTTTGCGCTCGCGCTCGAGCCGCTCGCGAAATCCGGCCATCACGCCGGCGAAGTAGGTGAGGCGCTTTGCACCCCGGCCCGCTTTGGTCCCGCGATATTCGCGAAACATGCGTTCGGCGGTCGTATTTAGAAATGAGTGCACGTATTCGGCGAGCTCGAGATTGGCCATTGAGCCACAAATTTCGAGCACACTGCCGCGTTTGCCTTCAGCCGCGCGCCAAACCGGAACCCAGATCGTTTGCACGAAAAAATGATCGCCGAGGATGCCCGCCAAAATGCGCTGCGCCTCGTTCACACGTCCCGTTGGTTCGCCGAGGTGCCGAAAAGCGTACGCGGGCTGACGGCCGCTCACCGCGAGATCGATGTTGTACTT
>DATATR010000390.1:0-4334 GCA_036268695.1 Polyangiaceae bacterium | reverse complement strand
GTTTGCCGATCCACGCGAGCTCGCGGCCGCGGCAGACACCGCGGCACAGGCGGCGTTGACCAGCAGCGTGAGCGGGAATTTTCGGTTCTTTTTTCAGCGCGGGCAACCCTCGCAGCCGTTCGAGTGAGGCGATGCAGACGCTGATCGATTCGCGGCTGCAAGAAGAAGCGAAGCGCTTTGCGCTGCGGTTTACCTGCGAGCATTGTGTGCACTTCGAGAGCGATTCGCGCGCGTGCGCCAATGGCTATCCGGTGAGCGCGCACCTCGAGATCGATCTCGAAGTTTCGACGCGGCTCGAGTTCTGCAAGGAATTCGAGCTCGCTTGACGGCAGGTTGCGACCCCGAGCGGCGCGCTCACGTGTGGGGCCAAAATCAATGACGCGCTCGCATCCACCCACGCTGCTCACGCTCGTGAAGCGCGCGTTGCTGGAAGAGTGCGGCGTGACGAAGGGCGCGCACGTGCTGCTCGCGCTTTCGGGCGGCGGTGATTCGACGGCGCTGCTCCACGCGCTCGCGTTGCTTTCGAAGCAGCTCGATTTTCGGGTCAGCGCACATGGCGTCGATCACGGTCTTCGCGCCGAGGCAAGCGCCGAGCTCGACGCTGCCGAGGCGCAGTGCGCCGCGCTCGCTGTGGCATTTTCGCGTACGAAATTGCAGCTCAACGATGGCGGCAATTTGCAGGCTCGGGCGCGCGCGGCGCGGCGCGCGGCGTTGCTCGAAGCGGCCGAGCTGTGTGCGGCGAACCGGATCGCGACGGCGCATCACGCCGACGATCGCGCGGAGACGGTGTTGATTCGCTTGCTGCGCGGGTCGGGACCGCGCGGACTGTCGGTGCTCGCGCCGCAGGACGGGATTTGGATTCGCCCGCTGTGCCGCGCGCGGAAGAGCGACGTGCGCGCGCACCTCGCGCGACATGCGCTCCGCTTCGCCGAGGATCCGTCGAACGCGAATCGACGCTTTTTGCGTGCGCGCGTCCGGTTCGAACTTTTGCCGCTGCTCGCGGAACTTTCGCCGCAAATCGTCGTTCACCTGTGTGCGCTCGCCGATGCGCTGGGTGAGACGACCAAGTTCGACGGCACGAAAGCCGAACTCGGCGTTGCGCTCGAGCTCAATCGTGCACAACGTGAGCTGGTCGGTCGAGCGCTGGCATTTAGGCAGCATTCGGCGCGCGTGAGCTTGCCCAGCGGGCGTGAGCTCAGCTTCGACCCTGCGACATTCGAGCCGCTGCTCGTTGCCGCGCGCCCGCGCCTGCGAAAACGCTGATTTCCCCTGTGACTGGTTTTTATCCGGAGCGTTGTCTGTGCCTCAATGTTTCCGGTGTTTTCCGGCAGGGTTCATTTGGCGCGCTCGGCTCGACTTGGTTGGGGACTTACGAAATCGGCAATTTGGCCCAACAAAGCGAGTGAGAAAGCCGAGCGAGAAACGGAGCGGCCAGCCTACTCTTGAATCGACGTTTGGCCGTTCGGATGGCATGCTCACGAAAGTCTTAGGCACGAGTCTCCGAGGTTCAGAGTGAAACAACCGCACAAGACCCTGCTGCTGTGGGTCGTCCTCATCGTGGCGTTCCTGGCGATCTGGCAATTCCTCAATCCCGAGAGCCAGCCCAACCGGGACAAGCCGTACAGCGAATTCATTGCGCTCGTGAAGGCTCCGCACGACCAGAAGCACATCGAAGATGTCGAGATTAAGGACCGTGAGTACACGTTTCAAATCAAAGACCCGAACGGCAAAGGTCCGCCCGAACACGGCCGCACCGTAGGTCCGGTCGAAGACAACGCGCAGGAACTGATCGCGCACGGCGTGCGCGTCACGTACCAAAAAGACGAAGGCAGTCCGTTCCTCACGCCCGTGCTCACGATCGTGCTGCCGATGGTGTTCGTGATCGTGATGTTCTACTTGTTCATGCGCCAGCTTCAGGCCGGAGGCGGCAAGGCGATGAGCTTTGGCAAGAGCCGCGCGCGCTTGCTCAGCGAGTCGCAGAACAAGATCACCTTCAGCGACGTAGCTGGCATCGACGAAGCCAAGGACGAAGTCGAAGAGATCATCGCCTTCTTGAAGGATCCGAAGAAATTCCAGCGCCTCGGCGGTCGCATTCCGAAAGGCGTCTTGATGATGGGTCCGCCCGGCACGGGCAAGACGCTGCTCGCCCGCGCGATCGCCGGTGAAGCTGGTGTGCCGTTCTTCTCCATCTCCGGCTCGGATTTCGTGGAGATGTTCGTCGGCGTCGGTGCGAGTCGCGTGCGCGACTTGTTCGAGCAAGGCAAAAAGCACGCCCCGTGCATCATCTTCATCGACGAGATCGACGCAGTCGGTCGTCATCGCGGCGCCGGCCTCGGCGGCGGCCACGACGAACGCGAGCAAACCCTGAACCAACTGCTCGTCGAGATGGACGGCTTCGAGTCGAACGAAGGCGTGATCATCATCGCCGCTACGAACCGGCCGGACGTGCTCGATCCGGCGATTTTGCGCCCGGGCCGTTTCGATCGCCGCATCACCGTGCCGCGCCCGGACGTGCGTGGCCGCGAAGGCATCCTCGGCGTGCACACCAAGAAAGTGCCGCTCTCGAACGACGTGCAGCTCGGCATCATCGCCGCGGGCACGCCCGGCTTTGTGGGCGCGGATCTCGAGAACTTGGTCAATGAAGCGGCGCTCTTGGCCGCCCGCCAAGACAAAGAAGCCGTCACGATGGAGGACTTCGAGCTCGCGAAAGACAAGGTGCTGATGGGCACCGAGCGTCGCTCGATGGTGATGAGCAACGAGGAGCGCCGCACCGCGGCCTGGCACGAATCGGGTCACACCATCGTCGGCAAGCTCGTCGCCGGGAACGACGCGGTGCACAAGGTGTCGATCATTCCGCGCGGCGCCGCGCTCGGCGTCACCATGTTCTTGCCGGTCGAAGATCGGCATTTGATGACGCGCGGGCAGACGCTCGCTCGGATCGCGATGGCCCTCGGCGGCCGCGTCGCGGAAGAAGTCGTGTTCGGCGAAGTCACGACCGGCGCCCAAGACGACATCAAGCGTGCCACGCGGCTCGCGCGCGCCATGGTGTGCGAGCTCGGCATGAGCAAGAAGCTCGGCCCGGTTGCGTACGGCGAGAACGAAGAGAGCGTTTTTCTCGGCCGCGAAATGACTTCGCGCCGTGAGGACTACTCGGAAGACACCGCGCGCGAAATCGACGAAGAAGTGCGCGCGATTGTCGAAGCGCAGTACCAAGTGGCGAAACAAGTCGTGCTCGACAATCGGGAGCGGCTCGATCGATTGGCGCAAGCGCTGCTCGAGCGCGAAACGCTAGACGCGGAAGAGATCAGCGCTGCGCTGGACGGCCGCGATCTGCCAAGCCGCCAGCGCGTGGTGATTCCGACCTGGTCGGACAAGCGCAAAGAAAAGGCCGAAAAGCGCCGTCCTGCGAGCATCTTCGGAGCGCCGAAGCCTGCGGGCACCTGAAGCGAAGTTCGTCGTTCTTTTTAGGACCGATAAGGGCCGCGAAACAGGCCGGAATACTCGAGATTCCGGCCTGTCGTGTTTTGTAGTCCGCTAGGCAACGACGAGTCTGTGCTTTCACCGCAGCGTGCACCGCGCGCGTGCATTCGAGATGACGAACGTGGGGCGAGCGCGACACGCGCGACCGGCTGGCTTGCGGCGCGCACGCCGTTTGAGTAGAGGGAGGATGGCTCAATGTGGGGCCGGGGTTCGAAATTGGGATAGGAGTTTGGGATGAAAGCTATCGTGGGGACTTGGGGTTTGGGCGCAGTGGCGTGCGTGTCGGTTGCACTTTCGCTCGGAGCGTGCGGCTCTTCGGACGACGACAAAGGCTCGCCAGGCATGCAAAACACTGGCGGTTCGTCCGGCAGCGGCGCGACGACCGGCGGCACGAGCGGCAGCGCTGGCACCGGCACAGGTGCTGGTGCGGGCGGGAGTAGCGCTGGCAGCAGCGCGCTTCCGGTTGCTGGCGCTCCGGACGAGACAGGCGCTGGCAAGGGCGGTGGTGGTGGTAGTGGTGGCCAAACCAGCGAACCGACGGGCACGGTATCGAACCTCCCGGGCGTGGACTTCCAAGTGACGCTCACCTTGCCCGGCTCGAACTTGGTGCTCGTCAGCTCGAATCTGACGCTCGATACGAGCACGAACTACGTCGAGTGGTTCGCCGAAGTTCGAAACTTGGGCACGATCCCCGCGTGCTTCGTGCAAGCCGAGGTGGACTTCGCGGATCACACGGGCGCGATTGTCGAAAGCCTGATGTCGTTCTCGGACGGTGACGCCTATGAAATTGGCTCGGATCCTTCTCTCTCGAGCCCGTGCATTGCGCCCGGTAAGAGCAGCGTGATTTGGGCAAA
>DATATR010000389.1:0-14335 GCA_036268695.1 Polyangiaceae bacterium | reverse complement strand
ATGCGCTGGCCGGCGAGCGCGCTCGGCAGGGTGTAGTGTTTGCGGTACCAACCGATGCCGCGATAATACGGCGTGGTCGGGCCATCTTCGCCGTCGAGGGCATTCCAGGTGTGCGGCAGATCGAGCTTGGCCCACGCGCTGTCGTTGAACGAGGGCGTTTCGGCGCCCATCGCGTCGGAGCGCAAAAAGACCCAGCCGGGGTTCAAGCTCGTGTCGATGCGCGTGCCGGCTTGCACCGTGCCGCCAGCACTGCCGCCCGCGCCGCCTTGGCCGCCGCTCGCGCCGCTCGCGCCGCTGCCACCGGATCCGCCCGTGCTCACCGATCCGGCCGCGCCGCTGCTCGACATGCCTGCGCCGGAAACGGCGCTGCCCGCGCTGCCGCCCTGCGGTGAGGCCGAAGAGCCGTTCTGCGACGAACCGCACCCCAAACCAAAAGAAAACGATAAATAACTCCCAAGGGTTATCAATGCGCAGACCGCGAGCGAACGGCGCGCGCGCCGCCGCGCAGACGAAGCAGAGCCGTGCGCCGCGACCCGTGAGCAGCCAAAACCAGGCGTATTCATGTTACTTTCACCTTTTCACGATGTCCGGGCGAAGGCCAGCGGATCTCGGAAACGATGTTTGCGAATACGGAGCAGGTGTGCGCGCGGAAGCGCAGAGCTTTGTCGAGCGAATTGCGAAAGTGCAAGGCGTGTGACACATTTCTGTACAACATGAGACTGATGCAGCGACTCACCGACACTGCTAGAAAGTCGCGAGTGAAGTGAGCAGCAAGGGCCGCCCGTACCGAACTTTTTCGCACGCCGGGTACGAGATCCTCGTTGGCAAAGCGGCGAGCGACAACGATTACCTCACGTTTCGCGTCGCGGAACCGCACGATTTGTGGCTTCACGTCGGCGGCGGCACACCAGGCAGTCACGTCGTGATTCGCAATCCAACGCACGGCGCGGTGCCGAACGAAGTGACCGAACGCGCGGCTTCGCTCGCGGCTTGGTATTCGAAGGCGCGCAATGCAGCCCGCGTCGAAGTGCACGTTTGCCGCGCCGCGGACGTAAAAAAGACGCGCGGCGCTCCCGCTGGGCAAGTGCAGCTCGCGCGCTTCAAATCCGTGCGCGTCGCGCCGGCGCCGTTCGAGACCGGCGACATCGAAGACAGCGATTGAACGCGCGCAACGCGCTGCCGCGAGCACGCCTGCTCGAACCGATTTCTCAGTTGCAATTGCAACTAGATTTGGAAAACCGCGATGCGACCGTCGCGACCGTCGCGAATGCCTGCTCGAAACCGATTCCTCAGTTGCAATTGCAACTAGATTTGGAAAACCACGATCGACGCGCGACGCCTGCTCGAACCGATTTCTCAGTTGCAATTGCAACTAGATTTGGAAACCATCGACTGCGACCGAACGGCGCGCATGCCTGCTCGAGCCGATTTCTCAGTTGCAATTGCAACTAGATTTTGGAACCGCGATGCGACCATCGCGCATGCCTGCTGCCGCGCTACGTCGAGCGCTTCCCTTTTGAATCGCCGAGTTTCTGCGCGCGTTCAGGGTGTCGCGGGCAACGTCGCTTTGGCGGCGCGGACGGTGTTCCTGAGCACTGCCAAGTCGTGTTCGAATTTGGCTTTCACGCTCTTGAACGAGTCGAGCGTCGCGCTGTCCCAAGCGGCGATGTCGCTCGCGATCGCTTTTTGCTGCGCGCCCGCGGGTTGCAGCGCTTTTTGAAACGCGGCTTTGGCTTTCGCCGTGGCCTTGGCCGACTTCGGACCGAGCTCGGCCATGCTCTTGTTCACGTTCGCGAGCTCGACGTGCGCTTCTTCCTTGAACGCCGAGCGCGCCGCGGCAAGCGCGGCATCCGTCGATTTGCCCGACGCATCCGCGCTCGATTGCACTTTACTCATGCAATCGTCGAGCTTGCTTTTGGCGTCGGTGGCATCCGACTTCATTTGATCGATTTGTTTTTGCAAATCGTCGAGTTTTTGCTGCGCTTCTTGCTTGGCTTTTGCAGCCTGATCGTCGGCCTGCTGCTGCACCGCGGCGACTTTCTTTTTGATCTCTTCCTCGTTGCTGCAAGCCGCGAGCAGAAACACCGCCAAAAGGAACGTGCGCATGGATCTCACGCTAAAAGAACTCGGGCTACTCTTCAACCAGGCTTATTTTTGGGTTCAGCGCGTACGTCGCGCCGCGCGCTGGTAGCCCGCAGTTCTCAGTGTAAATTGCCAGGCAGAAAACACGATGAAGCTCCAGATTCGGCCCGCGGGAATCAGCGACGCAAGCTCGCTCGCGACGCTGAACCACTTCGGCCAAGCCCCACACGCTAGCGCGCGCCCCGACATTTTCAAAGAGACGTCGCATGCCGAGCTCGAAGCTCACTATCGCGCTCTGCTCGCGCAACCGACATCGTTCGCCTTCATTGCCGAGCTCGCGTCGGAACCGCTTGGATACGCGCGCGGGGTCGTGCGCGAAACGGCGGAAAATCCGTGCTGCTTCGCGCGACGCTGGCTCGAGCTCGACGAAATCGCGGTGGCGACGCAGGCGCGCAAGCACGGCGTCGCGCGCGCGTTGATCGAGCGGGTGATCGAACTGGCAGATGCGGAGGGCCTTGCGAGCGTCGAGCTCGGGACGTGGAGCTTCAATCAGACGGCGCAGGCCGTATTCGCGAAGCTCGGGTTTTCGCCGCAACGCATGCGCTTCGAACGACGACTGCGCTAACGCGAGTGCGCGTCACTCGAGCTCGAGCGCGTTCGCGCCGGAGATGTCGCGCTGCGAGTTGCCTTCGGCGTAGGCCACGACGCCGACACGACCCGCGCCGAAGTCCGCGCTCGGCACGATCGACCAGCTGCCGGAAGTGCTGGCGAGCGAACGCGAAACGAACGCGCGCACGACGTTCACGTGGCTCAGCTGCTCACCCGCGTTTTCGCCGCTGCGCACCGCGCTCTCCGCGTGCGGTTCGACCAACGCCAAATTCAACACGCGATCGCGCGTCTCGCCGCTCGCGCTGTAGCTGACTTCGATCGCGGAGCCCACGCGTCGCGCGCTGAGCTCGATGCGCGTGCCGGCCGCGTGCGTCAGCGCGCGCTCGACGAGCGCGTCGATTCGAGTCGAATCCGAGCCGACGCACTCGGCTTCGCCGTTGACCACGGCCTGGGGCGTGTAAGTGCCGCCGTTCGGCGCGATGCTCGCGTAACCGTGCTGTCTTTCCGAGTAATTTGCGCTGCTGAAGCGATCGCGCCAGCCGAGGTAATTCCAGTAATCGACGTGAAACGACAGCGCGTAGATCGGCAATGCGCTCGACTTCGCGCGCTCGGCGAGCCCGGCCAGCACGCGATCCGCGGGCGGACAGCTGGAGCAGCCTTCGGACGTGAACAGTTCGATCACGGCGGCGCCGCGATTTTGCGCCGAAGGCGCGGTCGCGCCGAGTGCGTCGTCACTCGCGGCGGTTGCCGCGTCGAGATTCGTGTGCGGTAAAGTGCGTGCTTCGTGTTGCGGCACGCGAGAGCACGCGCCCGAAAGCGCGAGCAAACACGTCGCGCAAGGCACCCCAACCCAAAATTTAAACACGGCGCCGCCAGCGTTCGGCCAGGTAAACCGCGGCGAACCAGACCAAGCCGATGCTGAAGTGCCCGACGATCAGGTGCGCGCGCTCGGTGACCGGGCAATGTAAAATCAGAATCGTGTTGGCGAGCAACGCGACCATGCCAGCGGCGAGCGCGAGCACGCGAAACGATACGTGCACGCTGCGATCGAGCGCCCAGAGCAGCGCGAACGAAGGAGCCGCGAGCGCACTGCCGTAGGCAAAACAGCCGAAAGAGCGCAGCGCGAAGCCGTGGCCGAGATCGTCGCTCGCGTGCGCGTCCGGCGCAAGACAGAGCATGCACGGCAAGCACCACGCGCCGAGCGCGAGCGCAGATTGTAAGCGCGCGGCGCGTCGTTCGATCGACGACGGCCAGAGCGCGCTGTGCGTCACGAGCGCGAACAGCGCGAGCAGCAAGAGCGCGAACGCGAGCCGCGACGCGGGCAACGTCGAGAGCGGGATGCGTCGTCGCGCGAGCTCGGCGCAGAGCGACGCGGCAGCCAAACCCAGGCACGTGAGCCAGCGCGTGCGCGTCGGACGGCTGCGCAAGAACGCGCGCAAGCCGTGCTCGGCGGCGAGCGCGGAAGACAGCGGCGCGAACGCCGCGCCGCGCTCGGGGATCGAGACCGCGCTCAGCGCGAGCTTTCGGCCGAGCAGCGCGTCCTCTTCGAACAGCTCCCGGCAATGCGGGCACGAACGCAGGTGCTCGCCCGCAATCGCGGCGCTGGGCGGCGCACCGCTCAGAAATGCTCGGCGAATCTCGGCGCAGTCCACGGCTCTTTCGCGTGGTATGCCGCGCGACCCGGAAGAGTTACGGCTCGCCGCGCGTGCGACCAAGACCGCGCGCAATCCCCGGAAATTAGGCCTCCGGAGATTGCGCTCAGCTTCCGCGGCTCGCCGCGACATGCCCAGTGCGCCGAGCCCGCGCTCGCTCAGCCTTTCTTCGCGGGCGCTTTCTTCGCGACCTTCTTGGCCGGCGCGGGCGCGGCTTTCTTCGCGGGCGCGGCGGCTTTGGCCGCTTTCTTCGCCGGCGCGGGCGCGGGCGCGGCCTTGGCAGCGGCTTTCTTCGCCGGCGCCTTCTTCGCGGCTTTCTTCGCCGGCGGCGGAGCAGCTTCTGAGCCGGCTTTCGCTTCCCACACGCCGAGCGCGGCGCCAGCCGGATCGATGAAGATGCCGATCGCGCCCATCTCGCCGATCTCTTGATACTCGAGCGCGGGCTTGCCGCCGGCTTTGACGGCCTTGGCGATGGTCGCTTTCACGTCGTCTACTTTGACGTACGGTAGCCACGCTGTCGGTGCTTCGGCCATCGGCTTCTTTTGCATGCCGCCGCCAACGCCGCCGCCGACGTCGATGATCGTGTAGCCCATCGCGGGCATGTCAGCGAGCTTCCACGCGAACACCGCTTGGTAGAACTTCTTGGCTTTCTTGATGTCGTCGGTGTTGAGCTCGACGTGGGCGAACGGATTGGGCATATGAACTCCTTATTTTCGCGGGGAAAGTCGCCCCCGCGCACGAGGCGCGAGACTCTCACGAGGCGCATTCGCGAGCAAGACGGAGCGCGATCGGCGGCGAGCTCAAAACGTGAAACCGGCGGGCCGCGAGCACAGAAAACCGGAGACATCGTTTCCGGATTGGTTCGCCGCGAGCGCGCAGCTCGACACGGAATAGTCGAGCGGCGGGTCGTAGACGGTGCCCGAGAGCGTGACCGAGTCGCTTTGAATCGTGAGCGCAGTGTTGGTCGAAGGCTGCTGGGTGAGCGTGCCCTGTTCGCTCACGTTCGCGGTCAAGGTCACGCTGTAGTTTTGATCCGGCGTCGGATCCGGCGGCGCCGAGAAAAAACAATTCTCGAACTCGTAGTTCAGCATCAAAAATGACGCGCCTTGATCCGCGTTCGATTCCGCGTCGCCAAACACGCGCACCGAACCGCTGCCGCTGCTCGCCGGCAAACACGGCAGAGTGACGTTCTGTGCGCCGACCGGCATCGCCGCGATCGCTTTGTTGAACGCGAAGCGCATCATGCTGCGCACCGCGAATAGCGCGACGTTGTCTTGACACGCCTCGTCGCACGCGGGCGGCGGCGCTGGCTTCGCACCCGCGCCGCAGCCGCTCAGCGCGATCAACAACAAGCTCGAGAGTAAGACGCGCATGCTCAAAAACCTCCCTCGACGCCGAGGCTCGGGATCGTGATCGGACCGATGGTTTGTGTTTCGCAGCCTTGCAGCGTGCAGGTCGTGGAGATGGCTTCTTTGCTCAAGGTCGCGTTCATCCACTCCGCGACGAACGACAGGTACGCTCGTCGACTCAGCTGCCAGCGCTTTTCGAGCCGCAAATCCAGCTTGAAAAATGGGGGTAAGCGCGTCGAGCTGGGGTCCGTCGGGTCGGGCGCCTTGGGCAGCCCGGTGTAAAACGTCGCGCGCGTGCCGGCGCGCCAATTGCGACCGAGGTTGAACGCGACCGCGGCGTTGAGCACGTGCGTGCGGTCGAACGTCGCGATGAACTCTTGATTCTGAAAGGTGCGGATCGAGCGCGACAGCGTGTACGACAAGAAGCCACCGACGCGACTCGTCAGCCGGCGCTTGAGAAAAAATTCGAAGCCGTAAGAGGCGCCGTTGGTGCGCGCTTCGAGCGCGTTCAAGGTCGCATTGTTCTGACCGGTGCCGCCGCCATCCGTGCCGACGGTGCCGCGCGGGAAGCGCGGCATGCACGAAGCGGCGTTCGTCGGTTGTCCGCCGCGATCGCCGCCGAGCGTGTCGTCCGGAAACGCGCCGGGCGGACAACCGCTTGCAGTCGGCTGAGTCGTGCCGAGCGCATCGCTCATGTTGAAGAAGCCATTGTGAAACACGGTCGCGGTCGCGGTCGTCGCGTCGCCGAGATCGTATTCGACGCCCGCGCTTTGTTGCACCGCGAGCTGCAAGCCGCCGTTGAGCCCGCCTGGCTGAAATCCAGGCAAAGGCACGATGAACGCCGGCGGCTGGTGCGCGAGCCCAAAGGTCGAGAGCAAGCTCAAGCGCTCGTTCACTTCGAGTCGCGTCGAGAAGCGCGGGTCGACGCCGATTGCCGAATTGCCCTGCGACGAAAAATAATCGACGCGCACGCCGGGAATCAGCTGCAAGCGATCGCCCAAACTCAAGACCAAGTCCGCGCGCAGACCCGACGCGAAATCGCTGCGCGTCGGGAACAGATCCGCGGCGCGGGTCGCAGCAGGGCCGAGCGTGCTGGTGTCGAGTTGCACGTCGTAAGCGTCGAGCTCCGCGTCCGTCCCGAAGCGGAGCAGCGCCTCGGGCGCGAGGCGCAACGAGATCTCGCTCCGTGTGCCGATCGAGCGATCGCGCACGAAGCGATCGTCCGGCGCTTCCGAGCGATCGAGCCCGAGCGTGGCGGCGATCCGCAATTTGCCGTCGCCTTCGAGCTGTCGGTCGTAGCGCGCGTCGATGCGATGGAATTCGGTGCCGAACAGCGTGATCGTGTCGGTCGCGGTCTTTTGCCCGAGAAAATCGTAGGATCCAAAGGAAAATACGCTCAGCGTATCCTTCGGCGTGAGCGCGTAACTGACACGACCTTGGTAATCCCAATAGTCGAGCTTCACGTCCGAAGACAAAAGCGAGAGCAATCCAGCCGTGAACGAGTAGCGACCGGCGAGCAAAATCTCCCCGCGATGCTCCGCGAACGGCGCCTCCACGAACGCGCCCGCGTCGAAGAAACGCAAATTGTATTCGCCGTGCAGCTCCGACGCGGGCGGCACGGTTTCACCCGAAACGATGCCGCCACTGAAGCGGCCGAAACGCGCTGGATAACCCCCAGGGTATAAGTCGACGCGATCCATCAACGCGGGATGCACCACCGATGGCCCCACGCCGATGTGAAACAAAAGCGGCACGCGAATGCCGTCCAAAAAGTAACCCACGTCCCCGGGCGGCGCGCCGCGCACGAAGAAAAACGGCAAACCCGAGATGATCGGCGTGACGCCGGGCATGATTTCGATCGCGCGAAACGGATCGCCGAAGGTGCCTGGGATCTGTCGAACCTCGTCGCGCGAGAGCGAAGCCGTGCGCGAGGGCTCGACTTTGACGCCGCGCACTTGAATTTCGACCGGTCCGGCGGATTTCGATTTTTGTTTGGGTGGGGCCGCCCTGCCGTCGCTCGGCGCCGCGGGCTCGGCGCTCTCCGGCTGTTCCGGTTCGACCGCTGCCGGCGGATGAAACGACACTTCGACGCGAATGCGCACGCGCACACGGACGCCCGCGCGCGTCGCGGGATCGAAGCGCCAATTCATCGCCGCGGCGACGGCCGCGCTCGAGAACGGCTCATTGACTTGATTCGGTGTCGCCGCGCTGACCGAACCATCGCGTTCGACCATGAGCGTGAGCACGACCGTCGCGTCGCCGCTCGCACCCGCCGGATATCCGACGCTCAGATCCGAAAGAGGTTTCGGCGCGATCGTCGGCGCGCTAGCCGCCACGGCAGGCGCACTCTGGCTGACGTGTTGCGCGTGTGCGGAGCTGGCGCTGAGCACGCTCGTGAGCAAAAACAGGCCGCCCAAATGGGCGCTCACGGGATCGAAGCGTCGCCACATCGCGCGTTGAAAGCGCGACTATCTCATTCACGAACGCAAAGCGCGAGCCGAGAGTCACCAATTCGCCACGCGCTCGCGCCCCATTTCGCGTCAGGAAATGGCGCGGTCTGCCAAAGAACAGGATCGGTGAGGCTCGCCTCCGCGCTCTACCGGCAAAGTCTTTTGTTCATTTTGTGTCCACATATGTAGGCAAATCGAGTGGAGCGACTACGCTAGTTGCCATGGCCGAACGGACGCGCCGCGGAATCATTGCCATCGGCGTGATGAAGTTGTTCAAGGCGCTGGCATTGATCGTGGCGGGCATCGGGCTTTTGTCGCTGTTGCATCGCGACGCGGCGGAGACCGTGCGGCATTGGATCGAGTACATCCGAATGGACCCGCACGATCGCTTGATCGATCACTTGCTCGAAAAGATCGCGGGCGTCGATCATCGGACGATGCGCCGGCTCGGCATCGGCACCTTGTTCTATGCGGCCGTGTTCTGCACGGAAGGCATGGGGCTGCTGCTGAAGCAGCATTGGGCCGAGTACCTGACAACCGGCGTCACGGCCTCGTTCTTGCCACTCGAGATTTACGAACTCGTGCGGCACCCGAGCGTCGCGAAGACGTTCGTGGTGTTGCTGAATATCGCGGTGGTGATCTATCTGGTGCGCGAAATTCGGATCGAGCGGCAGCACAAGCGTCAAAGCGAGCGCGACTCGAAGCCCGCCACAATCGAGCCGGCCCCACGCGGCGGAAGCTAGGCGAATGCGCGACCCCGGATTCACGCGCAGCACTTGAAGCGGGCAGTGCTGGCGTGCTGTGCTGCGGTTGTGGATCGGGGCTCGGTTTTACTCTCACTCGTGCTCGCGTTCGGCGCTGGCTGCTCGAGCAGCGGCGCGAATGCGAACGCGAACACCTGTCGCAATTTGGAGAATGGCATTCCGCTGTGCGGACCAGACAGCGTCGAAGTACCGCTCGAGGCCGGAAGCTCGAGCCCGGTCATCATCGCGCGCATCAACGGCCGCGAAGCGCGCGTCTTGGTCGATACGGGCGCACAAGCGCCGATCATTTCCTCGAGCTGGCTGGGCGTCAGCGACGCACAGTGGATTCGCACGGAAGAACTCTGCTTCGGCGAGCTGTGTCTGGAAGGCGAGCAGGTTTACGCGCAAGACACCGAGTTCAGTCAGCCCGATGCCGCGGCCATCAACGGCTTCATCGGCATGCGCACACTGCAGCATTTCGCGGTCGAGTTCGTGCACGGCACGAGCGTGCGCTTCAGTCAAAAACCGACCTGCCAAGGCGTGACGCACCCGCTGGCATTCGGTGACGAAGGCACGCCCTTCGCCGACATCCGCATCGACGGTCATGCGTTTTCGCACGTCGCAATCGACAGCGGCTCGACCTTCACCGTGCTGAGTCAAGCCACTGTCGACCTGCTCGCCCCTTACGTCACGGCTCGAGGTCAGGTTGCCGATCTGTGCACGGTCGACGGCTGCATGACGGGCGTCGCGCAGAGCTCGAGCGTCAAGGAGTATTGCGTGTTCGACGTTTGCGAGCCGAACGTGCCGGTCAAATTCCCGGCTTTCGACGCAATCGGCAGCAGCTTCTTGTTCTTGCAAGACAGCGTGTTCGACTTTCCGAACGGCAATCTCGCCTTCTGCGACGTCGCGAGCGACGGCTCCTGAGCTCGGTTCAATCGCAGCCGATTTGCTGCGTGCCGATCGCGATGTCGTCGAACCAAAAATCCGAAGCCGGGCCGGCGTATTTCTCGAAGCCGAAGCGCAGCGAATCGTAGTTGTCGATCGCGATGTCGGTGGCGTGCAGATCGGGCGCTTCGACGCCGTTCACCCAGACGTCGATCGCCTGATTCGGTGCGTCGAACATCATCTCGAGGCAGGTGTACATCTGCACGGGGAAGACCGCGCCGCGCCCCATGTCGTTGTAACCGTGCGCATCGCCGCCCACCGTCATCACCAACATGCCGTTGTCTTCGCCGACGCGCGTGACGTTACCGCTGTCCGGATTCGCGAACAGATCGGCGAGCACGAACGTGTTGTGCATGCTGGTCATCGGCTGGCCGAAGCGCACGAACGCGCGGAAGTAGAATTTGCCGCTCGGCTGCGGAAGCAGCAGCGGATCGTGATACACGAGCAAGGTCTGAAAGCTGTTGTCGCTGCCGTAGACGTGCACGGATTTCGAGCCGCTGTGCCCCGGCACGCTGTCGTCCACCTGAACGGTGCCCGCGCTCGAATCGGTCGGGATGAGGCCCGTCGACCACGGCGCGCCGGGAGCCATGCCGACGGTCGCGGACTCGAAATCGTCGCAGAAAAGCAGACCCGGGCGCGCCGCGCACGGATTGCCTGAGCTCGTGCCCGCGCTTCCTGCCGAGCCTGCGCTCGCCGTCGAACCGGCACTTCCACCCGCCGAGACGCCGCCATTGCCGCCCGAACTCGCGCCCGCGCTATTTCCCGGCGCATCGCTACCGGCGACACCGAGCCCGCCGCTTCCGCCACTCGCCGATCGACCCCCATCGCCGCCGGTGCCAGCTGCTCCGGCGCCGCCACCCGTCGCCGTCGAGCCGCTCGCACCGTTCGCGGGCGTAGCGCTATCGCCGGCGCCATTCGCACTGCAACCGGTTGCAGACAGTAGCCAGACCAGCGCGAGCGAGCGCAAAAAACCCGACATGATTTCCGGCTCGTGAAGTGCCGCTAGCCGTTGAGCTGGCTCAACGCGCCCTGCGTATCCGACATGACCGTCTGCGTGCCATACGCTTCGATATCGGCGCCGAAGGCTTGCGCGATCGAGACCAAGATTTTGTTGTTCGTGGTCGGCGTGTAGTCCATGCGCGGAGTTTCGCCATTGCACCACGGGTTCGCCGCGGGACACGCCGCCGGCATCTTGAGCCGCCGGCCCATTTTGAATTTGCCATTCAATCCGCCGGCTAGCACCGTCGGCACGTTGCGCGTGCTGTGCAGCGCGGGATTTCCCATGTCGCTCGCGACGTAGATCAGCGTGCTGTCCAAAATCCCGAATGAATCGAGCTTCTGCATCAAGCGCGCGATCTTGGAATAAAAGTAACCGTTCAATTCGGCGAGCGGCAACCAGGTGCTCGGATCTCCGGGTTGATCGATGCCGTTCGCGCCGACCGCGGAGGCGTTGTACGGGTGCGCGACCGAGCCGTGATTGTCCGCCGGCAGCATCAAGGGATTGCCCGCGTACGAGAGGTCATTCATGAACAGCGTCCCGAAGCGCGTGATGTCGCAAGCGAACGCCGACGCGATCAAGTCGATGTGCGCGTTCGTAATCGCGTCGAAGTAAGGCTCGCCGCCGTTGTATTGGCGGAGCTGCGGGAAGCCTGTCGCGTCCGGCATCGGTGGCACGACGCAGCTCATCGAAGTCGTGGCGGAGATCGATTTTTCGAGGTCGGCCAGCGCGCTCAAATGCTGATCGAGCTTTTGTTGCTCGGTCGGCGCGAGGCCCGTGCGCAGGCGATTGATGTCCCAGCGCACGTAGTCGACCACGGCTTCGCCGAGCATCTGTTTGCGCGCAGCCGCCTGCGCTGCAGCCGGATCGGTGCCCATCGCGTAATTGCCGAACAACAAATTGAAGGCGGCAACTGGGTCGATGATCTTCGGCAGCGGCGCGCCGCCATCACCATAGGAGAGCGTCAGGCCCGGATCGGTCGCGTCGTTGCCGACGCCGAGGTTCACGCTGGTGATCGGCGTGTCTTTGCCGAGACCTTGGGTCACGGCCAGGAACTGATCGAGCGACGCATTCATCGGCTTGCGCGCGGAGCCGTCGATGTAGCTGCCGGTGAGGATCGTGCCCGCCGAATCGTGCCCGTTGGCATTCGACAGATGATCGATGCCCTCGATCGTGATGAGCTGGCTCTTGAAGCTCTTACCGTAAGTGGCCGCGTCGTCGAACGGCTTGAGCGAGCAATTGGCGTAACCGATGTCGAACGCGGTCTCGGTGTCTGCCGCCTTCATCGCCCAAAATTCCGCCGAAATGCCGTGCGGGTGATAGATCGTGATGAACTTCAAGGGCAAGGTCTCGCCGGCAGCTTGCGCGACCGAATTCTCCAGCAAGCGCGAGAACGGCAGCGCCGCCATGCCTGCGCCCATCGCGCGCAAGAACGCGCGCCGCGTCGGGCTGAGACGCCTCATTGCGTCCTCCTCAAGGTGAAGGTCGGACTCTTGATGTAATCCATGATCGTGTTGATGATGCCGGCCTTCTGCGCCTCGGGGAGTGAATCATCCTGCGTGTGCCAGTACTTGACGAAATCGTCTTCGCTCGACTGCGAAGTGTCGTCGCTGCGGCCGGACGACGCGCGGAAGATGTTGCGCGCGAAGCACTCGCGTACCATCGGATCCGTCGAAAGCGCGGTGGCCAGGGCGTTGCTGTCCGCGAACGTTTGGTTGTCCAAGTCCGATTTGGTTTGGCTGATCGTGGCGGCGCTGTTGATGGGCGCCATGTTGACATCCGTGAAATGGTCTTTGCCCATGCCGTCGTAGAGCTCGAAGGTGAACCCAATATTGTCGATCTGCGTGTGGCAGGTGGCGCACACTGGATCCGAGACGTGCGCGCCGAGACGGTCGCGCATCGATTTCGTCGGATCCGGCACGAGCGGGACGACCGTGATGTTGAGTGTCGCGGGCGAAGGCACGCCGATGCAGGTGACACGCCGTAAAATCGCGACGCCGCGCAGCACCGGCGCAGTTTCATTGGCATGCGCATACACCGACAAGAAGGCGCCTTGGTTCAAAATGCCGATTCGCTTCGGCAAAGTGATCGTGTCGTCAGCGTCGGTGCCGGGGCCCGCCGCGTCGTAGAGCGCGGCGAGGTTCGGATCTTTCGTCGAGGTCCAATTCGCGCCCAACAATTCCTGGAGCGTGCCGTAGCCCTTGTCACGACGAGTCACGACGTCATTCAAGAAGTCCGTCGTCTCGGCGACCATCGCTGGTTTGAGGCCGGGGAAATCCGGATACACGGTCGTGTCCTTCGCGGTGTCTTCGAGCTGATCGGTGCCGAGCCACTCGCGAATGATGCGCACCGTGCGATTCAACGGATCCGCGCCGCCGAGCAAACCGTAGTCTTGAATTGCCTGCGCGCGGCCGTCCGAAGTATCGAGCTTGCCGGCCACGGCCGCGGCGATCAGATCCTGGCTCGGCGGGCTCGCGCGCAAGAGATACGACATTTGGCTCGCGATCTCGTACGGCGTGAGCTCGACGTTCGTGCCGCTCGCGCCGCCGCCCGTTGCGGTCAGATACAAAAATGCGGCCGATTGCAGCACTCCGCTCGCGACTTCTTCGATCCCGTCCGCGTACGTCGCGCCGTCCGCGGCGGCGTGATAGAGCGTGAGCAATCGCGCCGCTTCGTCGTCACCGAGGGGCCGACGAAATGCGCGCGTCGCGAAAGATTGAATGAAGCTCTTCGCGCAGTCTTCCGCGCCTGCGGTTTGATCCGCGCACGGCGCGGCCGTGTCGAGGTTGGCGCGGACATCCGCGGCGAGCGTCGCCGCGGCGCCAGCGAGTTGCTTGATCAGCACCGAATCGACAATCTGCGCTTCGTTCACGGTGAAGCCGCTCTGACGAGCGTCCGGCACGAAATCGGTCGTGACTGGGTCGGTGTTGCCGACGACATCTCGAACCGAGTTTTCGTATTCGAGATTCGTCAATCGGCGAATGCTCGCCGGCAAAAGCGACATGGTCGAGGTGCCCGGCGGAAGCGCAGCGCTGCCACCCGATCCAACGCCGCTCGCACTACCCGAGCCAGAGCTCGCGCCGTTCCGGCCACCAGCGCCCGCGAGATTGCCTTGGCAAGCAACTGCGGCGATCCCCAGCGGCAGCGCGAGCAAGAAACCAAGATCACGCAAAGCGCCCATATCCTGCTTCTTCTGACGCAGTTCAGCGCGTTTTGCAAAGACTACGCGAGAGCGTGCGTTAGATACCAGTGAGGTTGCGTGTGCTCGCGTCGAACTGGAATCGGTTGCAGATCGAGAGTACGCGGAAAGTAAGGAAATATTCCAGCGGGGTTACTTCACCCTACATTTGGATTTGGAGCGTGGAACGCGTTCGCACTACGCAAGTTCGACAGCGACGCGCAATTTACGGCATACGAAATGAGAAAAACTCGCAAGGTTCGTCCGACACGCACCCTGCGTTTGAGATCACATCCGAATAGCCAGAACGAGCTAGCGTCCGAAGTCTCC
>DATATR010000388.1:0-11864 GCA_036268695.1 Polyangiaceae bacterium | reverse complement strand
CCGACGATTCCAATCTGCATGCTGTCTCCTATAGTGGACAACGGGCTCAGGTCAAGGACAAGCGCCGATTTCCCGTGTATTCAATAGAAATAACGCGCGTGTCTGCGACGCGAGACAGGCGCAATGCGCCGTTCAGCGCAGCGCGACGCTCGGATCTTTGAGCCGCGGCAGGTCGAACCAGATCTGGTCGCAGAACGCGAGCTCCTCCGCGCTGAGCTCGAGCGCGATGCCGGGTAAGCTCTGATCGAGCTGTTCGGCGCGGCTTGCTCCCAAAATCGCCGAGCTGACGCCGGGCTGAGCAAGCACCCAAGCCAACGCAACCTCGGTGAGCGAGCGATTGCGTTCGCTGAAAAAGCGCTTGAGGCTCTCCACTGCTTCGAACTGCGCGCTCTGCCAGTAACGTTGTTGATAGAATTTGCCCGCTTGATTCAGAGAGAAACGCGAGCCGGATTCGACCTCTTGCCCTGGCTTGTAGCGACCGGTGAGAAAACCACCCGCGAGCGGATTGTAAACGATCAGCCCGAGCCCTTCCGCGCGGCACAGTGGCACGATCTCATTTTCGATTTCGCGAAATAGGATGTTGTAACGCGGTTGAGCCGATTCGAAGCGCGCGTAACCGTGCTTGTCGCTTGCCCACAGCGCTTTGCATAGCTGGTGCGCCGGGTAGTTACTACAGCCGATATAACGGACTTTGCCCTGATGCACCAAGTCGTCGAGCGCGCCGAGCGTTTCTTCGATTGGCGTTTCAGGATCGGGTTGATGGGTTTGGTAGAGGTCGAGGTAGTCCGTTTTGAGCCGGCGCAAGCTGGCTTCGACCGCGGAAATCACGTGTTTGCGCGAGAGCCCGACTTCGTTCGGGCCCTCTCCCATTTGTCCGCGGCATTTGCTGGCGAGCACGATTCTGTCGCGCCGTTTGCGATCGCTCAGCCACCTGCCGACGATGGTCTCGGTCGCGCCGCGTAGCTCCGGCGTCGCGCCGAGCGGATATACGTCCGCGGTATCGAAGAAGAAGACGCCCGCGTCGAACGCTTTGTCCATGATCGCGAAGGACGCCGTTTCGTCACATTGATTACCGAAAGTCATCGTGCCGAGACAGATCTCGCTCACCTTCAAACCAGTGCGACCGAGCTTTTTCGTTTTCATCTCGAGCTCCTGTTCGGACCTATCGCGCGCTCACACCGCATGGTGCGATTTGAGCCAATCGTTCAAGCGCTTCCAACCATCTTCGGCGGACTCTTTGTGATAGCTCGGGCGATAGTCGGCGAAGAAGGCGTGGCCCGCGTCCGGGTAAATGTGAACGCTCGACGCTTGGGCGTTCGCGTTCGACGACGCAGCGAGTGCCTGCGCGTGCTGCTGCACCGTGTCCAGCGGAATGCCGGTATCCTTGGCGCCGTACAAGCCGAGGACCGGCGCTTTCAAGTCGGCCAGAAGATCGCCCGGGTTTTTCGGGTGCAAATCGTCTTTGTCGCCGATGATGCGGCCATACCACGCGACACCGGCTTTCAGCGCCGGTTGATGCGCCGCATAGAGCCAGACAATGCGCCCACCCCAACAGAAGCCGGTGATCGAGAGCTTGTTCGCGTCCGCATGCGGGTCTTTTTTCGCGAACGCGACGCAGGCATCCAAATCAGACATCACTTGTGCGTCCGGCACTTTGGAGACGACCTTGGACACGATCTCCTTGAAGTCGCTGATCTTCGAGACGTCCCCCTGGCGCGCGAAGAGCTCGGGCGCGATCGCGTAAAAACCTTCTTTAGCGAAGCGCCGGCAGACGTCTTTGATGTGCTCGTGCACGCCGAAGATTTCGTGCACGACCAGGATCACGGGCAGCTTGCCTTTCGGCTTCAGCGGCAGCGCGCGGTAACCCGGGATCTCGCCCGTGCTGGTCGGAATTTTGATTTCGCCTGCTTCGAGTCCGTCGCTGTCGGTCGTGAGCGCGCTGGCGGAGATCGGTGTAACCGCGAGCGCGAAGCCGGTGCTGAGCGTGGTCATCAACACGTGCCGACGCGAGGGCGCGAAGCCGGAACGATTTTCTGAGGTCAAGACGAACTCACCTTTCGGCCCGAAACTGGCTCCATTTTCGCCCGCACGCGGCGTAAAGACAAGCCGAAAGGCGCCGCTCTTGGCGAGCTTGGGGAAAGCGATCACACTCGCGTGCATGCCGCATTTGTTCGATCCGATCACGCTGCGCAAAGTCACGTTTCGTAATCGCATCGGTGTCTCACCGATGTGTCAGTACAGCTCCGAAGATGGCTTCGCGAATGATTGGCATTTGGTGCATTTGGGTTCGCGCGCTGTCGGCGGCGCGGCGCTCGTGACCGCGGAGGCGACCGCGGTGTCGGCGATTGGGCGGATTTCGCCGGCAGATTTGGGGATTTGGAAAGACGAGCACGTGACGGAGCTCGGGCGCATCGCGAGCTTCATCGAAGCTCAGGGTGCCGTCGCTGGGATTCAAATTGCGCACGCGGGGCGCAAGGCCTCGACCGCGCGACCGTGGGACGGCGGACGTCCGCTCTCGAACGAGCAAGGCGGCTGGGACATCGTCGGGCCGAGCGCGCTCGCGTTCAGCGCCGAGCATCGCGTGCCGAAAGAGCTCGACGCGGCCGGCTTGAGCGAGATCCGAGCGCAGTTTCGCGCGGCGGCGCTGCGCGCGAAAAGCGCGGGCTTTCGCTACCTCGAGCTCCACGCGGCGCACGGTTATCTGCTGCACAGCTTCATCTCGCCGCTCTCGAATCAGCGCACTGACGAATATGGCGGAAGCCTGGAAAATCGTGCGCGAATCGTGCTCGAAATCGCGCGCGAGCTGCGCGAAGTTTGGTCGACCGATCGCGTGCTCGGCGTGCGCCTTTCGTGCACGGATTGGAGCGAGCGCGGGATCACGATCGAAGACACGGTGCGCATCGCACAGTGGCTCGAAAAAGAAGGAGTGGATTTGATCGACTGCAGCTCGGGCGGCAATCTGGCCAAAGCGATCGTGCCCGCGGCGCCGGGTTATCAGGTGCCCTTCGCCGAGGCGGTGAAACACGGCACGAAGCTCGCGGTTGCCGCGGTCGGCATGCTCACCGAGGCGAAGCAGGCGGACGAAATCATACGCGAGGGTAAGGCCGATTTCGTGTTCATGGCGCGCGAGATGCTTCGCGATCCGTATTTTGGCGTGAACGCGGCGCACGCGTTGAAGCACAAAGCGCCGGTTCCGAAGCAATACACGCGCGCGCATTGAATCCGGCGAAGCGCGGGAGCCGAAACGCGACGCCGAAGGCTGTGACGAGACGCGCCGCGACGCGTGACCATCAATAAAAAATCACAACACTTCTTCGCTCACGACGCGCGCATACACGAGGCGTTGCGCGCCGCCGCCGAGATCGGCCAAATCGAAGGTGCCGTGCAGCGTCATGCCGTTCGGTTCGGTCGACGGCGTAGCGACGTGCGCGCCGCCGACTTCGTCGCCCGCCGGCATTTGCACCTTGGCTTTGACCGCGAACGTGACGCGTAGCCCGCGCGCGCCCGCTGGCACGCGGACGCGTTTTTTGGCCGCGAGCGCGCGAAACGAAGCCAGCGCCGGCGCCCAATCCGCCTCCGAGCCGCGCAAGATTTCGACGCTGCCGACGCTGCCGTCCGCGCCGAGCGTGATGCGAAACAGCGCTTCGCCGCGCACCGGGCCATTGTCTCGCACGGCCGTGTGCAACGAACCGACCAGTGCGTTGCCGCGCGCGTCGCCGTGCGCGACGTCGGCAGCGGCGAGATCGGCTTCGAGCCGGCGTTGAAATTGCGTGTCGCGCGAACGCCGGCGATCGTTCGCGGCGCGGGGATCGCTCGGCGCGGGCGGCGCTTCGCCGGGCGCGGGCGGCCAGAAAAAATGGCCGTCCAAGCCGAAGTCGATTTTGCGCGCGGGTTCGCCGGCACTCGACGCGGCGGAAGCGACTGCTTCGGAGGCCGCGACGTCACTCGACGGGTCGGCGCTGGGCGACTGGCTCGAAGCGCCTTCCGGCGCGCGTGCGCTCACGGCGCGCAGCGACGCCGCGGCCGGCGCGGGCTCCGCGTGCGCGAGCGCGGCTGCATCCGTATTCGGGCTCGGCGCACTTTCCGGCTCGGCTGCGGGCGCCGCTAGCTCGTCGATTTCGAACAGCTCTTCGACGTGCTGCGACTCGACTGCGCGCGTTGGAGCGCAACGCGCGTGCACCAAGAGCGCGAGCGCATGCAAGGCGAGCGCTCCGAGCAAGGCGTACGAAAACCGCGGCACGCGGCAGTGTGGGATATGCCCTCCGCGCGGGCAAGCCTCAAATCGAATAGCGTGCGACGGGTTTGTTGCCGATTGCTGCTTCACGCACGCGGGCCGCGACGTCCGCCAAGGTCGTGTTTTCCAGGATGCGCAGGGTGGACTGATGCATTTCTTTGAGCACCAAGCGAATGCCGCAAGTGCGCTCGTCTTCGCAGCCCTCACAGCGACGATACGCGGTCTGGCTGAGGCACGGCACGGGCGCGAGTGGGCCGTCCAAAATTCGGATGATGCTCGCGAGGTTGATGTCTTCCGGCCGACGTCGCAAAAGGTAACCGCCGCCGCGCCCTTTGCGACTGTCGAGGATGCCGTGCTGCTTCAGCTCGCGCAGGATCAGCTCCAGAAATTTTTTCGGAATGCCTTCGCGCTCGGCGATCTCGGAGATCAGCACCGGCTCGCTTTGGTCGGCGGACGCGAGCAAGGCCAAAGCCTTGAGCGCATACTTGGTTTTCATCGTCAGCATCGCGAACGCCTCATTCTACTAGCCCGATAGGCTGAGGCCAGGACAGTACGACGCTCGCCGACAAAATGGGGCCGCCGCGTCGTCTTCATCGGGGGAATCCCCGGTTCGGGTGCAGCCCGCCATTTCGGGGTTATTCGGAGGAGGACCGAAGTGGCGAACCGACCCGCACCGAGCAGCTGAGACGACGCGGCGGAAAGTCTATGAGTATACGCCCGAGCTCAGCATCAGTCACGAGCGGACATATAATGCTCGCGCAAGATCAGGCCCTTGTCGGGGATGTTCGTCGCGGTCACGTCCGCGATGTAGTCAGAGAACCGATATTGAACGAACGCGGTGCGCATCGGCCCTGAGGCGAAGTAGCGCGCGGAAAGATCGCCTTTTGTCGAAGCCGGCGCGCCGAGCTCTGCCGCGAGCGAAGCGGCGATCGCTTTCATTTGCGCGGACGCTGCGCGCGAAGACATTCCGCTGCGCCAAGCGCTGATGTTCACGAGCCGCGCGTTGCTCGGCGAAAATCCGAAATCGAGGTCGTTGAACTCGGGGCCACTCTTGCCGAGCGCAGTCTCGGGCACGTTCGTGCAATGGAGCAGCGAGCGGGTGCGTGCTTCGTCACACGAGACGTTTTTCTTTTCTGCCCACGCCTTCACGTCCGCGAGCGTCGTTTGATCGAGCACGAAACCCAGCGCGGGCCGAGACGCCGCCGCCTCGGTCCCGCGCGTGACGCGCGCACTCTCGAGCCGCGCTGCCTCGACCTCGGCGGGCGATGCGTCGAGCGGACACTTCATGCCCAAGCGAGCGAGCAGCGGCCGCGCCGCGCTCGTATGCAGCGCGGCAATGAGCAACGTCAACGCCGCGAGCACCGACGCCGTGTAGACGAGAGCACGAATCCATGCTGCGCGCTTCATGGTCGACTCCGCCTCAGTTCGCGCCGCTCGCGCCTGCTTCGGCTGCACACGCCGCCGGCGCCGTGCACGCGCGTTCGGTGTCGGAGTCCGGGCTCGCGCTCACGACCGAGGTCTTCGTCGCGTTCAAGGCGTTGCCGATCACGGTGATGTCCGCGTCGGCCACGCCGGCGTCTTTGAGCACCCCAGCCGCGATCGTCACGAATTGATCGAAGGTGCCGCTGTTGATGTCGAGATCGGCGTGCGCCTCGACCATCGAACGACACATGAAGCCGCTCGTGGCCTTGCCGGGATAGACTTCCGTGCCACCCGTGAGCGAGCCGAGCAGCAGGACCAAACAATCTTCGATGTCCTTCGCCGTGGGTTGGTGGGCCGGGTTCGCTTGTTGCGAGAAATAGCTGGCAATCATCGGATCCATCGTCTCGGCGGTGATGATCGCTTCGACTGCCGTGCGGATGCCCGAATTTCCGCCGAGCCGATTGTAGAGCGAACCCGTGCTCGACGTGCCACCCGCGCCTGCGGCGCTCGTGCTGCCGGCGCTGCCGCCGGAACCAGCGCTCGACGCCGAATCATCGCCGCCGCTGCTGCACGCAACCGCAGAGCCGGCACCGACTAGCAGTGCCCAACCGAGAAAAGACCATTTCGTCACGTGAACCTCCGACTCGAAGCAATCCCTCGAGCAGCCGCGCGCGCTCGCGCACGCCGAAGCGCGACGAGTCGCTCGCGAATACTCGTGCTCATCGCCGCGATGAGCGCGAACTACATACGCCGGCAACGAGCGAATGGATCGAACACGCGACGCGAGCCGAGCGAAAATCTTTTGCTACACGCGCGCTTGTCTAAGTTTCAACGAACGACGTGCCGACTATGCAAAGCGCGCGAAGGGCCGGGCCCGACCGATCCCTGTGACGGCGCTTGCTACCAAGCGCGCGGCCACTTCATCAACATGACCGACGCGAGTCACCAGCCGTGCGCTTTGGTCAGCTGATGCGTGAGCAGCGTGCCCAGAGCCAAAAAGCCGCACAGCCCGAAGTAGCGCAACGCCCAAGCCGCGCGATCCTCCGGCGTGACCCGATCCAGATCGGCGTTGTCGCGGCGAAACGACTGCATCAACCCGAGCGCCGCGATCAACACGAGCTGCGGCGAAGGGCTCAGCAAGCACAGCCCGCCCATGATCACCCCGCCCACGATCGACGCCTTGCGCGAGATCACGCGCGCGATGCGACCGCCATCCAAGAACCCGAACGGCGTCAGGTTGAACAGATTCAGGAAAAAGCCGGTGTAAGCCAGAGCCAAGAAGAATCGGCTTTGCAGGAGCAGGCCAATCGTCGCACACGCGAGCGCGGCGGCGGTGCCTGCGAGTGGCCCAGCGTAAGCAATTTCGGCCTCCACGCGCGGGTGCTCGGGGCGCCCCTTCATTGCGATCATGGCGCCGAAGAACGGGATGAACAGGGGCCAGCCGGCTTCAACGCCGGCGCGTTTCATGGCCGCGCCGTGGCCGAGCTCGTGAATCAGAATCATCAGTACCAGGCCGAGCGCGAACGGAAAGCCACCGAGCCGAGCGTAGAGCAGCACGGTCGCTGCCATGCTGCCGCCGGTGAGCAACAGCTTGGCCAGCGGCAGCGCCTTCAGGCCGATCAATAACGCTTTGCCTTTGGCCAGGAGCGCGAGCAAGACGGCGGTGATCCCGCCGCGTGTCATCTTTTTGGTGCTTTGCGCCGGAGCGCCCGAGGCGCTCGCCAGCGCAGGTTCGCCGGGCAAACCGCCGCCCAGCTCGGGCTCGTCTTCAGGCAGGGGCATCTTCTTTCTTCTTTTTCTTGAACCAGCCGCGCACGGCGGCGCCGGCCGCGACGAATGCTGCAACGATGGCCTTTTTGCCGGCGAGCAGCAAGGCGATGAGCCCCTTACCGAATTTCGCCAAGAGCCCAATCTTGGCCACCTTGACCAAGCCGAGGCCCACGCCGCCAAGGACCAAACCGGTGAGCCCGTACTCCGCGACTTTATCCGTGGACGAGTTGAAATCTTCGTAACGCTTGCCGGACTCGAACTCGGTCTTCGACAGGAGCAGCGCGCCGTCCGGCTTGTATGCGTTGAGGTGCTCCGGATCGGCAACCAGATTCAGCGACACGAAGCCGGTGCGACCGAGAATGCGCGTGCTGTAGTTGACGGAGCTGCCAGTCGTATCAGCGACGATCAGGCCCCAAATGAGCTCGTGCTTCTGCTTGTCGTAGTGCGGTTGTTCGTTCCAGCCGGTGCAGTGGATCGGCGGAAAGCCGAGCTTCTTCCGCTCTTCGTTGTAGTCTGCTTCGCCCTCACGCATCGAATCGAGCAGTTCTTTGGCATCGAGCGATTCGTCGTCTTTGATGTGGCCGGACTCTTCGTAGCGCAGCGTGACCAGATAGCGCTCGGGTTCTTGTCGCGGCACGACGAGACCGATCAAGTCTTCGTTGTGCAGGTTGCCCATTTTCTCCATCAGCTTGCCCGCGTCGGGCTGAGCGAGATAAACGTGGCTGTCCGGCAGCTCGAGCTTCACGCCGTGACCGAGATCGATCGGCTTCGGTCCGGGTTGCCAGGCGTAGATCTCTGCCGCCGACGGCGTCGCGGAATCCGCAGCACTCGGCGCGTCTGCCGTGCCGGTCGCTGCCGCTCCGGGCTCGGGCTCGTCTGCCAGCGCGGCCGATGCGTGCACAGCGACGAACAAGGCAACCCCAAATACCCACGCTCTTCCCATGCAGCGAGGTTTTCACGCTTTCGGCGCGCGAGCAACCGGCGCGCGAGATGCGGTGTGTGCGCCTATTTTTTCGTCAACGAAAACGCACACACCGCGAGCGCGGAACTGTGCACGTCAATAGCGCACGGTCACGATGGACGCTTTCGGCACCAGCAATTGCGAACCACTCGCGAGCTTCTCGGTTCGTGAAATCGGTCCGCTCGCGTTGTGCGTTTTGCCGGTTGCTTCCGAACCGAGGATGCCGCCCGAGGTTTCGGCGGTCAGCGTTTCGACAGTGGCTTCGCCCTTCAAACCCGGAACGTTGAGCGTCGTTTTGTAGTCGGTGTCGAAGTTCTTGTTCACGAACACGAGTGACACTTTGCCGTCCGCGCGTTTGGCGATGAATGCCGAGAGTTGGTCTTGGTCGCTCTTGCCTTCGAGCAGAGTGCCAGTCAGGCTATTGGCGAGCATCTCGAATGCCCAATAAGACGGACGCCGCAGATTGAAACCCTGCGGATCGCCGTTCGGCGCAAGCAAGCTGTAGTCGCCGAGCCGCTTGTCTCGTCCGTTGTAAAGCGCCCACAAGTTTGCGATCCGAACCGGTGACTGTGCCAAGTGACCGAGATAGTCCGCGATGAACAAGCCATTCACGTGCTGGAGAATCTGCGGGCCCGGATTGGCATCCACCGAATTCCATTCGGTCAGCCAGATTTCGTATTTTTTGCCCTTCACGCCGAGCTCGTCGAGCTGAGCCTTCACGGTCGAGATCAAATTGCCGGCTTCGGCCGAAGTCGCCAGCAATGCTTCGTCGTTTTCGGAGGCGGCGTGCTGCGCGTAGTGATGCACGCTCACCGCGTCGACCACATCCGCGACTTCTTTGAATACGGTCTTATTCCAGCTGCCGCCGAGCATCCAGACGGCACTGATCTTGATGCTCGGGTCGACGGCTTTCATCGCCTTCACGAACTCGCGCACGGCTTTGCCGTAGCTCGTGCCGCCGTCCTTGCCCCACTTCGCGTAGAAGCGATGCCAATCGCCGTAGATCTCGTTGCCGATTTCCCAGTACGTGACTTTCGGCCCCTTGCGTGTTTGGTTCACGTACTTGACCCAAGCCGCGGCGAGCTCCGGCGTGCCGTCGCCGACGTTGGCCGTGAACAGCGGCGAGCAGCCGAGCTTCCCGCACCAGTCGAGGAATTCGTCCGTATCGACGTTGAAGTCTTTGGCCTTGAGCGTCTTCTGCCAATCTTCTTCGTCCGCGCGGAGGCCGCCCGGATAGCGCACCACGCCGAGACCGAGCTGCTTTTCGGCCGCGAAAGACGCCGGATCGATCGCGTCCGGCGACCACAACCCGACGTTCACGCCGTAAATGTCCGGAATCTTCTGCACGACGCGATTGAGATCGCCCTTGAACACCGCGGGCGACTCGGCGGGCGCCTTCGGTTTGGTCAATGCGCGCGCATTCGTGAGTTCGAGATCGGCGAGGTAGATCGTGCCCGGCACTTCGCCGCCCGGTTTGATGCCGAACTGATACACGCCGTCGAGATCGAGCTTGTTGTTCAGCTTGGCTTCGGGCGGCTGGTAATAAGGGAATTTGGCGAAGCTCCGAAACGGAATCAACAGCTGATGCCAGCCGCGGCCGGCGCCCGCGTGCGCCAAAAACATTTCGTGATCGCGATCCAAGATCACGAAA
The DNA here is from genome assembly GCA_036268695.1 of Polyangiaceae bacterium. Lineage (GTDB taxonomy): Bacteria > Myxococcota_A > Polyangia > Polyangiales > Polyangiaceae > PMG-095. The sequence continues at coordinate 1,826 of DATATR010000388.1, read as the reverse complement.
TCGAAAGATTGGTACGGCTTGTCGCCGTAGAGCCAGACCGTGACGCCGTAGTGCTTGCTCCAATCCTTGATCATGCCCTGTGCGCTTTCGGGGCGCAGGTACACGTCGAACCAATCACCGGGCTTGAAGTCGACCTTGAGCGATTTGCCTTTCGCGCTCGCCGGCGCGCTCTTCGGTGCTGGCGCGACGGCCGCGGCGATCTCCGCGGAGTTGCCGTGCTGCGTCTTCCACGCTTCCGGCCACTTCGTAAAATCGGTCACTAGCGCGACCGGCGCATCCGATTTGAATGCGTCCCAGTAAGCGTCCGGATCTTCGATGCCCTTCGCGGTCTTCGTGAGCTCGACTTGGTCGAGATAAAACGCGATCGGTTGTCCGGCCGCGACCTTGTTCTCGTCGCGATTGATCGACAGGCGAAAGTCCGTGATTTTCGCCCAATCCATCTTGGCCGCAAACTCGCGCGATTTCGCGGCATCCCAGTACAAGCCGTCGTCTTGGAAGGCTTTGAGTGGAATGCGGCAGCGCACCCACTCGCCTTCTTTGGCCATCACGTAGTCGTCCCCGCTGACCTTGGTTTGGACTTTCTTGCCGTCGGGCTGGTTGTCCATCAAGCCGACCATGAATTTCTTCGCGGCCGGTCCGGCCTTGATCCAAAACGTGAGGCTGCCGGTTTTGCGGTACGGGGTGAGATCGACGAACGCGCTGTTGCCACGCGAGATGTTCACGCCCGAGTAGTCATTGTCGAAGAACACGCCGAACACCGCCGGATTGTCCGGCGTGTTCGTGTGAATGATTTGGTTGTGGGTCTTGCCGCCATAGGCGTAGGTGTAGCCGCCGCTCGCATGCGGAATGTCGTCATCGAAGAAGGTCGCGAGCACTTCGTCGTCGAGCGCGAGCGCGGCCTTTGCTGGCGCATCCGACGAAGCAGCTTGCGCCGCGTTCGCCGCCGCGGCCGAGGGCTCGGCCGGGCTCACCGCTTGTGACTCGCTCGCCCCCTCGGGCCGGCAACTGAATACCGCCGCGACGCAAACAGCCGAGCAGAGCAAACCCAAACCAAAATACGGAACCGGTTTCATGTTTCGGTACTATTGCCTTTCTCGGCGCCGACGCGCGAGAGAAAAATGCCGAGCCGCGCCAACGCCGATCGGCAAGAGCCGTGACCAATCCTCGCGAACCATCGCGCGATGCTACCAACCCGAGCGAAATGATTCGCCGAAAATTGCTCGCGCCCGCGAGACCAGCGATCTGAGCTAGCTTTTCGAAAAACCTCGCGCTGCCGAAGCTCATCACCCCAGCGCCCGAATACCAGGCCGCATTCACACGCCTAGCCGCGGACTGGCGCGACCACGGCGATGACTGCTACCGGCTCGCGCTCGACGACTTCGACGAGCCGCAACTAATGAGCCGGCGCGATCAGACCGTCAGATAACGCGAGACGAGTTCGTCGCTCAGTTCCGGCATCTCACCCTGTGCCACCGCGCGACCGCGATCCATGATCACGAAGCGTTGCCCCACGCGCCGTGCAAAGGTGAGCTTTTGCTCGACGAGTAGAATCGTGAGCTTCTCGCTCTGATTGAGCTCGAGCAAAATGTCGGCGATCTCGCTGACGATGTTGGGCTGAATGCCTTCGGTCGGCTCATCCAAAATCAAGAGCTTCGGATTCAAGGTCAGCGCGCGGCCGATCGCGAGCTGTTGTTGCTGGCCGCCGGATAAATCGCCGCCGCGCCGGCGCAGCATCGATTTCAGCACTGGAAACAGCTTGAAGATGCGCTCGGGGACGTGCTTCTCGCCCGTCACGCCGAGCCCGACGCGCAGATTTTCGCCGACCG